>NZ_JBIBWD010000009.1:0-436933 GCF_043080985.1 Streptomyces sp. NPDC014894
GGGGTGGTGCCGGTGAGGAGGTGTCCTTCGAGGTCGGTGTCTCCGTGGGCTCCGTAGTGGTTGGGGCTGATGCCGGTGAAGACCCCGGTCTGGGTCCCGGAGAGGTGGTGGGGGTTGATGCCCGCGTGCTCCAGCGCCTCCCACGCCGTCTCCAGAAGCAGCCGCTGCTGCGGATCGATGGCGCGGGCTTCGCGGGGGGAGATGTTGAAGAACGCGGGGTCGAACTGGTCCGCGTCGTGGAGGAAACCTCCGTACCGCGTCGATGAGGTCCCCGGCCGGCCGTGCAGGGGATCGTCGTCGGCCGCGTCGGCGGAAGCGGCTTCCGCTGGATCGCCGTCCTGAGGGAGAAGGGCTTCGAGGTCCCAGCCGCGGTTGGTGGGGAAGGGGCCGATGGCCTCGCGGCCCTCGGTGACCAGGTTCCAGAGGTCTTCGGGTGAGCGGACTCCGCCGGGGAATCGACAGCCCATGCCGACGATGGCGATGGGCTCGTGTTCCCTGTCCTCCGCCTCCCGCAGCTGCTGGCGGGCCTGGTGGAGTTCGCCGCTGACGCGCTTGAGAAAGTAGCGAAGCTTCTCCGGGTCCTCTGCACCCACGACTGTCTCCCTCAAGTGCCGTTGTCTGAATCGGTGTCACGGCAGACGGAGGTAGCGTCGACTACGTGCTCCCCCGTCGGCACAGCCCCAGGTTGCTTCCGCTCCTGATGGGCTGTCATCGCCGAAATTGCTCACTGGACGGCGCCGGTACGGACGGTCGCCGAGCGCCGTCCGTACCGTCCGATCGTGTGTGGCGGCCTGGCCTGCGCCTGGCTATGCCGCGTGTTGCGGCGCGCAGCCGAACGGGTCCATGCCCGTCAGCGCGGAGAGAATCGGCGGATGACTCCAGTCCGCCGGGCGGAGCGTCAGATCGACATGGAAATCGCTTCCCTGGGGCAGCCGCAGCGGACCCACCATGTCGACCAGGAGCGTCGGTTCCGAGGAGGGCGACGCGTCCGGGGCGTCCCCCGATACGCGGGAGACCGCGTGCAGGTACCAGACGCCGGGCGGCAGATCGGGCAGCCGGAATCGGCCGGGCGCGCGGACCACGGCGGTGACCGCGGGGTGGCCCTGGAGAATGGGGGTGCTGAAGAGGCCGAGGTAGGCAAAGGTCAGCGGGTGGTCCTGGGCGACGATCGTCCCGTGGATCGCATGGGCCTCGCTCGGCGCCAGTGCCCGGATCGGAGTGATCGGGGCGACGTCCGCGGAGGCTCCGACGGCAGCGCCGGCACCCGAGGCTCCGCCGCCGGCCGAGTCGGCCGACTGCTGCGGCCCGCCCGTGCTCCACTCACCCGCCATGTGCCGGTACTTGGTCGGCGACACCCCCACCGACTCGCTGAAGCGCCGGGAGAACGTACCCGTACTGCTGTATCCGACCTGCGCGGAGATGTCGGCCACATTGAGCGTCGTGGTCCGCAGCAGGCGCTTGGCCTCCTGGAGACGGACGGCGCTGAGGAACCGGCCGGGCGTCACTCCCGTGACGCGGCTGAACACCCGCAGAAAGTAGAACTTGCTGACCCTGGCCGAACGAGCTAAGTCGTCAAGTGTCAAGGGCTCGTGGAAGCGATGATGCATGGTGTCTATCGACCGCTGGACCAAATGTTCCATCGTCATCTCCGGGTGGCCAGGAGGAGATCAGGACTGGTGAACAAGACGGCTCGGAAGCCGTGAGGGGGAGACGCCCGTTCGAGGAGCACGGGTCGGGAAGAGCGGGCGGCGGACGGCCCGGTGATCCGTGGGGGCGACGGGCGATCTCTTGGGGCCGCGGCCGTGGGGAACGGCGCGGCGCGGTGGCGTTCAGCGGCGCCGGGCGGACGGTGCCGTCGCGCCGGCGGACGCGGCTGTCGCGCTGAGGGGGCGAGGGCGGGCGAGGGATCCGCCACGCGTCCGCGTGGGCCGGGATCCGGCACCGCCGAAGACCTGACTTCCGTGCACGTACAAATTTCGCCTCGCCTCTTCTGCCCTGGTCAGTGAAAGGAGCGGAGTACGACTGCGGTCCTGCCGCCTTGGGTCGCGTGATGCGGCGTACGACTGCGTGGCATCGAGCGTCGGCTTCACGTCCGGTGGATCGAGTGCCCGGCCTGCCATGTGTGTTCGCGGTGTCGGCTGTTCGCTGTTCGCTGTTCGGTGTGTGGTGTCCGTTGTCCGGTGGTGCGTAGGGGCGGGCCGGGGTCCGATCGTGCAGGCTGGATCGTGAATCTGTCTTCTTCGTTCTTGCTGACCTTGCCTGCGGCGGTAGCGGCGGGAGGGGTGTGAGCAACCTCGGCGATGACGGCGTCGCATGGCTGACTCACCCTGGAGATACCTATACCACCTTGGAGTATGACGATCCGGGAAGCGCAGGAAATGCCCCGAAAGGGTCACTGCGGGGTCGAGGCCGGTGCTGTGGCCGAAGCCGGGTGTGCACGCGAGTTCCCCCGGGGACGCGTGAGGGTGATGATCATTCGTGGTGAGAGAGGCAATGCAGGGACGTCCGTCGCGAAGGGGGAGCCATGCGGCTGGAATTACTGGGTACCGTCCGAGCCTGGCGGCACGGGCAGAGGGTGGCGGTGGGGCCGCCCAAGCAGCGTGCGTTGCTCGGGTTTCTGGCGGGGCGGCTCAACAGCGCGGTGAGCATCGAGGAGATAGCGGACGCGGTCTGGGGCAGTGTGCTGCCGAGGACCGCGGAGAACGCGGTGCACACCTATGTGGCGGGTCTGCGCAGGTCGCTGGAGCTGCCCCGTACGCAGGAGGGGACGCTCTCCGCGCTCGTGTCGACGGGCGGCGGATACCAGCTCCGCATGAATCCGGAGAATGTCGACGCCCGCAGTTTTGAGCACCGGCTGACGGAGGCTCGCGGGCTGCGGGCCCGCGGGGAGCGGGAGCTGGCCCTCGACCTCCTGGAGTCGGCGCTCGACCTGTGGCGGGGGGAGCCGTACACGGCCATCCCGGGACCCTTCGCGGGGGTGGAGCGGATGCGGCTCCAGGAGCTGCGGTTCGCCGTGGTCGAGGAGTGGGCGGCCGAGATGCTGGCGATGGGCCGGCACGCCGAGACCGTGGCTCCGCTCGGTGATCTGGTGGCCAAGGAACCGCTGCGCGAGCGGCTGCGGGCGCTGCTGATGCTCTCGCTCCAGGGGTGCGGCCGACGTGCTCACGCGCTCGCCGTCTACCGTGAATCGCGGGAGCTGCTCCAGGCGGAGCTGGGCATCGAACCGGGGCAGGAGTTGCAGACCCTGCACCACCGGATCCTCACCGGCCACCCGGCTCTTCTGACCGGGGACGGCGGAGCGCGATCGGGAGCGGGATCGAGATCGGGATCTGGTGCGGGCGCGGGATCCGGCGTGGGTGCGGGCGCCGGATCAGGCCCGGGATCGGGAGCCGAGGGTACGAGGACATCGGGCGCGGCGCCGGTCTCCGTCGGCGCGGAAGCGAGCGCCGGGAGCGGTGCGCCGCGCCCCGCCCAACTGCTGCCCACGGCACGGGGGTTCGTCGGCCGGGGAGTCGAGGCGCGCAGGCTGCGGACCATCATGGCGGAGAGCTGTCGACGGCCGGAGCCGGGTCCGGTGATCGCGGTGGTCGAGGGCGCTCCGAGCGTCGGCAAGAGCGCGCTCGCCCTCCGGGTCGCGCACGAGATGGCGGACAGCTTTCCCGACGGGCACTTCTTCGTCGACCTGTGCGGGAGCAGCCTGCGGCGCCGGCAGCTGGGGGCGAAGGAGGTGCTGGGGCAGGTGCTGCGGAGCCTCGGGGTCACGGAGGCGCGGCTTCCGGAGGATCTGGAGGGGCGGACGCGCCTGTACCGGGAGTCGCTGAGGGGCACGCGGACCCTGTTGTTCCTGGACGACGCCCACGACCTTGTCCCCTTGTCCCCGCTGCTCTCCGAGGGCCCGGCGTGTGTGCTGGTCACCAGCCGCTGGCGGCCCGCCGGACGGCTGCCGATCGGGCGGCTGCTCCGGGTCGAGCTGCCGCCGCTGACTCCCGAGGAGGCGGTGCAGCTGCTCTCGTGTCTGGCGGGGCCGGGGCGGATCGAGGGGGTACGGCGGGAGGCGCTGCGGCTCGCCGCGCTCTGCGGGCACCTTCCGCTTCCGCTGCGGATCGCCGCGGACGCGCTGGTGGAGCATCCGGGGCTGTCGGTCGCTGAGCTGGCTGATTCCACCGAGGGGGGCAGGCTGGACCGGCTGACGGTGGTCGGGGACGCGGCGGCGAGTCTGCGGATGAGCTTCAGGAAGTCCTACCGGGCGCTGTCTCCGGAGGTCGGGCGGATGTTCCGGTTGCTGGGTCTGCACGACAGCAGAGAGATCACGGTGGAGGTGGCGGCGACGCTCGCGGGCGTCCGGCCGGGGATCGCGGGACGGCAGCTGGAGGTCCTCGCGTCGGCGCATCTGCTGAATCGGACGGCGCCGGACCGGTACAGCATGTGCGATCTGCTGCGTCTCTACGCAGCCGAGCGCGCGGCGGAGGATCCGGCGCTGAGCCCCACCCGGGGGCTCTCGGAGATGCTCGCGCGGTGCGGTGTCCGCGAGGAGGGCACACCGGGTCCGCCCCGGTGGGCGGCGGTCCGGCACGGGGCCGGCCGCTGACCGTCGGTGCGGGACGCTTCGTAGGCGTAGGCGTAGGCGTAGGCGTAGGCGTAGGCGTAGGCGTGGACGTAGGCGTGGGCGTGGGCGTGGGCGGAGGCGTAGGCGTGGACGTGGACGTGGACGTGGGCGTGGGGCACGGGCGGTCGGCAGTCGGCGGACTCGGATGTGCCGACGGCGGAGCGCCGTCGGGCTTCGGGCGGGGCCGGTGCGGAGCTACGCAACGACGGAGATGCGGTGACGCGTCCCCGCCGGGCAGAGTGGGAGGGCGGCGGACACGCCGCGAGCGCCGTGGTCGTACGGCGTCCCACGGCCGGCGGGCCCGCGGCGAGAGCCGTGGACGGCGCGCCGGCGCGAGGAGCAGGGGGGAGACCGATGAATGGGGGCGGTTCGATGAGCGGTCGCACGGTGACCGAGGCATGGGTACGGCGCTTCCATCCGTCGCCGGACCACGCGTGGCGGCTCGCGTGCTTCGCGCACGCGGGCGGCGCGGCGAGCGCGTTCCATCAGCTGTCCGCCCGGCTGGGCCCGGCCGCCGAGGCGCTCTGTCTGCAGTATCCGGGCCGTCACGACCGCCACGCCGAGCCCTTCCTCACCGAGGTGCGGCTCATGGCCGACCAGGCGCACGAGGCCCTGCGGGCCTGGCGGGGGCCCGATGAGCGGCCGTTGGCGCTGTTCGGGCACAGCATGGGGGCGATCGTCGCCTTCGAGGTGGCGCTCCGGATGGAGGCGGAGGGGCTGCCCGCCGCGCACCTGTTCGTGTCCGGGCGCAGGGCGCCGTCGACGCACCGGGACGAGCGGGTCCATCTGCGGGACGACAACGGCCTGGTGAAGGAGATCCTCGCGCTCGGCGGCACGGAGCCCGAGGTGCTCGCCGACGCGTCCGTCCGCAAGCTGATCCTGCCGGTCGTACGGAACGACTACACGGCGATCGAGACCTACCGCTGCCCCTCGGTCGCGCTGCTCGACCGCACGCCGGTCACCGCGCTGGTCGGGGAGAGCGACCCGAAGGCGACGCTGGACGAGGTCGGGGCGTGGGCGGACCACACCGCGGACGACTTCGGGCTGCGGGTCTTCGGCGGAGGGCACTTCTATCTCGCCGACCGGGCCGCGGAGGTGGCGACGGCGGTGACGGAGGCTCTGAGCGTCGGGCGCGCGGCGCCGGTGGAGGCCCTGAGCGCGGGGCGGGCGGTGCTCTGAGCGCGGGGCGGGCCGCGCCGGCGGCGGCCCTGGGCGCGGGCCGGGCGGTGCCGACGGGATGACGATGACACCGGTCGCCGGCGCGCGGGGGAAGCCCCGGGGAGCCCCGGGCAAGACCCCGGGGAAAACGCGCCGGCCGACGGGATCTCTCCGTTCCGTGATGCGCGCCGGAAGGCACCGCCTAGGGGGATGACCTAGGGGATCGCGGGAACAGCACGTGATATCACGCCCGTTCCACTGATCGAGAGCACGCCCGCCCCAGGGAATCCCGGCGGCGGCGGAAGGAAGATCACCGGGATTCGACGTGTGCGCCGGCGGCAATTCATGGGAAACAGTAGCTGTTCCGGCGTCTTTTCCATCGGCTGCGCGGGCGTCCACCATTCCTCCAGAATTTCCCCAGACGGGCCCCGGCAGACTGCGCTCGAAGCCCCCGGGCCAGGAATTCACGGATGGGTCCGCGTCGCGGCCTTCCTGGATCGCACGGGCCATTCTTCGTCACAGGAAATCTTCCCCTGGAGGGCTCGGTGCGCACAGAGACAGCGACCACGGCCGGTACACCCCGTACCGTCGTCAAGGAGAACCGGAGAGCCGGCCGGGCCCGGGGAGCGGGAGCGACCGTACCGGTGATCGACCGGCGGCGGGGATCCGCGCCGGGCCATGGGACCTCCACGCTCGATGAGCTGTTCGGCAGGGTCGCGGCCCGGCGTCCGGGGGCCGTCGCGGTGGAGAACGGGCGGCACGGCATCACGTACGAGGGGGCGCAGAAGCGTTCGGGCCGGCTGGCGACGGCGATGCTGCGCTCGGGGGTGCAGCTCGGCGACCCGGTGCTCGTGCACTGTACGGACCATGTGCAGACGCTGGTGGCGCACTTGGCCGTGCTGAAGGTCGGCGGTGTGTGCGTCCCGGTGCCGGGCGGGGCGGACGAGGGCGGGCGGGAGCGGGCCGCCGCCGTCAGCGGCGCCGAACTCGTCCTGTGCAGCGGCGCCACCCGGCGCGGCTGGCCGCTGCCGGCGATCGTCCTGGACGACGAGCGGACCTGGGCGCGGATCACTCCGCTGCACATCGACCGTTCGCTGCCCCGGTCGAGCGCCACGGACGCGGCGTATCTGCTGGTCGGACGCGAGCCGACGGCCGCGCCGACGGGCCATCTCATCGACCACCGGGCCTGGCTCCTGGCCCTGGCCGACCGGGCCCGGCGGGCGGGCAGGGCCGAGAGCGGGGTGCTGTGCTGCCAGGAGCCGGGGGACCCCGACACCCTGACGTCCCTGTGGTGGGCGATCTCGGCCGGCGGCACGCTGTACGACCGGCAGCCGGCCGTCGACGGGGCGGGCCGGGGGCGGCCGATGGCGGTGGGCCGCTACACCGCCGCGGTGTTCAGCCCCCGGGCGTACGCGGCCGTCCTCGCCGACGCGGCGCAGCGGCCGACCGCCCGGCTCGGCACGGTGGTGCTGGTCGGCGAGCCGTGTCCGAGGGAGCTGGTCGAGCGGCACTTCGAGGCGCTGCCCTACACCAAGCTGCTGGCCGAGTTCGCGCCGGTGGACGGCGCGCTTCCGTGGGCGGCGGTGGAGCACTCCCGGGAGGACGAACCCTTCCGCGCGGAACCTCCCAACACGCCTCCCAACACGCCTCCGAGCGCGACTCCGAACGCGGAACCCGCGCGCGCCGAACTCGTACGGGCCGGAGCCCCGCACCCCGGGCGGCTCGTGGGAAGCGCGGTGCCCCGGGTGCGGATCACCGTGCGCGACGCGGCCGGCCGCGCCGTGTCGAGCGGGACCGTCGGCGAGATCTGGGCCTCGGGCGCGGCCCTGCCGTTCGACCGGCTCGGTGTACGAGGGGCGGGCTCCGGGCCTGTCGCCGGAGCGCCCTTCGCGGTCTCCCGCTATCGCGGACGCTGGCGGGAGGACGGGCTCCTGGAGGTGACGGGCGGCCGGGCGGGCGGCCTGGTCCGGACACCGGAGCGGACCGCCGAGGCATGGTGAGGGACACCCGCGGGCGCAGGTGAGCGCGGCCCCCGGGGCGACACCGGCGGGCGGAGGCCCCCGTACCGCTCAGGAGGACGCCGGCGCGCGGACGCCGGCGCACCGGTCCCGGGGTCACCCCCTCGCGCGGACGCCCCGCCGTGGGGGCGGGGCGGGGGCCGTCGCCCTCAGCCCCCGGCGGGGGCGGTCCGGCCCGGAAGCTCGTAACGCACCTCGGTCAGCCGCTCGGACAGCTCCCAGAGCGCGGCGGCGGTGCCCCGGTCGCGTACCGTGCGGCGGCCGTGGCGCGGGGCGGGCGCGCCGTAGATCTGGAGCGGGCCTCGGGGGGCGATGTAGGAGCCGCCGGGCAGGTCGGGCGCCGTCGCGGCGTAGAGCGACGGCCTCGCTCCGTTGACGACCGGCTTGGCGAGGGCGTGGACGGCGCGCGGCACGAGGGCCCGCCAGAGCCGGCCGGAGTGGCCGACCTTGGAGATGACGCCGGTGTCGGTCATGCCCGGGACGGCGATCATGCTGCGCAGCGGGAGGCCGTGCGCGGTTGCCCAGCGGTGCAGCTGCGCGGAGAAGTACACATTGGCGCGCTTGGACTGGCCGTAGGCCACCCGGGGGACATAGCGGCACTCGGCGTTGAGATTGGCCAGGTCGAAGGGGGCCAGGAGCTGGCCCTCGCTGCTGACGGTCACCACCCGGGGGGCGTCGGCGCGCAGCAGACGCGGCAGCAGCAGGCCGGTGAGCGCGTACGCGCCGAGGTGGTTGACGCCGAACTGGGCCTCGAAGCCGTCGGCGGTGCGGGTCAGCGGCGGCATGACCAGACCCGCGTTGTTGATCAGCAGATCGAGCCGGTCGTGGTCCCAGGCGGCGGCGAACGCGCGTATGCCGGCGAGGGAGGCGAGATCGAGGAGGCGCAGCTCGGCGCGGGCGGCGGGCGCCTCGGCGCGCAGCCGGTCCAGGGCGGCCTCGCCGCGCGCCCGGTCCCGGCAGGCGAGGACGGTGTAAGCGCCGCGCCGGGCCAGTTCGCGCGCGGTGACATAGCCGATGCCGCTGTTGGCCCCCGTCACCACGGCGATACGGCCGGACTGGTCGGGCATCCGGGCCTCGGTCCAGGCGGCGGATCCGGCGGTGCGGAAATGCTTCATGTCGCGTGCTCTCCTGTCGATTCCGTCGGGGCGGCGGTGAATCGGCGAGACGCCGAAGGAGCGTCGCCGGTGCGTTCCGAAGGGATGGCAAAGGGCGGGCTGTCGCGTAATGAATGTACCGGTCGGGCGGCCGCTCTCCCCTTTTCCGGGAGGCTTTGAGCAAGCACGAAGAAGACATGGGCGAGAGGGCCGGAGGATACTCGGCCCTGCCGGAAGGAGCCGCCATGTCTGTCCGGCCTTTTCCTCGCAGTCGAAAGCATGGAGGAAGCATGGGTGTGATGGGTGAACATGCCGTGGTGGTGGGCGCTTCCATAGGCGGTCTCGCCGCCGCCGGAACGCTGTCGGAGAGATATGGCCGGGTCACGGTCGTCGACCGTGACGCCCTGCCGGAGAAACCCGAGGACCGCCGGGCGGTGCCCCACGGCGGTCACGCGCACGCGCTGCTCGTCAGCGGACGGATCGCCCTGGACAAGCTCTTCCCCGGGCTGACCGACGAGCTGGTGGCGGGCGGCGCGGTGCTCTTCGATCCGGGCTACGACCTGCTCTTCCATCAGATGGGCGCGCTGCGGGCCCGATTCGCGAGCGGCCGCTGCGGGGTCAGTCTGAGCCGGGCCTTCCTGGAGCAGAGCATGCGTTCCCGGGTGCGGGCGCTGCCGAATGTGACGATACGGGACCGGACGCTGGTGGACGGGTACACGGCGGGCGGCGGCCGTATCACGGGTGTGCGGCTGGAGGGCGGCGACCGGCTGCGGGCGGATCTGGTCGTCGACGCCACGGGACGCGGCGGCGGAGGCCCCGCGCGGTCCCTGCGGGAGTTCGGCTATCCGGCCCCGGACGTCGTCACGATCAAGATCGATGTCGGGTACACGACGCTGATGCTGAAGCGCAGGCCGGGGGATCTGGCCGGGAACGGGCTGCTCTATCTGATGAGCGCCGTGCCGCCGCACGACAAGCGGGCCGCGGCGGCGTTCGCCGTGGAGGGGGACCGGTGGCTGGTGACGCTCGGCGGCTGGCACCGCGCCCACGCCCCGGTGGACCGGGAGGGCTTTCTGCGGTTCGCGGCGGAGCTGAAGGCCCCGCAGATGACGCAGCTGCTCTCCCGCGCCGAGCGGCTCGACGACTCCGACGCCCGCAAGTTCACCTATCCGGCGGCCCGGCGGCACTACTTCGAGCGGCTGCGCCGGGTGCCCGCCGGCTATGTGGCGCTGGGCGACGCGATCTGCAGTTTCAATCCGCTGTACGGCCAGGGCATGACCGTCGCCGCGCTGGAGGCGATCGAACTGGGCCGTCGGCTGGACCGGTTCGGCCGGGCCTCCGCCGACATGGCGCGTTCCTTCTATCGTGCCGCGGGCCGGATCATCGAGACTCCGTGGATGATGGCGACCAGCAGCGACTATCTGTATCCGGAGACGCAGGGGCCCCGGCCGTTCGGCATCGGCCTGGTGAACGCCTATGTCCGTGAGCTGATGCTCGCCAGTCATGTGTCGAAGGACATCTCCCTGGTGATGCTCGACCTCCAGCATCTGCTGGTCTCGCCGCTGTCGGTGATGCGCCCGGCGACGGTGGTCCGTTCGCTGCTGGCGGCCCGCCGCTCGCCGGCCCGCCCGTCCGCGGCGCGCGCCTGACGGACCCGAGCGGCCGGGGCATGTCCGCGGGGCCCGGGCGGTCCGGTCGTCCCGGCCGCCGCCGGGCGCCTGAGGAAGTCCCGCCGCCGGCCGCCCGGCGCCCGGGGAGGCCCGGCCACCGGGTGCTCGGCGGCCGGGCAGGTGACCGGGGCCCCGGGGCCGGTCCGGTGACCGGGCTGCCCGCGAGCCGTCCGGTCACCGGGCACGTCAGCCGGTGACGGGGACGGTCAGCCGGGCGCGGCGGGCCGCCCACAGGGCGCGGACCACGGTGCCCGGCCGGAACAGGACCGACGGCCGGGCGAGCAGGCTGGTCACCTCCAGCAGCATGCGGTGGATCCGGGCCGACACATGGGAGGCCCGGACGACCTTCCCGACGTACCAGGTCCGCAGCGCGTGGCCGCGCGGCCGCCGGCCGACCGTCTCGGGGTACATGAAGTCGCTTCCGGTCGACAGCTGCCACGGCATGTCGATCACCTCGGCCACCTCGCGGAAGTAGGCGCGCGGCAGCCTCGGCGACGCGGCTCCGTACCGGTCCAGACACCGGCCGAGCCGGACCGCCTCCAGGATGGCGACCGTCATGCCCTGCCCGTAGAACGGGTTGAAGCTGCAGATCGCGTCGCCGAGCGCGACGAACCCGGCGGGCGGTGCGGCGAGCCGCTCGTAGTGGCGACGGCGGGCGGTCGGCGCGGTGAAGCGGCGGGCGTCGCCGTCCTCCACCGGCTCGGTCGTGGCCAGGAGTTCGGCGACGTGCTCCAGCGGCAGCCCGGCGGCGAACCGCTCGAATCCCTCCGCGCCCACCGGCGCGTTCGCCCGGTGCCAGCCGCCGAGGGTCACGATCCAGCGGTCGCCCTCGATGGGGGCCACCGCGACGGCCCGCTTGTCGTGCGGGGGCACCCCGGTGAAGACGTACGCGAGGGAGCGGCCCGGCAGCTCGGCGGCCTCGCGGCGGTAGAGCCGGGTGGTGTAGCCGACGTCGATCCTGATCGACGACTCCTCGGGCGTGGGACAGCCCAGCTCCTTCAGCCAGCGGTCGGTACGGGAGGAGCCGCGCCCGGTGGCGTCGACGACGAGGTCGGCGCGGATCGTCTCGCCGCCCTCCACGACGACGCCCGTGATCCGGTCGGCCGTGCCCAGCAGGCCCTGGACGGCGGTGCGTTCGCGGACGTCGACATGGGGCTGGGCCCGGACCCGGCGGCGCAGGGTGCGTTCCAGGAAGGGGCGGCTCATGGTCACCAGACGCAGTCCGCTGTGAAACCGGATCCTGCGGTGGCCGCCGTGGTGGAAGAGGGTGTCGCGTCCCATGTCGAAGGGGACGGCGCCGCCGTCGAGCAGTTCGTCGGTCACGCCGGGGAAGAGTTCCTCCAGCGTCTGGCGGCCCTTGACGAGCAGGGTGTGCGCGTGTCCGGCCTGGGGGACGCCGCGCCGGTCCCTGCCGTCGTCCGGCAGCTCGTCCCGGTCGAGAACGGTGACCCGGTCGAAGCGCGACGCCAGGACCCGGGCCGCGACCAGCCCGCCGATGGAACCGCCCATGACGACCGCGTGACTTCCGTGCGAACTCATCTGACCTCCCGTGGGGAATGTGGGCAGGGGGATGCGTACGGAGTGCCGCGCCGGCCGTGCGGAGCGCGGGAGCGCACGGGCCGGCGGTGCAGCGCGCGCCGGGCCGGGGAAGCGGACCGTGCCGCGCGTGGAGATGAACGCCGGGACCGGAACGTCCGGGCCGGCGGAACGAAGCGCGCCGGGCCGCCCGGTGGGCGGCCCGGCGCGAGGTCTCAGGACGCGTACAGCTCCGGCAGTGCGAAGGCGAGCGAACATCGTTCGCTGTCCGCCGTCCGCACCCGCTGCGACGGCACCAGCGCCATGTCGACCTCGATCGAGGCCCCGGGGGTGACGACCACCGGGCCCATCGAGCCCGCGACCACGGAGTCCTTCCGTGACGGGCTCAGCGAGACCGCCTCGACGTACCACCGGCCCGCGGGCACATGGGCGATGGTCCACGGATCCGAGGACCGCACCACGCGATAGCAGCGGGCGGGCCGGCCGCTGGACCTCGCGGCGTGGAACGCGGCGACGAAGACGGGCACATGGTCCAGCCCGTCCTCGCGGTGGAGCCGGCCCCGGACCGAACCGTAGGTGTAGGACGCGTCCGCGCTTCCGGCCGCGAATTCGACGGCGTCCGGGCCGAGTTCCGTCATCCTGCGGTACTGGCCCGGTGACACGCCGAAGGTCTTGGAGAAGCGGGTGGTGAATGATCCGATGCTCATGTAGCCGACCTGGAGTGAGATGTCGGCGATACTGAGATCGGTGCGCAGAAGGTGTTGCTTGGCCGCTTCGAGCCGTACCGCGGTGAGGAATTGGGCGGGCGGCAGGCCGGTCTGCTCGCGAAATACCCGCGCCATGTGAAAGGGAGTCAGTCTCGCCATTTCACCCAGATCATGCAGGGACAGCGGTTCTTCGTATCTTTCTCGAATGCCCTCGATGACGTGCTCGATCTCGATCCGCATCGATCGCCCCCGTTTTCTGCGGATGCATCTTGTCGCCGACAGGTTATGCATGAGCAAAGTACGGGCAGCAGACAAGCAGGAATATGTGTACGTGTCAAGGGATATTTCGCACCTCCGGGCCCGGGGCGGGGTCGGGCGCCGGAGCTTCCTCCGCGGGGTGGAGCGCCCAGACGCCGCCTGCCCCAGTGGCTGGGCGCGTGGATTCCGCTTGTGCTGAGCAGAAGATTCGGTCTGCCTCTGACCTGCGGTTTTCTACTCCGCTATCTGGGTGCGCATCGTCCAGTGATAGGCCAGGGGGACCGTGCTCTGTCCGCTGGGGACGTCGTAGGGCCGCTCGAAGTGCTCGTAGCCGTTACCGTGCCGCAGTTTTACCTTCTCGGCGGGTCCGCTCTCGCCGGCGAGGGAAAGCCGCACCTTCCGTGCCGCGTCCGGAATATCCGCCGGACCGCCGATCAGTATGACATTCACAAGAGTTTGAGCCTGGCTGGTCGTGGATGATTCTGTCACTCTTCTACTCCCCCTCGGAGGGCTCTCGGTGCCGGTGCCTTCCGATGATGGATCGTCCAACCCCCCAAGAACACCCTTATCCTGGCCCCTACCGGAGCGGGGAGAGCTAGGGGGTGTGGTATGGCACGCGTTTCGGTTAGCCTCGTGCGGTGACGGTGCTCGGTGATTCCAGAAGTCGACCGGCCGGCGCGGTAATAGCGGCTCCCGCTTCCGCGCATATGACGAATACCGCCGCCGGGCCGCCCCGGCGGAAGCGCCCGGCGCGGCCCGCCCCGCACCCGGCCCCGCACCCGCCTTCGGTCCGCGTACCGCCCCCGGCCCGAGCCCACGTCCGCGTACCGGTCCGCGTACCGCCGGCGCCGCCGGCCGGAGCCCCGGCGCGCGCCCCGGCCCGTGCCGCGCCCCCGGCCCGCGCCCCGGCGTCGGCCCGCCCCGGCGGCCGCCCCCGTCAGCGCTCCCCGTGACCCTCCCGTACGCCCCCTCCCGTCCCCGGCGGCCCGCCGGAAGCGGACCGCCATCGGCGCCACGACCATCGCCGGTGCGGCCGCGGACCAGGGAAACAGCAGCTCAGAGGGGTTATCACGGGCCGGGGACAAGTGGGCAATCTCAGCGATGACAGTGGCCCGGAAAAGCTCTCACGCTGTAGACGTCGATCAACAGAAAACTACGCTCCGTAGCAACCCTCCCGGACGCCGCGCAGCGGACCGGAGGCGTGCCGTCGAGCACGCGGAGGTGGCGAGGAGCCGTGACCTGACCTGTCACAGAAACGGGGATACGAGATGCGGCTGCAACTGCTGGGGCCGGTTCACGCCTGGCGGCACGGCGTCGAACTGCTGCTGGGACCACCGAAACAACGAGCTGTCCTGGGGCTCCTCGCGAGCCGCACGGGAGACGCCGTCCACCTTGAGGAGATCATCGACGCCGTCTGGGGCAGCGCCGTCCCGCGCAGCGCCGTCAACGGAGTCCACACCTACGTCGCCGGGCTGCGCCGGGCGCTGGAGCCCGAGCGGGGCTGCCGCGAATCCCGCGGCCTGATCGTCTCCTCCGGCGGCGGATACTCGCTGCGGCTGCCCCACCGGGCCATCGACGCCCATGTCTTCGTCGATCAGCACGCGCGGGCCCGCCGGCTGCGCAACTCCGGCGACGCGGCCGGCGCGCTCGGCCTCCTGGAGGAGACCATGTCCCTGTGGCACGGGGAGGCGTACGCCGGAATCCCCGGCCCCTTCGCCGCCCGGGAACGCACCCGGCTGCACGAACTCCGCCTCGCCGCCGCCGAGGAATGGGCCGACGGACTGCTCTCCCTCGGCCGGGACGCCGAAGCCGTCTCCATGCTCGCCGAACTCGTCGCCGGGGAACCGCTCCGGGAGAAGCTGCACGGGCTGCTGATGACCGCCCTGCACCGGGTCGGCCGCCGCGCCGACGCGCTCGCGCTCTACCAACGGACCCGGCTGCTCCTGCGCGACGAACTCGGCATCGAGCCCGGGCCCGAACTGCGCGCCCTGTACGAGCGGATGCGCGGCGGCGCCCTCGACGACGCCGCCCCCGCCCGGCCCGCGACGGCTCCCGCCGCCGAACCGCCCCGCGCACCCGCCCCCGCCGCCTGGACGCGGCCCCGCCCCGCCCAATTACCGCCCCTCACCCGCGAATTCGTCGGCCGCGCCGTCGAGCGCGAGCAGCTGCGCCGCTACGTCGTCGACGACGACGGCCGCCCCCGCAACCGCACCACCATGGCCGTCATCACCGGCGCCCCCGGCGTCGGCAAGAGCGAACTCGCCCTCCGGATCGCCAGCGAACTCGCCGACGACTTCCCCGACGGACAGCTCTTCCTCGACCTCTGCGGCACCAGCGCCGAACGCGGACCGCTCACCGCGATGGAGGCCCTCGCGCTCCTGCTCCGCAGCCACGGCATCGACGACGCCCTCATGCCCGTCGACCTGGCCGGACGCACCGCCCTCCACCGCAGTCTGCTGTACGGCAAGCGGACGCTCTTCGTCCTGGACGACGCCTTCGACGCCGAGCAGCTGCGCCCCCTCATCCCGCAGGGACCCGCCTGCGTCCTCATCACCAGCCGCTGGCGGCACAGCGGACTGGTGGCCCGCGACGGCGCCTACCGCGTGGAGCTGGCGCCGCTCCCGCCCGACGAGTCCCTGACCCTGCTCACCCGGCTCGCGCCGGCCCGGCACATCCAGGAGGAGGCCGAGGCCATCGCCGGCATCACCCGACTGTGCGGCCATCTCCCGCTGGCCCTGCGCGTGGTGGCCGAGGCGCTCGCCGCCCGCCCCGAGGTCACCGCCGCCCAGCTGGCCGAGGCCATCGAGGTCGGCGCGATGGAGTCGCTCGACGTGGTGCGCGACGCCGCCGCCAGCCTGCGCAGCGCCTTCTACCGCTCCTACCGCGCGCTCGCCCCCGACGCCGCGCGCATGTTCCGGGCCCTCGGACGCCACGGCGGACCGGTGATCACCTCCGACACCGCCGCCGTGCTCACCGGCTGCGGCCAGACCCGCGCCCGGCTCCTCCTCGACGACCTCGCCGAGGCGCATCTGCTCGTGGAGACGGGAGAGGGACGCTACCGGTTCCACGATCTGATGGCCGCGTACGCCGCCGAGCGCGCCCGGGAGGAGGAGCCCGCGCCCGTCCGCACGCCCGTCCGCCGCATCAGCGGCCCCAGCGAGCCCTGTTCGTACACCTGGGACCACCGCACCAGAACCACCCTCGCCGTGCGCGACTCCCGCTGAAGACCGGAACCGGTCCGTACAGAGCGCGTCCAGACCCTCTGCAGAACGCCCGTCGCAGACTGATCGCGCACCGCACGGAGCACGACGGCCCGCGCACCGCGGGCCGTCCCGGTTTCCACCAAGGGAAGGTCTGCGCATGTCGTCCACTCTCTATGGCATTCCGGACTACTTCGATGTCATCGTCGTCGGCGGCGGGCCCGCCGGAGCGACCACCGCCGGGCTGCTCGCCAAGCGCGGACGCCGGGTCCTCGTCCTCGACCGGGAGCGATTCCCGCGCTACCACGTCGGCGAATCGCTCATCCCCGCGTTCATGCGGCCGATGCAGGAACTCGGACTGCCCGAACGGATGGACGCCCGCGGGTTCGAGCGCAAATACGGCGGCTCGCTGGTGTGGGGCAACAACCAGGTGCCGTGGAACTTCTCCTTCATCAAGGGCGGCCACCCCTACGCGTACCACACCCGCCGCGCCGACCTGGACTCGCTGATCCTGGACCGGGCCCGGGAGCTGGGCGCGTACATCATCGAGGACGCCACCGTGAAGGAGCCGCTGCAGAACGAGGACGGCCGGGTCACCGGCATCCGGTTCGCGCTGCGCGGCGAGGACGAGATCCAGGAGATCCGCGCCGGTCTCGTCATCGACGCCTCCGGGCAGGCCCGCGTGCTCAGCCGCCGGCTCACCGATCTGCGCTGGCACGACGAACTCCGCAACGTCGCCATCTGGACCTACTTCGACAACTGCGACCGGCTCCCCGGCGACGAGTACACGAACATCCTCATCGAGGGACTGGACGACGGCTGGTTCTGGGCGATCCCGATCGACAAGGGCACCATCAGCGTCGGATACGTGACCCGCTCCGCCACCGTCGGCTCCTCCGAGCAGTCGCTCCAGGAGCTGTTCCACGCGGAGATGGCCAAATCCACCAAGCTGAAGAAGATGATCGGCCCCGGCCGCCGCTCCGCGGGATTCCGCACCGCCCGCGACTGGTCCTACCACAGCAAGCGTTTCCACGGCGACGGCTGGGCCCTGGTCGGCGACTCGGCGGCCTTCGTGGACCCGCTCTTCTCCACCGGCGTCGCGCTGGCGACCCTCGCCGGAAGCGTCCTCGCCCAGATCGTCCACGAGATCATCGAGCACCCGGAGATCGAGGAGAAGGCCCTCGACCGGTACGCCACCGCCTACTCGGGCTTCTTCGACGAGATCCGCGCCTTCGTCGAGCGCTTCTACGACCGCTCCAAGTACAAGGAGTTCTACTACAGCCTCGCCCAGGAGATGATCGACCCGGAGAAGGAGCGCGAGCCCTCCCAGGACTTCGTCACGCTCATCTCGGGCCTCAGCGGCCGGCACCCCATGTTCAACATCAACCTCGACGACCTCATACCCGGGGCCGCCGCCGCCGACGCCGAAGCGGCGTCGTGACGGGCCCGCGCCGACGAGGCGCCCCGGCGAACCGCCCCGACCGCCGCCCGCGCCAAGGGCCCCCAAGAGCGCGCGAGGGAGGTCCTCGCCTGCCATGACCAGCCATCAAGTGCAGCTGCTGTTCCTGGATCTCGCGCTCATCCTGATCCTCGCGCGCGGCCTCGGCGCGCTGGCCGTCCGCGTCGGCCAGCCGCCGGTCGTCGGGGAGATCCTCGGCGGCATCCTCCTCGGACCCACCCTCTTCGGCACCTTCCTCACCGACCACCTCTTCACCCCCGAGGTACGCCCCCTGCTCACCGCGCTCGCCGACATCGGCGTCGCCCTCTTCATGTTCATCGTCGGCCTGGAGATCGAGCACCGGGCGCTGCGCGGCCGCACCCGGGTCAGCGCGGGCGCCGCGCTCGGCTCCACGCTGGTGCCCTTCGGGCTCGGCATCGCCCTCGCCTTCTACCTCCTGCGCGGACACGACACCGACCAGCGCGCCGCGTTCGTCGTGTTCATGGGACTCGCCGTCTCCGTCACCGCGTTCCCGGTCCTCGCCCGCATCCTCGCCGACCGTGGGCTCTCCCGTACCCAGATCGGCGGGCTGGCGCTGGCCACCGCCGCCCTCGTGGACGTCGTCGCCTGGTCCGCGCTGGCCGGGGTGCAGGCCGTGGTCGGCGGCGCCGACGACTACTGGCGGGTGATGCTGCTGGTCCCGTTCGCGCTGGCGCTGGTCGCCCTGCGCCCCCTGCTGCGCAGAATGCTCGCGCCCGGCGGCGCCCCCAGACCGCTCACCGCGAACCGCCTCGCCATCGTCCTCGTCGGAGCGCTGCTGTGCGCCGCCGCGACCGAGGCGATGGGCATGCACTACATCTTCGGCGCGTTCCTCTTCGGCGCGGTGCTGCCGCGCGAGGGCATCGGCGAACTGCGCGACGAGATCTGCGAACGCACGGGTCAGATGACCTCCCTGCTGCTCCCGGTGTACTTCGTCGTCGCCGGCCTCAAGGTCGACCTGCGCGGAGTGGGCCTCGACGGCCTCACCGAACTGGCCGTCATCCTGCTCGTGGCCATCGCCGGCAAATTCCTCGGCACCTACGCCGGAGCCCGCTCCCAGGGGCTGCCCGCCCAGGACTCGGCCACCCTCGCCGCGCTCATGAACACCCGGGGCCTCACCGAACTCGTCATCCTCGGCGTCGGCCTCCAACTGGGCCTCCTGGACGGCTCCCTGTACTCGCTCATGGTCGTCATGGCCCTGGTCACCACCGCCATGACCGGACCGCTGCTCACCCTGATCGACCGCCGCGCGGCCGGGCTCGGACCCCCGGCCGGGACCGGCGGGAAGGACGGCGGCGCACCCGGCGACGGCATCGGCGCGGGCGGAAGAGGCAACCATGCGGCTCGCTGAACGCGACGGGGAGATCGCCGCCCTCACCGGAACCCTTCAGGAGGCCGCCCGGGGCCTCGGCGGCGTCGCCGTGGTCAGCGGAGGCATCGGCAGCGGCAAGACCGAACTCCTCGACGCGGTGCGCGGACGCGCCCTCGACGACGGATTCGTCACCCTGCGCGCCACCGGCTCCTGGGCCGAACGCAACTCCCCGGGCAGCCTCCTCGGCCAGCTCGCACGGTACGCCGAAGCCCTCTCCGGCCGCGGCGACGACCTGGACCAGGCGCTGCGCCGGGTCGAGTCCATCCGCTCCGACGCCGACCACGGCGCCTACGAGCAGTGGCCGCTCGACCCGGCGACCACCGCCGCCCTGCACCAGCTCTGCACCGAACTCGTCCGGATCTCCGGCCGGGCCCCCGTGCTGCTCTGCGTCGACGACATCCAGTTCGCCGACTCGCTCTCGCTGCACTGGATCCTCCAGCTCGTGCGAGTGCTGCGCTCCTCGCCCATCGCCCTCGTCGTCGGCGAGTGCACCCTGTCCAAGTCCGCCCACCCCCATCTGCACGCCGAACTGCTGCGCCAGCCCAACTACCGCCGGGTGCTCCTGCGCAATCTCTCCGCCGACGGGGTGGCCGCGGTGCTCGCCGGCCACATGGACGCGGACCGGGCCTCGGCCCTCGCCGCCGACTGTCACCGCGTCAGCGGCGGCAACCCCCTCCTGGTCCGCGCGCTCGTGGAGGACCAGCGGCACGCCGCGCCGCTGCCCGGGACCGATCCCGCGCTCGCCGTCGGCGACGCCTACGCCGACACCGTCCTCAGCTGTCTGCACCGGGGCCGCACCCCGGCCCTGCATCTGGCCCAGGCGCTCGCCGTCCTCGACGAGCCCGACACCGGGACGCACCTCGCGGCCCGGCTGCTGGAACAGGACACCACCACCGTCGACCAGTGCGCGGCCGCCCTGGAGGAGGCCGGCCTCATCACCGGCGGCCGGCTGCGCCACCCCGCCGCCCGCGCCGCCGTCCTCCAGAACCTCTCCGCGCACACCCGCCGGGATCTGCACCGGCGGGCCGCGGAACTGCTGTACGAGGACGAGGCGAGCGCGGTGCGGATCGCGCCCCACCTCCTCGGCGCCGAGAGCGGACTGCGGAGCTGGGCCGCCACCGTGCTGCGGGAGGCCGCCGAGCGCTATCTCGCCGGCAACCGCGCGGCGGACGCCCACACCTGTCTCGACGCGGCGCTCGCCGTCTGCCAGGACGACGGCGAACGCGTCGCGCTCAAGGCCCAGCTGGCGGGCACCGCATGGGTGCTGAACCCGTCGATCAGCGCCCGGCACCTGGGCGAGCTGGCCTCCGCGCTCCGCGACGGGAAGCTCCCCGACCAGCACGCCCTCACCCTCGCCAAGCATCTGCTGTGGCACGGCCGCTTCGAGGAGGCCGTCGAGGCGATCGAGCGGATGGGCGAGGGCGACCGGTCCACGGACCCGGACGCGGCGGAGATCGGAGCCACCAGGGAACTCCTCTCGGCGACCTATCCGCCCCTGGTGGCCTCCGCCGTCCTCGCCGCCCCCGGCCCCTCCGGGCCCGACCGGCGGCGCGCGGCGCGCGGCGATGTGCGACGGCTGGGGGCGGCGGCCCTCACCCGGGTCCTCACCGGCGGCTGCGTCGTCACCGCCGTCGGCGACGCGGAAGCCTCGATGCGGTTTCTGCGCCTGGGCAAGAACACCCAGGAGTGGATCATGTGCGCGGTCGCGGCGCTCCAGTTCGCGGACCGTCTGGACGCCGCCGGCAGCTGGTGCGACCACTGGCTCGCCGAGTCCCGCACCCGGCGGGTCCCCCTGTGGGAGGCCGAGTTCTCCTCGCTGCGGGCCGGCATCCTGCTGCGCCAGGGCGATCTGACCACCGCGCGGCACTGCGCGGAGGCGGCGCTCGCCCGGGTCCCCGCGAAGAGCTGGGGCGTCTGTCTGGGCGGTCCGCTCTCCCATCTCGTCCAGGCGTCCGTCGACACCGGCGACTTCGAGGCGGCCGAGGAGTACCTCGACGTCCCCGTCCCCGAGAGCATGTACTCCACCCGCTTCGGCCTCTACTATCTGCACGCCCGCGGCCGCTACCACCTGCGGACCGGCCGCCCCTACGCGGCGCTGGACGACTTCACCGCCTGCGGCGGGCTGATGCGGGACTGGGGATTCGACCTGCCCGCGCTGGTGCCCTGGCGCTCCGAGTCGGCCCGCGCCCATCTGGCCCTCGGGGACCGGTCCAGGGCGCACCAGCTGGCCCGTGAGGAGCTGGCGCTCATCGGCCCCGGCCGCACCCGCTCCCGCGGGGTGACCCTGCGGGCCCTCGCCGCGACCGGGGAGCCCGCCGAACGCGTCGGGGTGCTCACCGAGGCCGCCGAGATCCTGCGCGAGAGCGGCGACCGGCTCCAGACCGCGCGCGCCTTCGCCGACCTCGGCCGCGCGCACCGGGAGACCGCCCGGCCCGCCCGGGCGCTGCCCGTCCTGGAGATGGCCGCCCGGCTCGCGGGGGAGTGCGGGGCCCGGCCGCTGGCCGCCGCCGTCGCCGGGGAGCTGGAACGGATCCGGCCGGGCCGCACCCGCTGCGCCGGGCCGGGCGACACGACCGCCGTCGCCGTCGGCCTGCTCAGCGGCGCCGAACGCCGGGTGGCCGTGCTCGCCGCGCACGGGCACACCAACAAGGAGATATCCAGAAAGCTCTGCATCACCATCAGCACGGTGGAACAGCATCTCACCCGGGTCTTCCGCAAACTCGGCGTCAAGGCGCGCAGAGACCTTCCCGCGGAAATCGTGCTGGAGGCCGCCGAATGACCGGCGATCGCCGAGTGACCGGCAGCCGCCTCATGAACGGAAATCGCCGAGCGGCCGGCAGCCGCCGATTGACCGGCAGCCGTCGCATGGCCGGCGGTGGCCGGAAGAACGGCACACGGCTCCCGCCCGGCGGCCGGCGGACCAGGTGTGCGCAAACCGGAGAGCGAGGGAGAGGCCACGTATGACAGCGAAGAACAAAAGCGCCCGGCAGTACGATGTGGCGATACTGGGCAGCGGGATGGCGGGCGGAATGCTCGGCGCGGTCCTGGCCCGCAACGGGGTGAAAGTGCTGCTGCTCGACGCGGGCACCCATCCGCGATTCGCGGTCGGCGAGTCCACCATTCCGTACACCTCGGGAATGACCCGGCTCATCTCCGACCGCTACGACGTGCCGGAGCTGATGGCGCTCTCCAGCCACAAGGGCATCAGCCGGCATGTCTCCAAGTACTGCGGCCAGAAACAGAACTTCGGGTTCGTCTACCACGAGGAGGGCAAGCTCCAGGACCCGGAGAAGATCAATCAGCTGGTCGTCCCCTCCGCGATCCGGACCGAGACCCATCTCTTCCGGCAGGACACCGACTCCTACCTCTTCAACATCGCCGTCAAATACGGGGCCCATCCGCAGCTCGCCACCCGCATCGCCGACGTCGAGATCGACCCCGACGAGGGAGCGGTGCTGCGCACCGACCGGGGCGAGGAATTCCGGGCCCATTACGTCGTCGACGGCAGCGGATTCCGCTCGCCGCTCGCCGAGAAGTTCGCGCTGCGGGAGACGCCCACCCGGGCCAGGACCCACTCCCGGACCCTCTTCACCCATATGATCGGCGTCACGCCCTTCGACAAGGCGCCCGCGGCCAGGAAGCACCGGCAGCCCAATCCCTGGCACAACGGAACGCTGCACCACGTCTTCGACGGCGGCTGGCTGTGGGTCATCCCCTTCGACAACCACCCCGAGTCGATCAACCCGCTGTGCAGCGTCGGGCTGACCCTGGACCCCAGGGTCTTCCCCAAGGACGAAACCCCCGGCCAGGAGGAGTTCGACGCCTTCCTCGCCCGCTTCCCCGAGATCGCCTGGCAGTTCAAGAACGCCAAGGCGGTCCGCCCCTGGGTGTCGACCGGCCGGCTCCAGTACTCCGCCAAGCAGGTCGTCGGCGAGCGGTTCTGTCTCACCTCGCACGCCGCCGGGTTCATCGACGCCCTCTACTCGCGCGGACTGACCAACACCATGGAACTCGTCAACGCCCTCGGCTGGCGGCTCATCGCCGCCTCCCGCGACGGCGACTGGTCGCAGGACCGCTTCAGCTATCTGGAAACCCTTCAGCAGGGTCTCTTCGACTTCCACGACAACCTCGTCCACAGCTCCTTCGTGGGATTCCGCGACTACGAACTGTGGAACGCGGTGAACCGCACCTGGATGCTCGGCACCATGCTGGGCAACGTCATGCTCGAAGACGCCTATTACCGATACACCCGCACCGGGGACGAACGGATACTCCTCGAACTGGAGAACAGCCCGCACCCCGGATCACCGCTGCCGGTCAGCGAGGGATTCATCGCCATGGGCGCCCTCACCGGCGATCTGTGCCGGTCCGTGGAGGAGGGGAACACCACGCCCACCGCCGCCGCGGCCCGCATTCTGGAGCACATCAGGGGGGCCGACTTCATCGCCCCCTCGTTCAGATTCGGCGAACGCGACACCCGGTGCTTCAACATGTCGCCCGCGAAAATGGCCACGAACGCGGTGTGGTGCCGCAAGGAAGCACCCCCGGAAATCGGACCGAGGATGATCAACGCGAGCAAGGGGCTGGTGCGCATGCGGCTGCGCGGCTGAGCGGTATTCCGTACTCCTGTACGGCGATGCCGCTCGCCGCGCACCCGTACGGCGAAACCGCATGGCGCCTGCCCGTACGGCGGGACCGTATTCCGCGCACCCGTACGGCAGGGCCGTAATGGACGCACCCGTACGACGGAAGAGAACCCCTACCCCCGAGGTAGGGGTTTTCCGTTGCGCGGACCCGTGGGTGAGGGGTGTTGTGGGGTCTTCCGGGCGGCGTACGCTGCCGGAAGGCGGGCGGAGAAGAATACCGAGGCGTCCCGGATGAATTCCGCGCCGAACTCCCGGGAAAGCCGGAAAACCCCCGTTCGCCGTCCCCCCGAATTCCCCTCACCGGCTCAGCACCGCACCATGACGAGAAGGCAGCGTATGGACGCGAACGCAAGGCAGCCCCTGGACTCCCGCCCGGCGCACGACCCCGGGCACTCGCTCGCCGTGGTCGGCATGGCGGGACGCTTCCCGGGAGCGGCGGACACCGACGCCCTCTGGCGGCTGCTGATGGACGGGGGCGACGCCGTCGGACCCGTGCCGGCCGACCGCTGGGACACCGCCGAACCGCTGGACCCCGAGCGCGAGATCCAGGCCGTCGGCGGATTCCTCGACGACGTGGACCGGTTCGACGCCGCCTTCTTCGGCATCTCCCCCCGCGAGGCCGCCGCGATCGACCCGCAGCAGCGCCTGATCCTCCACGAGACCTTCCGCGCGCTGGAGGACGCGGGCGTCCGCGCCTCCGACATCCGGGGCACCCGCACCGGCGTGTACATCGGAGCGTCCTGGCACGACTACGAACTCCTGCGCAAGGAGCGCGGCGCGCGCCCCACCCCGCACAGCCTCGTCGGCAACGCGCTCGACGTGATCGCGGCACGGGTCTCCTACGTCTTCGGACTGCGCGGCCCCAGCCTCACCGTGGAGACCGGCTGCTCCTCCTCGCTGGTCGCGCTGCACCTCGCCGCCCAGGCGCTGCGCCAGGGCGAGATCGAGGCGGCCGTCGTCGGCGGGGTGAATCTGATGCTCGATCCCCATGTCACCGTCGGCCTCACCCACTTCGGCGCGCTCTCGCCCGACGGCCGGTGCGCGACCTTCTCCGCGCACGCCAACGGATTCGTCCGGGGCGAGGGCGTCGCCGCGCTCTACGTCAAGACCCTGGAGCGCGCCCTCGCCGACGGCGACCGCGTGCACGCCGTCGTCCCGCGCACCGTCGTCAACAACGACGGCGGCGGCGAGAGCCTGGTGACCCCGAGCCCCGAGGGCCAGCGGGATCTGCTCGCCCGCGCGTACGGCGACGGAGCGGTCCCCGCCGACTCCGTCGTCTACGTCGAGGCCCACGGCACCGGCACCGGCCGCGGCGACCCGATCGAGGTCACCGAGATCGGCCGCGCGCTGGGCGCCCGCCGCACCCGGGGCGCGCTGGCCGTCGGCTCGGTCAAGACCAACATCGGCCACCTGGAGGCCGTCGCGGGTCTGGCGGGCCTCTTCAAGGTCCTGCTGGCGCTGCGGCACCGCACCGTCCCGCCGAGTCTGCACTGCGCCGAGCTCAACCCGGACATCCCCTTCGACGACCTCCGCCTCCATGTGGTGCGCGAGCCGCTCGCGCTGCCGGCCGGGGGACCGCTCGCGATGGGCGTCAACTCCTTCGGCTGGGGCGGCACCAACGCCCATGTCGTGGCGGTGACGCCGCCCGAGCCGCCCCTCGCGGAAGACGTCCCCCCGCCGCCGACCGGGACGCCGCTCCTGGTGCCGCTCTCCGCCAGGACCGTGCCCGCCCTCGGTCTGCGCGCGGCGCGGCTCGCGCCCGAGCTGGCCGTACTCGATCTCGCCGACACCGCGGACACCCTCGCCCGGCGGCGGGACCACCACCCCGAGCGCGCGGCGTTCCTGGCCGACTCCGCCGATCTGCTCCGGGCCCGGCTGGAGGCCTTCGACCCGGCCGCCGACACCGTCCCGGAGGGCGTCGTCCGGGGCCGGGCCGTCCCGCACGGGCGGACCGCCTTCGTCTTCCCCGGCCAGGGATCCCAGTGGGGGGCGATGGGGCGCGAACTGTACCGGGACAGCCCGCTCTTCGCCGAGGTCGTCCAGCGCTGCCGGGCCGCCCTCGCCCCGCACGTCCCCTGGGATCTGCTCGACGCCTTCGCGGACGGGCGCGGCGCGGCCGGCGAGGTGTGGACGACCCGGATCGACATGCTCCAGCCGACGCTGTGGGCGATGTCCCTCGGCCTCGCTGAGCTGTGGCGGGCCTCCGGCGTGGAGCCCGACGTCGTACTCGGGCACAGCCAGGGCGAGATCACCGCGGCCACCGTCGCGGGCGTGCTCAGCCACGAGGACGCCGCGCTGATCGTGGCCCGGCGCAGCGCCATCGCCATGCGCACCTCGGGGAACGGCCGGATGCTCGCCGTCGACCTGAGCCGGGCGGCGGCCCTCGAAGCCCTGGAGGGCTTCGAGGACAGCGTCTCCCTCGCCGTGCACAACGGCCCCAGCTCCTGTGTGCTGTCCGGCGAGAAGGACGCCGTGCTCACGCTCAAGGAACTCCTGGAGGCCGAGGGGACCTACTGCCGGCTCGTCAATGTCGACTACGCCTCCCACAGCCCGCAGATGGACCCGCTGGAGCCGGATCTCCTCGCCGCGCTCGCCCCCGCGACCCCGCGCGCCGGATCGGTCCCGCTGATGTCGACCGTGCGCTCCCGGGTGCTCGAAGGACCCGGCATGGACGCCGCCTACTGGGTGGAGAATCTGCGCCGTCCCGTGCTCTTCGCCGACGCGATGAACGCGCTCCTGGACGACGGGGTCACCCATGTGGTGGAGATCAGCCCGCACCCCGTGCTCGCCCCGGCCGTCGAACAGCTCGGCGCGGCCCGCGAGACGCCGCCCGCCGTCCTCACCACCCTCCGCCGCCACCACGGCGGACGCGAGGACTTCGCGCGGGCCCTCGCCGCCGCCTACGTCGGCGGACTGGAGCCCTTCGCCGCCCAGCCCCGGGGAGCCCTCGCGCCGGTCCCCGGATATCCGCTCGACGGGGACCGCCACTGGACGCCGCGCCGCGGGCGGAGCCCCGCCGCCGCCCGGGGCCTCACCATCGAGCCCGTCCCCGTCCCCGGCCGCCCCGGCGTCCGGCAGGCCGGCCTCGAACTCGCCCTCCCCGACCTCCCGTGGCTCGCCGACCACCGGGTGCACGACGCTCCCGTACTGCCCGCCGCCGCCATGCTCAACCTCGCCGTCCAGCTGGCCCGCGCCCGCACCGGAAGCGGACCGCTCCGCCTCGACGACGTCGTCTTCGACGCCGGGATCGCCCTCGGCGACGACCCCGTCCGCCTCACCGCCGAATGGCACGACACCGACGCCGGCGGCGCGTTCCGCCTGCTCTCGCTGCCCCCCGGCGCGGACGACTGGACGGCGAACGCCACTGCGCGGATCGGCCGGGGCGCGTACGGACCCGAACTGCCGGAGTTCCCGGCCTGGCACGGGAGCGAGGGCGCCGGCGCGGACGGCGGTCCGGAGGCCGCCGGGCCCGGCGGCCCAGCGCCCGCCCCGGCCGCCGAGACCTTCTACGACGACTGCGCCCGGCGCGGTCTCGGCTACGGCCCCGCCTTCCGGTGCGTCACCTCCCTGCGGGTGCGCGGCTCGGGCGCGGAGGCGCTCGGCGAGGTGGTCCTCGGCGAGCGGCAGTCGGCGGCGAACCGGGCGGGCGCCCTCCACCCCGCGCTCTGGGACGGCGCGCTCCAGGTCTCCCTCGCGCTGGACGGCACGCAGGACACGACGGCCCTGGTCCCGGCCTCCGTACGCTCCGTACGAATCCTCCACGACCCGGACCGGCCCGTCGCCCGGCTGTGGTCGCACGCGGTGCGCCGCGACGACGGCGAGGTGGACGTGGTCCTCTTCGACGAGGAGCGCAAACCGCTGCTCGTCATGGAGCGGCTGGCGCTGCGCCCCCTCCCGGCCGGGGACGGACGCACGGACGACGAGACCCGGCTGCACCGCCTGGAGTGGACCGACGCCGCTCCCCCCACCCCGGCCCGGGACCCGGGCCGCTGGACCGTCCTCGGCGACGGCTCCGGCCGGGCCGCCGCACTCGCCGAGGCGCTCGCCGCGCGCGGCGCCCGCGCCCACTGGACCGGCCCGGACGCCCCGCCCGACGACGGGAACGCCGACGCGGTCGTCTTCGTCGCGCCCGCCGCCGACGCGGGCCACCCGGCACAGCGCGCCGGACTCGGCGCGCTCGCCGCCCTCGTACGCCACTGCACCGCCCGGTCCGTCCCCCCGAGGCTGGCCGTCGTCACCGACCGCGCCCAGGCCCCGGGCGGCGACCGCGCCCCCGACCCCGGCGCCGCCCAGTACTGGGGCTTCACCAGGGTGCTCCGCCGCGAACACGGCGAGCTGGAGCCCCGGCTCCTCGACGTGGCCGCCGACGACGCCGACTGGGCCCGGTCCTGCGCCGCCGAACTGCTCGACGGCACGGAGGACCAGATCGCCCTGCGCGGGGAGCGCCGCCTCGCCGCGCGGATCGTCCGCGGCTCCGCGGCCGCCCCGGCCCCCGGACTGCCCGCGCCCCGCACCCCGTACCAGCCCTTCCGCTTCCGTCCGGCCGCCGGGGGAGCGGTGGAGCCCGTACCGCTGGAGCGCCGCCCGCCGGGCCCCGGGGAGATCGAGGTCGAGATCGCCGCGACCGCGCTGGACCCGGCCGACGCGCGGGCCGGGGCCGGGCCGGACCTCGGCCGCTCCTGCGCCGGAGCCGTCGTCGCGCTCGGCCCCGGCGTCACCCGACTCGCCCTGGGCGACCGGGTCGTGGCCTGCGGGCCCGGCGCGCTCGCCAGCCATCTCACCGTACGCGCCGACCACGCCCGGCCCGTACCGGAGACGCTCGCCGACGACGAGGCCGCCGCCCTCCCGCTGCCCCTCGTCATCGCCCGGCACGCGCTCACCGACCTCGGCCGGCTCGAACCGGGGGAGACGGTCCTCGTGCACACGGCGGGCGACGGTCTCGGGATCGCGGCCGCCAGGACCGCCCGGGCCCTGGGCGCGCGGGTCCTCGCCGCCGACGCCCACGAGGAGGGCCGGGCCCGCTTCGCCGCCGCGGGCTTCACCGGCGTCCTCGACAGCGCCGACCCGTTCTGGCACCAGCGGGTGCGGGAGGCCGCCGGGGGCCTCGGCGTCGACCTCGTCCTCGGCCCGCTCGCCGCCGACGCCCTCGGCTCCGACCTCGAACTGCTCGCCCTGGGCGGCCGGTTCGTCGACACCGGGGGCGCGACCCCGGGCCGTACGCTCGGCCTCGACGCGCTGCGCGGCGGCATCGCCCTGGCCGCGGTCGACGCCGACGCGCTGATCCGGACCCGGCCCGACCGCTTCGCCCGGCTGCTGGCCGAGGCGTGGGAGAGCGTCGCCGACGGCGCGCAGCCGCCCCTCCCCGTACACCGCCGTCCCTTCGCCGAGGCCGCCCGGGCCCTGCGCGACCTCCCGCGCGGCGAACGCGTCGTCCTCGCCGACCCCCGGTCGGTGACCGGCGCCGTCCCCGAACCCCTGCCGGACGGACGCCCGCGCGCGAACGGGACGTACCTGATCACCGGCGGTCTCGGCGCACTCGGACTCTCCCTCGCCGAACACCTCGCCGGCGCGGGCGCGGGCGGGCTCGTCCTGCTCGGACGCTCGGCTCCCGGGGCCGGGGCCGAGCGGCGGATCCAGGCGCTGCGCGCCGCCGGCACCCGGGTCGAGACGGCGCGCTGCGACATCGGCGACCGCGCCGCCCTCGACGCCGTCCTGACCCGGGTGCGCGCCGAACTGCCCCCGCTGCGCGGAGTCGTGCACGCGGCGGGCGTGCTGGACGACGCCACCGTCACCGGCGTCACCTCCGCCCAGCTGGACTCCGTCCTCACCCCCAAGGCCGACGGCGCGCGCCACCTGGACGCGGCCACCGAGGGCGACCCGCTGGACTTCTTCGTCCTCTTCTCCTCGGCGGCGGCCCTCGTCGGCAACCCGGGACAGGCCGTGTACGCGGCGGGCAACGCCTTCCTCGACGCGGTCGCCGAGTCCCGCAGGCGGCGCGGCAGGACCGCCCTGAGCGTGCAGTGGGGGCCGTTCGCCGGGATCGGCCTGGCCGCCGACGCCGGGGGACTGCGCGGCGCGCGGCTCGCCGAACGCGGCATGGGCGGCATCACCCCCGAGGAGGCGTGGCCCGCGCTGCTGCGGCTGCTGGAGCGGGACGAGACGGTCGTCGGCCAGGTGCCCATCGATCTGCGCCAGTGGTTCGACGCCTATCCGGACACCGCCGCCCTGCCCAGCTGGGAGCGGCTCGCCGCCGCCCGGGACGGCGGCCCCGCCGCCGGCTCCGGGGCGGGCCTCCGCGCCCGGCTGCGCACCGCGCCCCCCGGCGACCGGGCCGCTCTGGTGGCGGACGCCGTACGGGATCTCGCGGGCCGGGTCCTGCGCATCGACCCCGCCGCGCTGGACGGCGGGACGCCGTTCAAGGCGCTCGGCCTGGACTCCCTGATGAGCCTCGAACTGCGCAACCTCCTCGAAGCGGCCACCGGGCTGAAGCTGTCGCCGACCCTGCTCTGGTCCTACGGCAGCCCGGCGGCGCTCGCCGGGGCGCTCGCCGAGCGACTGCTCGCGGGGGCGGAGCCCGGGGCGGGTCCGGAGCCGGAGCCGGAGCCGGAGCCGGGAGCGGCCGGGGCGCCGGACGCGGCGGGCCCGGGGCCGGACGCCGATACGGACGCCGATACGGACGCCGATACGGGCCCGGAGCCGGCGGGCCCCGCGGCGGCGGACCCGGCGGCCATGGCCGGGACGGCAGGAGCGACCACAGGAGTGACGGAGTGACGAACGAGCCGACCGCCCCGCCGCGCCCCCCGACGGCCCACCCCCTTGCGAGGACACCGCACATGGACAGCCCGCAGCAGCGGAACGACGGCACGGCCCCCGGCGGCACGCCCCCTGGCGACACCACGCCCCCCGGCGGGGCCGAACCAGCGCGCCCGGCCCCGAAGCGGACTCCGCTGACCCGCGCCCTGGACACCATCCAGACCCTGCGCCGACGCCTGGACGAGCGCCAGGGCGACCAGCCCGTCGCCGTCGTCGGCGTCGGGCTGCGGCTCCCCGGCGGCATCGACGGCCTCGACGCCTACTGGTCCGCGCTCGCCGAGGGCCGCGACCTCGTCCGGCCGATGCCCGCCTCCCGCAAGGGCCCCCTCGCCCGCGCGTGGGAGGGGCTCCCGCAGCGCGGCGGATTCCTGGACGAGGTGCTCGACTTCGACGCGGACTTCTTCGGCATCAGCCCGCGCGAGGCCCGCCATCTCGACCCGCAGCACCGCATGCTCCTCGAAGTCAGCTGGGAGGCCCTGGAGAACGCCGCGCTCCCCGTCGGCCGTCTCACCGGCGCGGGCTTCTACCTCGGCATCATGTGGCAGGACTACCGCGACTGGCTGGCGGGCGAGCCCGACGCGTACTGGACCACCGGCAACGGGCACAACTTCGCGGCCGGGCGCATCGCTCACGCGCTCGGCCTCAACGGACCCGCGCTCGCCGTCGACACCGCCTGCTCCTCCTCGCTGGTCGCCGTCCACCTCGCCGTACAGGCGCTGCGGCGCGGCGAGTGCGAGACCGCGTTCGCCGCCGGGGTCAACCTGATCATGTCTCCCCGCTCCACCCGGCTGGTCCGGGAGACCCGTTCGCTGTCGCCGGACGGTCTGTGCCGCACCTTCGACGCCCGCGCCGCCGGCTTCACCCGGGGGGAGGGCTGCGGAGCCGTCGTCCTCAAACGGCTCGACCACGCCCTGCGCGACGGCGACCGGGTGCACGCCGTGATCCGCGGCTCGGCGCTCAACCAGGACGGCCGCGCGGGCGGCTTCACCGCGCCGAACGTCCGCTCCCAGGTCTCCCTGACCGAGACCGTCCTCGCCGCCGCCGGTCTGGAGCCCTCCGACATCGGATACGTCGAGACGCACGGCACCGGCACCCCGCTCGGCGATCCGATCGAGATGGAGGCCCTGGCCACGGCCCTCGGCCGCCGCAACGGCGGCGCGCCGCTGCCCGTCGGAGCGGTCAAGACCAACCTCGGACATCTGGAGTCCGCCGCCGGGATCGCCGGACTGATCAAGGCCGTGCTCTGTCTGCGGGAGCGCCGGATCCCGCCCGTGGTGCACTTCCGCACCCTCAATCCGCGCATCGACCTCTCCGGCACCGGCATCACCGTGCCGACCGCCCTCATGGACTGGCCCGCCGGGGCCGGGGCGCACGCGGCGGTCAGCTCCTTCGGGATGAGCGGCACCAACGCGCAGGTCGTCCTCGGTCCGCCGAGCGAGGCCGAGACGGCGGCGGCCCGCCCGGAGGCCGGGCCCGCCCCGGCGGTCGAGGCGTTCGAGATCTCGGCCCGGACGCCCGGCGCGCTGCGGGACCTCGCGGGCGCGTACGCCGAACGCCTTCGCGCCCTGCCCGAGGGCGAGTACGCGGCCTTCGCCCACACGGCCGGAGCGGGCAGGACCCGGCTGGAGGTCCGGGCCCGGGTCGCCGCGAAGGACCCCGCCGCCGCCCGCGCGGCGCTGAACGCCCTGGCGTCCGGGGCGGACAGCCCCGCCGTCGCGGTGACGGAAGCGCCCGTGAACGGCCCCGACCCCGTGATCGGCGCCGGACTTCCGCGCCGGGTCGCCGAGCTGCCCTCCTACCCCTGGCAGCGCCGGCGGTACGCCCCGGCCGGCGCGGAGCCCCCCGCCGATCCCTCCCGCCACCGCGTCGAGTGGCTCCCGGCCGCCCCGGCCGCCCGAGCCGCCGCGCCCGGCGGCACACGGCTGATCCTCGCCGGGGACGACCGCCCCCTCCTGACCGCCCTCGCCCGCGCGGCGGCGGCCCGGGGTCTCACCGGCACCCTGCTGACACCGCCGGAGCCGGAGCCGGCCATGGCAACGGACACGGGCAGGGACACGGGCAGGGACACCGGCACCGGCACCGGCACCGGCACGGAGACGGCGGACACGGACACGGGCACGGAGGCGGCGGGCCCGGGCACGGAGACCGAGACGGCGGACCCGGACCTCGGCGCCGACCGGCCGGAGTCGGCCGTTCCGGACGGCTGGGAGACCGGGCCGCTGCCCGGTGACGCCGAGCGCTGGCGGGCGTTCTGGGCGGAGTGGGACGGCGGACCCGCCCGGATCGTCCTCGCCCCGAGGCCCACCGCCCCGCCCACGGCGGACGGCGGCCCCGGCGGCTGGGGGGCCGAGCCGTGCGCGGCCGTCACCGGGACCGTCGCGGCCGCCGCGGCCCCCGGGGCCTCGGTGTACGTGGTGACGCGCGCCGCCCGCCGCACCGGCCCCGAGGACACGGTCACCGCCACCGACCACGCCGCCCTGCACGGACTCGCCCCGGTCCTCGGGCTCGAACTCTCCCCGGCCTGGGGCGGGATCGTCGACCTCCCGGAGGAGCCGACGGCCCGCGACCTGACCGCGCTGCTCGACTTCGCCGAGGCCCCGAGCCGGCCCGCCGACGCCCCCGGCCGGGCTCCGGCGCGCGAGGACTCGGCCGCCGTACGGGACGGCCGGGTGCTGCTTCCCCGGCTCCGCCCCGCGCCCGCGCCGCCCGCCGCCGAGGGCCCGCCGGTACGCGCCGACGCGACCTATCTCGTCACCGGGGGCCTCGGGGCCGTCGGCCGTGAGCTGGCCGCCGATCTGGTCGAGCGCGGCGCACGGCATCTGCTGCTCATCGGCCGCCGCGAGGAGGACGAACTCGGCCCGGAGGCGCTCGCGTTCCTGTCCGCGCTGAGACGCCGCGCCGACCGCGTCGTCTACCGGGGCGGCGGCTGCGACACGCAGGCGGCGCTCGCCGCCGCGTGCGCGCCCTTGGAGGAGCTGCCCCCGGTCCGGGGCGTGATCCATACGGCGGGCACCGTCGCGTACGGGCCGGCGGCGGGCGCGGGCGTCGCCGAGTTCGCCGACGCGCTGCGGAACAAGGCCGCCGGAGCCTGGTGGCTGCACCGCGCCTCGGCCGCCTGGGAACTGGACTTCTACGTGCTGACCTCGTCGGTCTCCGCCGTGTGGGGCACCGACCGGTGCGCCGCCTACGCGGCGGCCAACGGATCGCTCGACGGCCTGGCCGCGCACCGCCGTTCGCTGGGGCTGCCCGCGCTGAGCATCGCGTACGGCCCCTGGGCGCTCGACGGCCGGGGCATGGCCGACGACGCGGCGCGCGAGCGGTACGCCCGGCTCGGCGTCGGCGAACTCGACGCCCGGGCGGGCCGCGCGGCGGCGGCCGGGCCCGCGCCGGGGGACGCCGGTCACCTCGTGGTCTGCCCGCTGGACCCGGACCGCTTCGCCCGGGTGATGGCGGGCGTACGCCCCCGGGGCCTGCTCTCCCGCACGGACCCGGGGGACCGGACGGATCCGGAAGCCCGCACGGACCTGGAAGACCGGACGATCGGGACGGACCCGGGAGACCGGGCGACCAGGACGGGCCCGGCGAACCCCGCGGGACCACCCGACCCCGACCCCGGCCACCCCGTACCCTCCCTGACCTCCTCAACGGCGGACGTCTCCGAACCCTCCGTCGTCCGCGCCCTCGCCCTCCTCCCCGAACGCGCCCGCGCGGAGGCGGCGACGGCGGAGGTGGCCCGGATCCTCGCCGGAGTGCTCGGGCACGACGACGCCCGTGCCGTACGCCGGGACACCGGCTTCTTCGACCTCGGTCTCGACTCGATCTCCGCCGTCGATCTGGCGGCCCGTCTCGCCTCGGCCTTCGAGACCCCGCTCCTGGCCGCCGAGGTCTTCGACCACCCCACGGTCACCCGGCTCGCCGCCCGTCTGCGCGACCGCCCGGCCCCTGCGGCCCCTGCGGCCGTTCCGCCCCGCCGCGCTCCCGGAGCCGCGCCGGACGAAGCCGCTTCGGACGAACCCGTCTCGGACGAACCCGTCTCGGACCAGCGCGAGTCGGCGGAGCGCGACGCCGAGCCCGTCGCGATCGTCGGCATGGCCGGACGCTTCCCGGGCGCGGACTCCGTCGACGAGCTGTGGGAGCTGCTGCGGGACGGCCGCGACGGGGTCGGCGCGGTCCCCGAGGGCCGCTTCGCCCCCGGGATCCTCGGCGGCGACACGGGCGAGCCCGGACGCGTCACCGGCGACCAGGGCGGATTCCTGCGGGACATCGACCGCTTCGACGCCGACTTCTTCGGCATCCCGGCCCGCGAGGCCGAGAACCTCGACCCGCAGCAGCGCATGCTCCTGGAGTCGGCCTGGCACGCCCTGGAGGACGGCGGCATCGACCCGAGCGGCCTCCACGGGACCCGTACCGGAGTGTTCGTCGGCATCAGCTACGCCGACTACGCCCGGCTGCTCGCCCAGGCCGGCCCGGACGGCCCCGACGCCTACTACGGCACGGGCACCGCGCTGAACGCGGCGGCCGGCCGGATCGCCTACGCGCTCGGCCTCAACGGACCCGCGCTCGCCGTGGACACCGCCTGCTCCTCGTCGCTGGTCGCGCTCCACCTGGGCATCCGCTCCCTGCGCTCCGGCGAGAGCGACACGGTCCTCGCGGGCGGGGTCAACATCATCCTCGACCCGGCGGCCTCCATCGCCGTCAGCCGCGCCCACATGCTCTCGCCCGGCGGCCGCTGCCGCACCTTCTCGGCCGACGCCGACGGCTTCGTCCGCTCCGAGGGCTGCGGCGTCCTGGTCCTGAAGCGGCTGTCCGACGCCCGGCGGGACGGCGACCGGGTGCTCGCCCTGATCCGGGGCAGCGCCGTCAACCAGGACGGCGCGTCCTCCGGATTCACCGCCCCCAACGGCACCGCCCAGGAGGCGATGCTCACCGCCGCGCTCGCCGACGCCCGCACCCCCGGCTCCGAGATCTCCTATCTGGAGGCGCACGGCACCGGCACCGCGCTGGGCGACCCCATCGAGATCGGCGCGGCCTGGCGGGTGCTCGGCGAGAACCGCCCGCCCGGCGCGCCCCTGCGCGTCGGCTCGGTGAAGAGCAACATCGGCCACTGCGAGTCCGCCGCCGGCATGGCGGCCGTCATCAAGACGGTCCTCGCGCTCCGGCACGGGCTCATCCCCGGCAATCTGCACTTCTCCGAGCCCAATCCGGGCATCGACTGGGCCTCGATGAACGTCCAGGTCGTGGAGAGCGCGACCCCGTGGCGGGCCACGGCCGGACCGCGGGTCGCGGGCGTCTCGGGCTTCGGCTTCACCGGCACCAACGCGCATGTGATCCTCGCCGAGGAGCCCGGCCCCGCTCCCGCGCCGGAGGAGGCCGCGGCCGGCCCGTATCTGCTGCCGCTCTCCGCCCCCGACCCCGCCGGACTGGACCGGCTCGCCGAAGCCTGGCGCCGCCGGGTGGAGCGGGCGGACCCCGCCGAACTGCCGGGACTCGCCGCCGTCGCCGCCACCGGCCGCGCCCACTTCCCGTACCGCAGGGCCCTCCTCGGCCACGGCCGCGAGCAGCTCCTCGCCGCGCCCGGGCGGCGGGCGGCGGCGCCCCGGCCCGGCGGAGCCCCGCCCCGTATCGCGTTCCTCTTCTCCGGGCAGGGCAGCCAGTACGCCGGGATGGGCCGCGAACTCTACGAGAGCGAACCGGTCTTCCGCGCCGCCTACGACGAGTGCGACCGGCTGCTCGCCCCGGCGCTCGGGGCCTCGCTCACCGACCTCGTCCTGCGCCCCGAGGACCCGGCCGCCCTCGACGAGACCCGGATCACCCAGCCGGCCCTGGTCGCCCTGGAGGTCGCGCTCGCCGCGCTCTGGGAGTCCTGGGGCGTGCTGCCCTCGGCCGTGATGGGCCACAGCGTCGGCGAGATCTCCGCCGCGCTCTGCGCCAAGGTGATGGACCTGCCCACGGGGCTCGCCCTGATCGCGGACCGAGCCCGGCTGATGCAGTCCACCGAACGCGGCGCGATGCTCGCCCTGATGGCCCCCGAGGAGGACGCGGCCCGCTGGGCCGAGGAGGCCGGGGTCGACCTCGCGGCCGTCAACGGGCCCCGCGCCGCCGTCGTCTCCGGCGCGGCCCCCGACATCGGCGACCTGGAGAAGCGGCTCACCGGACTCGGCGTCCGCCACCGGCGGCTCAGCGTCTCGCACGCCTTCCACTCACGGCTGCTCGAACCGGTCCTGGACGAGTTCTCCGCCGCGCTGGCGCCGCTGGCCTTCGGACCGCCCGCGGTGCCGCTGATCTCCAATGTGACGGGACGGCTCGCCGGGGAGGGGGAGCACGACGCCGCGTACTGGCGCGAACACGCCCGCAGTCCGGTCCGGTTCCTCGACGGGGCCCGCCGGCTGGGCGACCCCGCCCTCGACATCGACGTCTGTCTGGAGATCGGCCCCGACCGTACGCTCGTCAATCTGGTCGGCGCGGCGGGCGCGGCCCCGCCCGGCGGCATCGCCTTCTCCCTGCGCCGGGGCGCGGGGGCCCGGGACACCCTGCTCGCCGCCGCCGCGAAACTGTACGAGCGGGGCCAGGCACTCGACTGGCGGCGGATCAGCGGAGTCCGGCGCGGGCCCCGCCCCGACGCCCCGCGCTACCCCTTCGCCGACACCCGGCACTGGACCCGCGCCGCCCCGCTCGCCTCCATGACCACCCAGGCCCCCGTCGCCCCGCTCGCCTCCATGACCACCCAGGCCCCCGTCGCCCCGCTCGCCTCCATGACCCCGCTCGCCTCCGTGACCCCGCCCGATCCCACCGCCCCGCCGACGCCCGTGCCCGTGCCCGGGCTCGGAGCAGCCCCCGCCTGGGGCACCCCGCTGCGCTCCCCGGCCCTGTCCGGCCGGGTCTTCGCCACCGTGCGCGCCGCCGACCACCCGCCCCATCTGACGGACCACCGCCTCTTCGGCGTCGTCTCCGTCCCCGGGGCCTCCCAGACCGCCACCGCCCTCTCGGCGCTCGGCGACGGCGGCGACCCCGTCGTCCTGGAGGATCTGCACTTCCCGCGCGCCCTCGTGCTGCGCGACGGCGAACGCTACGACGTGCAGATCATCGAGGCGCGACAGGACCACGGCTCCCGCACCGTGAGCGTCCAGAGCCTGATCGACGCCGACCGGGGACAGTGGCGCGAGCACCTCGCCGCCCGCGTCGCCGACCCGGACGAGCAGCCCGTACGCCCCGCGCCGCCCGACCCCGCGAGCTTCGCCGGCGCCGCCCGGCAACGGGTCGGCGGAGCACGCTTCTACGGTCATCTCCGCGCCCTCGGATACCACCTCGGACCGTCCTTCCGCTGGATCCGCGAGGTGTGGATCGACGGGGACGAGGCGATCGTGGAGTTCGCCGAACCGGACGGGATGAACGAGAGCCCCGACGGCTACGCGATCCACCCCGGCCTGCTCGACTCCCTGCTCCAGTCCACCGTGGCCTTCGCGGTGGCCGCGGCCGGACCCGGCGAGGCCGCCGAGGAACCGGCCCTCGCGATCCCGTTCGCCGCCGACCGCGTCGCCTTCGCCGGACGCCCCCGGCGCGGAGCCCGCCTCTGGGGCCATGTCCGCGCCGTCCGGAGCGACCGGGACTCCGCCGACTTCCTCGCCGTCGACTCCGCCGATCTGCGGCTCTTCGACGACGACGGCGCGACCGTCCTCGCCGTCGACCGGTTCCGGTTCCGGCGGGCCCCGCGCTCCCTCCTCGAACGGTCGCTGCGCGAACGCGTCCGCCACGCCCACGAACTGCGCACGGAACCGGTCGCCGCGCCCGCCCCGCACCCCGGCGGCCGCCGGATCGCGGTCGCCGGAGCCGAGTCCCCGCCGGTCCGCACCCTCGTCGCGGCGCTCGAACGGCTGGGCCACCGGGTGACCGCGGTCCCCGGCCACGGCATCCCCCGCGCCGAGGCCGACCTGATCGTGGACGTCCGCTTCCTCGCCGCGCCCGACGGACCGCCCTGCCCGCCCGAGACCGCCCTGAACGCCGTCCGGACCCTGGCGGGCTCACTCCGCGACACCCCGAGACATCTCCCGTACGCCGTGGTCGTCCCCGCGCCCGCGCCGGACGCCCAGGGACCCGACGCCTCCGCGCCGCTGCGGGAAGCGCTCTGGGGCCTGCTCGCCTCCCTGGAGGCCGAGCAGCCCGACCGCGCGCTGCTCCGGCTGACCTCCCGGGCCGGCGCCGGGCCGGACGCCGTCGCCGCCGCCCTCGTCGACGCGCTGGAGCGCGGATTCCCCGAACCCCGCCTGGAGATCGACGCGGCCGGTCCGCGCGCCGTACGGCTGGTCGCCCGTGACGAGCCACGGCCCGACGGCCCGCCGGACGGGGTGGCGGGCGCCGCCGCGCTCATCACCGGCGGCCTCGGCGCGCTGGGCCTGGGCACCGCCCGGATCCTCGCCGGCTGGGGCGTCGCCGACCTCACCCTGATGGGCCGCTCCGCACCGGACGACCGGGCCCGCGCCGCCGTCGACGCCCTCAGCGCGGGCGGCGTCCGGGTCCGGACCGTCCAGGGCGACGTCACCGAACCCGCCGACTGCCGCCGGGCCGTCGCCGAGGCCGGACGGCACACCCCGCTGCGGCTCGTGCTCCATCTGGCCGGCGCGACCGACGACCGCGCCTTCGAGCGCCTCGACGACGCGGCCCTCGCCCATGTCTTCGCGGCCAAGGCCGCCGGCGCGCACCACCTCGCCGAGGCGCTCGCCGCCGCCGGGTGCGAGCCGCGCGCCCTGGTGCTGTACTCCTCGGCGTCCGCCGTGCTCGGCTCGGCCGGACAGGCCGGCTACGCGGCGGCCAACGGCTTCCTCGACGGCCTCGCACGGTCGCTGCGCGCGGCCGGGACCCCGGCCACCAGCATCGCCTGGGGGCCGTGGACCACCGAGGACCACGGCGGCCTCGCCGCCACCGACGCCGTCCGGCGGGCGATCGGCCGGCGCGGCGTCGAACCCCTGGACGACCGGGCCGCCGCCGATCTGCTGCACCTCGCGATCACGGGCCGCGCCGCGCATCTGGCGGCCGTCGCCGTCGACGCCCGGCGGTACGCCGCCACGGGCGGACCCGCCTCGGCGCTCGTCGGCGGTGCGGACGACGGCGCCGCCCGGGACGCCGGACCCGCCGACCGCCGGAGCGAGCCCCGGGGAGCCCTGCGCCGGACCCTGGCCGGTCTCGACCGGGAGGACGCCCACGACCGGCTCCGCGACCGGGTGCGGGAGTGCCTCGCCGAAGTCCTCGGCGAACGGCCCGCCGACGACGACGATCTGGGCTTCAGCGATCTGGGCCTCGACTCGATCATGGTCATCGATCTGCGGACCCGGCTCTCCCACGCCCTCGCCCTCGAACTGCCCGCGACCGTCGCGCTCGACCACCCCACGGTCGCGCTGCTCACCGCCTACGCGGGCGGGCTGATCCGCGCCGAGGAGGGGACCGGGGAGCCGACGGCGGCCGAGCCCGCACGACCGGCGGCCGCGCCCCGGGAGCCCGCGCTCGGGGAGCCCGCGCTTCGGGAGCCCGCACCCGTCCCGTACGCGGGGGAGGCGGCGCACCCGCCTCCGAGCCCCGCAGCGGCGGCGGAACCCGAGGACCTGTCCTTCGACGAACTCGTCCGCGCCGTCCGGGCGGACCTGGCAGAAGAGAAGTGAGAGCGGACACCGTGGACGACAACGCCCTGGACCCCGGCCGGATCCGGCAGCTGATGGCGGACCAGCTCAGACTCTCCCGACGGCTGCGCGCCCGGATCCGGGAGATGGAGGAGGAACGCCGCGCGCCCGTCGCCGTCGTGGGCATGGGCCTGCGGCTGCCGGGCGGCCTCACCTCGCCCGACGCGTACTGGGACTTCCTGCGCGGCGACGCCGACGCCCTCGGCCCGATCCCGCACGACCGGCCGGGGCTGCGCGCCGTGCACCGCCCCGGGCCCGCCGCCCCCGGCCGCTCCTATGTCGACCGGGCCGGATTCCTCGACGACATCGCCCACTTCGACGCCGGCTTCTTCGGCATCTCCCAGCGCGAGGCGAGACTCCTGGACCCGCAGCAGCGGATGCTCCTGGAGACCTCCTGGGAGGCGCTGGAGCGGGCCGGGATCGCGGTCCGCAGGGCCGAGCGGCTGCCCGTCGGCGTCTACCTCGGCATGATGGCGTCCGAGTACAGCGAACGCCTCGAAGACCGCGCGGACATGAGCCGGATCGATCCGTACTACACCACCGGCGGCGGGCTGTGCTTCGGAGCCGGGCGCATCAGCCACACGATGGGCTTCTCCGGCCCCGTCGTCAGCGTCGACACCGCCTGCTCCTCCTCGCTGTCGGCCCTGCACCTCGCCGTCCGGGGGCTGCGCGCGGGGGAGTGCCGTTACGCGCTGGCCTGCGGGTCCAATCTGCTGCTCTCGGCCGGGCTGATGGTGTCCCTGTGCCAGACCCGGGCGCTCGCGCCCGACGGCCGCTCGAAGTCCTTCCTCGCCTCCGCCGACGGGTACGGTCGCGGCGAGGGCGTCGGGGCCGTGGCCCTGATGCGGCTCGCCGACGCCGAGCGCGAGGGCCGGCCGATCCTCGCCGTCGTCCGGGGCTCCGCCGTCGGCCACGACGGGGCCGCCTCCGGCCTCACCGCGCCCAACGGCCCCGCCCAGCAGGAGGTGATCGCCGCCGCGCTCGCCGACGCGGGCGTCGAGCCCCGCGAACTGGGCTGGATCGAGGCGCACGGCACCGGCACCGCGCTGGGCGACCCGATCGAGGCCGGCGCGCTCGACGCGGTCCTCGGCGCGGCGGCGCGGGAGCGCGGGGCGCCGCTCTCCATCGGCAGCGTCAAGGCACGCCTGGGCCATCTCGAAGCCGCCTCCGGCGTCGCCGCCCTCATCAAGACCGTCCTGATGCTCCACCACGCCGAGATCCCGGCCGCCGCCTCCCCCGGCGACGGCCCCCTCAACCCCCACATCCCCTGGGACCGCGTCGCCCTCACCGTCCCCCGCGCCAACCAGCCCTGGCCGGCCTCCCTCCCGCGCCGTCTGGCAGGCGTCAACTCCTTCGGCATGAGCGGCACCAACGTCCATGTGGTGCTGGAGGCGTACCAGCCGTCCCCCGGCCCCTCGGCCGCGCCGCCCGCCGGCCAGGACCCCGAGCGCCCCGAGCCGGTCGCCGGGACCCCACGGCCCCGGCCCGAGCTGGTCGTGCTGTCCGCCAGGGATCCGGAGGCGCTCGCGGAGCTGGCCGGGGCGGTCGCCGAGCGGCTGCGCGGAGCCGGTCCCGAACTGCTCCCCGCGCTCTGCCACACCCTGCGCACCGGCCGCGCCCCGCTCCCGTACCGCGTCGCCGTCACCGGGGACACGGCGGCCGAGCTGGCCGAGCGGCTCGTCGCGGCCGTGCGCCGCCCCGGCGGTCCGGCGCACGTGGGCGCGGCGCCGCGCCGACTCGCCCTGCGGGTCGGCGAGGACAGCGCGGCGGCGGCCGTCACCGGACTGACCGCCGCCCTGCCCTGGCTCGCGCGAGCGGAACCTCAACCGCAGGAGCAGGAGCAGGCACGGGCACGGGCGGAGACCGAAGCGGAAGCGGAAGCAGCGGCGGCGGAACGCGCCCCCCGCGCGACGGACCGGCTGGCCGCCCTCCTCGCCCGGTTCGGCGTCCGCCCGCGCGTCGAACCGGACGGCCCGGACGGCCCGGACGGCCCGGATGAACCCGCCGGACCGCATGGCCCGGACGACGCGATCCCGCGCCCCGGCGACACCGCCGTCGCCTACCCGGCACGGGCGGCCACCCCCGTGCACGCCCTGCTCGCCCTGCTCGGCCGGCTCTTCGAGGCCGGGTTCGACCCGCGGCTCGACGCGCTGTCCCCGCCCGGCGCCCGGCTGACCGGCGAACTGCCCACCTACCCCTTCCGGCGCAAGCGGTACTGGGTGGACGAGCCGAGCCCGGCGGGCCGCGCGCCCCGGCCGGACGGCGATCCGGCGGCCCCGGACGCGTCCGCCGCGCCCCCGGTCCGCGCCGCCGTCCGCGCCCATGTGCTCACCGCGCTCCAGGACGCGCTGGAGGCCGCGGACGAACCCGACATGGACCTCTCCTTCCTGGAGTCCGGCGGCGACTCCTTCATCGCGACCCTCTTCATCACCCGGGTCGAGGAGCGCTTCGCCATCACCCTCGGCCGCGAGGATCTGCCGCTCGACCTGCCGCTCAAGACCCTCGTCGGCGCCCTCGTCGACGACATCGCCGCCGGACGGGAGACGAGCGTGTGAACCCCTTCACCCGTCCCCTCCGCAACGACGACCCGGCGCTGCGCCTGGTGGTCTGCCACCACGCGGGCGGCTCCGGAAGCGCCTACTTCCCGCTGGGCAGAAGCCTCCCGCCCGACTGGGACCTGCTGCTGGCCGATCTGCCAGGCCGGGGCAGACGCCATCGCGAAGCGCCGCTGCGCGACCTCTCCGCGATGGTGGAGCGGCTCACCGAGGACGTACTGCCGCTGACCGGCCCGCCGCTCGCGCTGTTCGGACACAGCATGGGCGCGGCCGTCGTGGCGGGCACGGCCCTCGCCCTGGAACGGCGCGGCGCGCCCGTCGCCTGGGTCGGCGTCTCCGGGCGGCTCGCGCCCGCCGACTGCGGTCCCGTCGAGGATCTGGACCCCGGACTGTCCGACCGGAGGCTGATGGCGGGCCTCGGCCGGCTGGGCGGCATCCCGGCGCGCTTCGACGAGGCCCCCGAGTTCCGCCGCCGCTTCCTCCGACTGGTGCGCGGCGATCTGTACGCGCTCGGGTCCGCGCACCCCGACCCGGCCCGCCGTCGGCTCGCCGCGCCGCTCACCGCGTTCGGCGCGGCCGGGGACGAGACGGCGCCCGCGAGCCGGCTCGGCGGCTGGGCGGCCGAGACGGCCGGCCCGTTCCGCAGCCGGGTCTTCGACGGCGGTCACTTCCACTTCTTCGACGACGGCTTCGCGGCCCTGGGCGCGGCCCTCGTCGCCGAGATCCGCCGGGTCGTGCCCGGCGCCGACGGCCCCGAAGGCGTACGCCGCGCTCCCGCTCCCACCACCACAGGAGGTCAGACATGACGCAGGACGGCACCGCGCGCGAACCGGTCGACATGCGCCGGCTGATGACCGGATTCCCCACCGGGGTCTGCATCGTCACATCCCTGGACGACCAAGTCCCCTGGGGCATGACCTGCACCTCGCTGTGCAGCGTCGCCCTCGACCCGCCGACGCTCCTGGTCTGTCTGCGCCGGGGCAGCCCGACGCTGAAGGCCGTGCTGGGCAGCCGCGCGTTCGCCGTCAACCTGCTTCACCACGAGGCCCGTCCGGCCGCCGAGCTGTTCGCGTCCGGGACGCCCGACCGGTTCAGCCGGATCGCCTGGGAGATGGACGACGAGGCCCGCGGACCCCATCTGGTGAAATCCGCGCACACTGTCGCCGACTGCGTCGTCAGCGACTCCAGCGAGGTCGGCGACCACGTCGTCACCATGGGCCGGGTCCGCCGGCTGACCGCCCTCACGACCCAGGACCCCCTGCTGTACGGGCTCCGCCGCTACGCCGCCTGGCCCGAGGCCGTGGCCGCCGCCGACCCCCACTTCGACTTCATCAACTAACCCACCCGTCCGTCACCAGCCCGAAGGACGATATGACCGCCAACCAGGAACCGGCCGCCGACGCCCGTGAATCCGTACCGGCCGCCGGCGCCGGTGAACCCGTACGGGCCGATGTATGCGTCATCGGGTCCGGAATCGTCGGACTGATCAACACCATCGCGCTCGCCAAACGCGGACTCACCGTCGTCTGCGTCGACCAGCCCACGGCCAAACAGCGGGAGAGCTACAAGGTCGGCGAATCCCTGCTGATCTTCTCCAACGCCTTTCTGCGCACCCTCGGCGAACTGGACGACGCCCTCAACGGCTCCTTCCAGAAGGCCGGCTTCTGGATGGCGTACGGACTGGAGGGCCGCGCCTCCTTCGACGACGCCGTCTCCGAGTGGGGCTTCCAGAGCACGCTGCCGAAGCACTGGTACGAGAGGTTCACCAGCGCCTACTTCCCGCGCGTCATGTTCCAGGACTCGCAGATCGTCCGGCCGGAGATCGAGGCCGAACTGCGCGAACGCGCCCGGGCCATGGACGGGGTCACGCTGCTGGAACGCGGGCTGGTCCGCGACACCGAACTCGGCGACGACGGCGCCGACCACCTCATCCGCTGGACCTCCCGCGACAAGAAGGAGTCGGGGCAGGTCGCGGCCCGCTGGATGGTCGACTGCTCGGGGCGCGCCCGGCTGCTGGCCCGCGCGTACGGCCACGATCTGCCCCTGGACGACGAGTTCAGGACCACCGCGGCCTGGGGCCAGTTCAAGAACTGCGACGACGGACTGTTCGGCGACGACTGGAACTACCGCTTCCCGGACGGCGATGTGGCCCGCCGGGACCGCAACACCCTGCATCTGTGGGGCGACGGCTACTGGATCTGGGTCATCCGGCTCGCCGGGGACCGGGTCAGCATCGGGGTGAGCTACGACCGCGGCCGCCCCCCGGAGGACGGCAACGCCCGCGACGTCTTCTGGAAGGTGCTGCGCCGCTATCCCATGCTGGAGTGGCTCAAGGAGGAGGACCTCCTCGAATTCAGCGCCTACCGGGACGTCCAGCACTGCACCGACACCTTCGTCTCGCCGAAGCGGTACGCCATGGTGGGCGACGCCTCCTCGATCATCGACGCCTACTACAGCCAGGGCGTCTCCCTGTCGATGACGGCGTCGTGGCACATCGCCAACATCGCCCAGCGCGACATCGCGGAGGGCCGGCTCGACCGCGAGTATCTGGACCATGTGAACCGGGCGGCGACCGCGGACTGGCGCATCATGCGCTCCATGGTCCGCTCCAAGTACAGCCCGGCCATCGCGGACAGCCGGTTCTTCGTCCTCGACCACCTCCTCGATCTGACGATCTTCGGGGCGGCGATGCTCGCCCGCTTCCGGGCCTCGCGCTGGCTCATCGAGACCGGCGGCCGCACCGGCCGGGAGACCACCGAACACGCCCTGCTGCGCGAGGGCCTGTCCCGCCGGCTCTTCCTCTCGCAGTCCGCGCCCTGGCACCGCGTCGACCCCCATGTGGTGGCCGGGGCCGTCGAGCGCTGGCACCGGGGTCTGGAACGGCGGGCGATACGGCGGCTGGACGCCGGGGTGCGGCTGCCCGCCGTCAAGGCGGGACTGCGGGCGAACGCCGCGCTGCCCGGCATCTGGAAGCTGCCGCTGAGACAGCGCCCCGGGGCCGTCGACATGACCCTGCCCGCGCCGTCGCGCGAACCGCGCTTCCTCCAGGTCCGGGGCGACGAGCACCGGCCCGTGCACATGGCGGTCTCCGGGACGGTGCTGCTCGCCCTCGCCTCCGCCGCCACCCTCGTCGACGTCGCCGACACCCAGGTGCGCAGGCTCCGCGGACTCGTCCGGGCGTCCCGGAGGCGGTGAACGAGCGGGGCCCGGGGCCGCCCCGGGCCCCGCTACCCCACATGGATCCGCGGCCGCCGGGCGGGATCCGGTTCCGCGCGGCGCAGCACCTCCCGGGTGACCGGGGCCGTCTCGCCCTCGCCGAAGACGAGGAAGCTCAGCAGATGGCCGAAGGGAGCCCCCTCGGTCCAGGTGAAGTACGCGTGCGGGACCCGGCCCGTGCGGTCGCGGATCCGCATCAGCACGGCCGCGATGGTGTTGGGCACGGTCGCGCCCTCCACCCGCAGCCGGCGCACCCCGTACTTCTCGTCGCCGCGCACCCGCAGATCCGCCGTGAAGTCGGAGGAGTCCCGGACGAACACCTCCAGGAACAGCACGGGCCGGCCCCCGGGGATATGGGTCTCCCGCCGCTGGCTGTACTCCTTGATCCGGTACTCGGCCCGGCTGTGCTCGGACGGCTCGTTCGCGATGATCCGCAGCGGGCCGGGCGAGGCCGCGTGGTCGATGAACCGGGCCGCCGTCTCGTCGAAGACCACGTCCGCCGCGCGCAGCTCGAAGGCGCGGTGCACCCGGGAGGCGAAGGACGTCAGCACGATCGCCACGATGAACAGCGACGCGATCTTGATGCCGTCCGGCCGTTCGATCACATTGGCGACCGTGGTGTAGAGGAAGACCGCGGTGATCGCGCCGAAGCCGATCGCCGCCCGCCGGTGGCCCCGGCGGCGGGCCGCGACCGTGGAGGCGAAGGCCGCCGACAGCATCAGGACCAGGACGCCGGTGGCGTACGCGCCGCTCTGCTTGTCCACGTTCGCGTCGAAGTAGACGGTGATGCCGACCGCGATCGCCGAGAACACCAGCACCAGGGGCCGCACCGCCCGGGTCCACTCCGGGGCCATCCCGTACCGGGGCAGGAACCGGGGCACGAGATTGAGCAGGCCCGCGAGGGCGGAGGCGCCCGCGAACCACAGGATGCAGATGGTGGAGACGTCGTAGACGGTGCCGAACACCTCGCCCAGACAGCGGTGGGCCAGATAGGCGAGCGCCCGGCCGTTCGCCGGGCCGCCCGCCTTGAAGTCCTCCTGCGGGATCAGCAGGGTCGTCGCCAGGCTGGACAGCAGCAGAAAGCAGCTCATGATCAGCGCCGCGGTGGTGAGCAGTCTGCGCGTGTCGCGGATCCGGCCGGCGGGATTCTCGTACGTGTCGCCCGCGTCGCCGCGGATCTGCGGCATCACCGCCACCCCGGTCTCGAACCCGGACATGCCGAGCGCCAGCTTGGGGAAGACCAGCAGCGCCACCCCGATCATCACCCAGGGGGAGGAGTGCTCGGCGGTCATCGCGTCCCACCAGTCGGGGACCGCCACCGGCCGGGAGACCACCTGCCACGCGGCGGCGGCCAGCACCGCCACGTTCAGCGTGAGATAGACGACGACGAGGACGACGGCGATCCCGATCGCCTCGCGGAAGCCCTTGAGGAAGACCGCGGCGAGCAGTCCGAGCAGGACCAGGGTGATCCACAGCTCGGCGTCGTGCAGCGCGGCGGGGGCGAACGGGTTCTCCACCACATGCGCCGAGGCGTCGGCGGCCGAAAGGGTGATGGTGATGATGAAGTCGGTCGCGGCGAAGCCGAGCAGCACCAGCACCAGCAGCTTCCCCGACCACCAGGGCAGCAGCCGCTCCAGCATGGCGATCGAGCCCTCGCCGTGCGGTGACTCCCGGGCCACCCTGCGGTAGACCGGCAGCGCGCCGAGCAGGGTCAGCGCCAGCAGTCCGAGCGTGGCCAGCGGGGAGAGCAGCCCGGCCGCGAGCGCCGCGATGCCGGGCTGGTAGCCGAGGGTGGAGAAGTAGTCCACGCCGGTCAGGCACATCACCCGCCACCAGCGGTGGCCCCGGTGCTCGGGGGGCGGGGTGCCGTGCGGTCCGGGGAGGCGGGCGGCGGTCTCGCTCAGCCCGTCCAGCAGCCAGGCACGGCAGCGGCCGCGCACGCCCGCGCCGCGCGCGCCGCCGTCGGCCGGTGTGCCGGTCATGGACGCGCCCTCCCTGTCCCTCGCCCGGCCGGTGCCTGGACGCCTCCGGGGCCGTACGGGACCGGCCCGGCGGTCCGGGAGGTCCCGCGCCCATCGTCGCCCGGTCCCGGGCCCCCGGCAGCCCGTACAGGTTGCGTCAAGAGCGCGCCCGGCGCCGTCAGGGACGTGTCAACGAAGGGCGTACGGGGGCCGGCGGGAGGTTTCCTCGAACAGTCCGATTGTCCGAGCGCGTCGGTATCCGGCCGATCCGTCCGACGGGTCCCGGTCCGACCGCCCGCATCCGAATCCTTCAGGAGCTCACGATGGCCGACGCGGCCTTCGTCGTCACCACGATCGCGGTCTTCGCGCTGGTGGCTCTCGTCGCCAAGGGGGTGGCAAAGCTGTGACCGCCGAGAACGTCGTCGGCCTGATCGTGGCCGTCGCCCTGCTGGGCTATCTCGTCCTCGCCCTTCTGTACCCGGAGAGGTTCTAGCCCGGATATGAGTCCCGTACTTGCCGGCGTGCTCCAGCTGCTGGCGCTGGTGGCAGCGCTCGCCCTGGCCCACCGTCCGCTGGGCGACTACATGGCCCGTGTCTACTCCTCCGACCGGCATCTGCGGGTGGAGAAGTGGATCTACAAGGCGGTCGGCGCCAATCCGAACACCCAGATGCGCTGGCCCGCCTATCTGCGCGGGGTGCTCGCCTTCTCCGCGATCGGAGTCCTCTTCCTCTATCTGCTCCAGCGGGTGCAGGGCTCGCTGCCCGGCTCGCTCGGGTTCCGGTCCATCGATCCGGATCAGGCGTTCAACACGGCCGCGTCCTTCGTGGCCAACACCAACTGGCAGTCGTACTACGGCGAGCAGGCCATGGGCCACGTGGTGCAGACCGGCGGTCTGGCGGTGCAGAACTTCGTCTCCGCCGCCGTCGGCATCGCGGTCGCCGTCGCCCTGGTACGGGGCTTCGCCCGCTCCCGCACCGGTGAGCTGGGCAACTTCTGGGCCGACCTGGTCCGGGGCACCGTCCGGGTGCTGCTGCCGATCTCGGCGATCGCCGCCGTGCTGCTGGTGGCCTGCGGGGCGATCCAGAACTTCTCCGGCGTCCACGAGGTCGGCCAGTTCACCGGCGGCGCGCAGCAGTGGAACGGCGGCGCGGTCGCCTCCCAGGAGGCCATCAAGGAGCTGGGCACCAACGGCGGCGGCTACTTCAACGCCAACTCGGCCCACCCCTTCGAGAATCCGAACGGGCTCTCCAATCTGCTGGAGATCTTCCTCATCCTGGTGATCCCCTTCTCGCTGACCAGGACGTTCGGCCGGATGGTCGGCTCCGTCCGCCAGGGGTACGCCATCCTGGCGACGATGGTGACCATCTGGATCGGGTTCACCGCGCTGATGATGTGGACCGAGTTCGCCCACCCGGGTCCCGCCTTCCAGGAGGCCGGCGGCGCGATGGAGGGCAAGGAGACCCGCTTCGGGATCGGCGGCTCGGCGATCTTCGCGGTGGCCACCACGCTCACCTCGACCGGCGCGGTCAACAGCTTCCACTCCTCCTACACCGGCTTCGGCGGCGGCATCACCATGCTGGGCATGCAGCTGGGCGAGATCGCGCCCGGCGGGGTGGGCTCGGGGCTGTACGGAATGCTCGTCATGGCGGTCATCGCGGTGTTCATCGCGGGCCTGATGGTCGGCCGCACCCCCGAGTACCTCGGCAAGAAGATCGGCACGCGGGAGATCAAGTTCGCGGCCTGCTACATCCTCGTCACCCCGGCGCTGGTGCTCTGCTTCACCGCCGCGGCGATGGCCCTGCCCACCCCGGCCGACTCGATGACCAACTCCGGGGCCCACGGCTTCTCCGAGATCCTCTACGCCTACACCTCGGGGGCCAACAACAACGGCTCGGCCTTCGCCGGGCTCAACGCCGACACCCAGTGGTTCAACACCACCATCGGCCTGGCGATGCTGCTGGGCCGCTTCCTCCCGATGGTCTTCGTGCTCGCGCTGGCCGGCTCGCTCGCCGAACAGCAGCCCGTGCCCGCCACCTCCGGCACCCTGCGGACCGAGAAGCCCCTGTTCAGCGGCCTCCTCGTCGGCACGATCCTCATCATCACCGGTCTGACCTACTTCCCGGCGCTCGCGCTGGGACCGCTCGCCGAAGGGCTCGCGTCATGAGCACGATCACTCCCACCCGGGCCCCGAACCCGGACGCGCCCACCGGGCGGCGGCCCGAGCCGGGACGGGTCGGCGGCGGGCTCTTCGACCCCGCACAGCTCCTCAAGTCCCTCCCCGACGCGCTGCGCAAGCTCGACCCCAGGGTGATGGTCAAGTCCCCGGTGATGTTCGTCGTCCTCATCGGCTCCGTCGTCACCACCGCGCTCGCCGTCGCCGATCCGACCGACGCCTTCGGCTGGGCGATCACCGCCTGGCTCTGGCTGACCACGGTCTTCGCCAATCTCGCCGAGGCCGTCGCCGAGGGCCGCGGCAAGGCGCAGGCGGACACCCTGCGCAAGGCCAAGACCGACACCGTCGCCCGGCGGCTGAACGGACCGGCCGAGGAGCAGGTGCCCGGCACCGAGCTGCGCATCGGCGATCTGGTGGTCTGCGAGGCGGGCGACGTCATCCCCGGCGACGGCGATGTCGTCGAGGGCGTGGCCTCCGTGGACGAGTCCGCCATCACCGGCGAGTCCGCCCCCGTCATCCGCGAGTCCGGCGGCGACCGCAGCGCGGTCACCGGCGGCACCAAGGTGCTCTCCGACCGGATCGTCGTCAAGATAACCACCAAGCCGGGCGAGACCTTCATCGACCGGATGATCAATCTGGTCGAGGGCGCCGCCCGGCAGCGGACGCCCAACGAGATAGCGCTCAACATCCTGCTCGCCTCGCTGACGATCGTCTTCCTGCTGGCCGTCGTCACCCTCAAGCCGTTCGCCGTGTACGCCGGCGCGGACGAGCAGACCTCCCTGATCGTGCTCACCGCGCTCCTGGTCTGCCTCATCCCCACCACCATCGGCGCGCTGCTCTCCGCCATCGGCATCGCGGGCATGGACCGGCTCGTCCAGCGCAATGTCCTCGCCATGTCCGGGCGGGCCGTCGAGGCCGCGGGCGACGTCTCCACCCTGCTGCTCGACAAGACCGGCACCATCACCCTCGGCAACCGCCGGGCCGCCGCGTTCGTCCCCGTCCCCGGGGTCACCGTCGCGGAGCTGGCCGAAGCCGCCCAGCTCTCCTCGCTCGCCGACGAGACGCCCGAGGGGCGCTCCGTCGTCGACCTCGCCGAGGCCGAGCACGGACTGCCGGCCCGCCACCGGGGCGAGCTGACCGGCGCCGAGTGGATCGCCTTCACCGCCCAGACCCGGATGTCCGGCGTCGACACCGACGGCCGCAAGGTCCGCAAGGGCGCGACCGCGTCCGTCGTCAACTGGGTACGGGAGCGGGGCGGCCCGGTCTCCGACGACGCCGACCGGATCACCGACCGGATCGCCGAAGCGGGCGGCACCCCGCTGCTGGTGGCCCTGGAGGACGAGGGCGGGGCCCGGGTCCTGGGCGTCGTCCACCTCAAGGACGTCGTCAAGGAGGGCATGCGGGAGCGGTTCGCGGAACTGCGCCGGATGGGCATCCGCACGGTCATGATCACCGGCGACAATCCGCTGACCGCGCGGGCCATCGCGGCGGAGGCCGGCGTCGACGACTTCCTCGCCGAGGCCACCCCCGAGGACAAGATGGCCCTCATCAAACGGGAACAGGCCGGCGGCAAGCTCGTCGCGATGACCGGCGACGGCACCAACGACGCGCCCGCGCTGGCCCAGGCGGACGTCGGCGTGGCCATGAACACCGGCACCTCGGCCGCCAAAGAGGCCGGCAACATGGTCGACCTCGACTCCGACCCCACCAAGCTCATCGAGATCGTGGAGATCGGCAAACAGCTCCTCATCACCCGGGGCGCGCTGACCACCTTCTCCATCGCCAACGACGTCGCCAAGTACTTCGCGATCATCCCCGCGATGTTCGCCGCCGCCCACCCGGGCCTCGACAAGCTCAACATCATGCAGCTGTCGTCGCCCGGCTCCGCGATCCTCTCCGCGGTGGTCTTCAACGCGCTCATCATCATCGCCCTGGTGCCGCTCGCCCTCAGAGGCGTCCGCTACCGGCCGATGAGCGCGGACAGCATGCTCCGCCGCAACATCGCCGTCTACGGACTGGGCGGACTCATCGCCCCCTTCATCGGCATCAAACTCCTCGACCTGCTCATCTCCCACATCCCTGGCATCGGGTGACCCCCATGAACACCTCCGTACGCAACTCCGGACGGCTCCTCGCGGCCGCGCTGCGCGCCCTCCTCGTCCTGACCGTCGTCTGCGGCGTCCTCTACCCCCTCGCCGTGACCGGCGTCGCCCAGGTCCTCTTCCCCGGCAAGGCCAACGGCTCCGAGGTGACGTCGGACGGCGAGGTCGTCGGCTCCGACCTCATCGGCCAGACCTACCGGCTCCCGCCGGAGAAGGGCGACGAGGCGGCCGCCGACGAGACGCCGAAGGCCGATCTCCGCTGGTTCCAGCCGCGCCCCTCCAACGGTCTGGGCGTCAACAGCGTCAACACCCAGTACTCCCTGATCCTCTCCGGCGCGACCAACCGCTCCGGCGACAACGCCGAACTCATCGGATGGGTCAAGGAGGCCAAGGCGGCCGCGGTCGCGGACAACTCCACCGCCGACCACCGGGTCGAGCCCTCCGACGTGCCGGCCGACGCCGTCACCTCCTCCGGCTCCGGCCTCGACCCGCACATCTCGCCCGCGTACGCCGAACTCCAGATCCACCGCGTCGCCGAGAAGAACGCCCTCGACGTCCGGCGCGTCGAGAAGCTCGTCGCGGACCACACCGACGGCCGGATCCTCGGCTTCATCGGCGAACCCCGCGTCAACGTCCTCCGCCTCAACATCGCGCTGAAGGAGCTGATCCAGAAGTAGCCCGGCCCCCGCCCGGGGACATGAGCGGCCGCACGGGGCACGCCCGGTGCGGCCGCCGCCGCGCCCGGCTAGCGCTCCCCGAGCCCGTCCACCAGCTCCGCGAGCGCGTGCGCCAGCGTCGTCAGACCCGGGCCGGCCGGGCCGCCCGGCTCGCGCATGTAGAGATCGCGGCGGATCTCGATCATCAGCGCGCCGACCCGGGCGTCCGTGCCGTAGAAGCCGAGGGGCACATAGGCGCCGGCGAAGGGGCTGTCGGTCCCCGTGCCGCCGAACCCCGCGAAGGCCTTCTCGGCGCGCGCGGTCAGCCCCGGCGGGGTGTGGAAGGCGTCGGTGCCCAGACAGACCGGCGGGCGGGGGCCCTCGCCGTGGAGTTCGTACGGCAGCCGGGCGCTCGGGTACGAGTGCACGTCGACCACGATCGCGCGCCCCGTCGCCGCCAGCCGGCCGGCCACCGCCGCCGTCATGGCCCGCGCGTACGGAGCGAAGTACCGCTCGATCAGCGGCCCCGGGTCCACGGCCGCGGGTCGCAGCTCCTCGCCGTGGGACGTGCGCGTGTAGACCGCGCCCATACCGGCCGCGAGCATCTCCTCGCGCTCGTCGGGAAAGCGCTCGGGGTCGATCACCAGCCGGGAGAGCCGGTTGACGAACCGCCACGGAGTCACGGCGCAGCGGTCCGCCGCGACGGCGGCCAGCTCCGCCGTGTGCGCGTCGGTGAGATGGTCCAGCTCCCGCTCCAGCGCCGCGTCGTCGAGCACGATGCCGCCCCGCACCGGGGCGGGGATCGTCCGCGAGGAGTGCGGCACATGCAGGATCACCGGCGATTCGGCCGCGCCGGGGAGGAGCTGGAAGGAGTCGGTGGTGTCGGACATGGCGTGTCTCCGGGCTCGCGGTCGTCAACAGGGGCGCGGGCGGGGCGTACGCCCCGGCGTTCCGCGCGCGGCGGCGGAACGAACCCGCCGCCCCGACAACTCCGCCGCGCCCGTCACGGTTCCACGGGCCCGCGACCGGGGCCGTACGCGAACGCCCCCGCGGGCTCCTCGGCGGGAGCGCGCGGGGGCGGGCGGGGGCGCGTACGGCGGGCCCTCGGGTCAGATCACGAGGGGCCCTGGGACGGGCCGGTCCCGCCGGCCGAGGGAGTGACCGCGGCCGGTGACGGCCCGTCGGGCGCGGTCGCGGGCGTCTCGCCGGCCTCGGCGGCGAGCGGCGGCGGCGCGACCGGCGGCGCCTCGTCGGCGCACTCCGGCAGCGGCCCCCGGTCCTTCCGGTTCTCGATCACACGGGACACCAGCGGCTCGGTCCAGCGCGCCGCCAGCGGACCCGCGATCACCAGGATCAGCACATACGCCGTGGCGATCGGGCCGATCCTCGGCTCCGTGGCGACGGCCAGCCCGGCGATCACGATCGAGAACTCGCCGCGCGCCACCAGCGCGCCGCCCGCCCGCAGCCTGCCGCGCGGACCGATCCCCGCCCGCCGGGCCGCGTACCAGCCGGTGAGGACCTTGGTGACCGTGGTGACCACCGCGAGCAGCAGCGCGGGCAGCAGCACCGGCGGGATGTCCGTGGGGTCGGTCGACAGCCCGAAGAAGACGAAGAACACCGCGGCGAACAGGTCCCGCAGCGGGGTGAGCAGCTTGCGCGCGCCCTCGGCGACCTCGCCCGACAGGGCGATGCCGACGAGGAACGCGCCCACGGCGGCGGAGACCTGCAGCTCCTGGGCGATGCCCGCCACCAGCAGCGTCAGACCGAGGACGACCAGCAGCAGCATCTCCGGGTTGTCGGAGGAGACCGCACGGCTGATCAGCCGGCCGTGCCGCAGCGCCAGATAGAGGACGACGCCGACCGCGCCGAGCGCGATCAGGAGGGTGACGCTGCCGCCCGCCAGGCCCACGCCCGCGAGCAGCGCGGTGAGCAGCGGCAGATAGACCGCCATCGCCAGATCCTCCATCACGAGGATGCCGAGGATCACCGGGGTCTCCCGGTTGCCCAGCCGCCCCAGATCGGTGAGGACCTTGGCGATCACCCCGGAGGAGGAGATCCAGGTGACGCCCGCCAGCGCGACCGCCGCCACCGGGCCCCAGCCCAGCAGCAGGGCCGCCGCCGCGCCCGGCAGCGCGTTGAGCACGAAGTCGACCGCGCCCGAGGGGTACTGCGTCTTGAGGCTGCCGACCAGCTCGGAGGCGCTGTACTCCAGCCCCAGCAGGAGCAGCAGCAGAATGACGCCGATCTCCGCGCCGACGGCGACGAAGTCCTCACTGGCGCTCATCGGGAGCAGCCCGCCGGTCCCGAACGCGAGGCCCGCCAGCAGATAGAGGGGGATGGGGGAGAGGCCGATGCGCCCGGCGAAGCGGCCTATCAGACCCAGGCCGAGGATGATCGCGCCGAGTTCGATCAGCAGGGTGGTGGTCTCGTGCACGGTCAGCCTCCGGCGATGATCTCGGAGAGCGCGTCCACGCCCTCACGGGTGCCGACCGCGACCAGGGTGTCCCCGATGGCGAACCGGAAGTCGGGCCCCGGTGAGGGGTGTGCGCTCGTGCGCCGGAGCACGGCGACGATCGACGCGCCGGTGCGGCTGCGCGCCTGGGTGTCGGCGAGCAGCCGGCCCGCGTACGGGGAGCGGGAGCCGACCGGGATGTGCTCGGTGACGAGGTCGATCCCGTCGGTGCGTACGGCGTCGATGGGCGCCGGGTCGATCAGATGCGCCAGCGCGGTGGCCTCCGCGGAGGAGAGCGGGACCGACAGCTGACAGGCGTCGGGGTCGTCGGAGGCGTAGAAACCGAGGAAGCGTCTGCCGTCGTGGTGGACCACGACCGAGATGTGCCGTCCCTCCTCGGTGGTGAAGTCGTATTGGGTACCGACTCCCGGCAGTGAGGTGCGACGGGTGCCCATGCTCGCCTCCCAAGGCGTGGGTCGTCCTCTCACCGCGGGCGGGTGAGCGGGGTGTTGGTTGAGGTGTACCAGACATTCTACGGATGGGAATCAGGCCAGTTCACCGGCGGGTGGGCGGCGTCCGGGCCCGGACGGCCGGGACCGGGAGGGCCTTCGGGGCAACGCCCGTACGGCGAACCGGGCTTCGTGGATCACCGCGGAAATCCGGCGCGCGCCCGCTCCAGCGCCTCCGACACCCGCTCCCAGGTCTCGGTGTCCCGCGCCACGGCGGGCAGTTCCGTCCCGTCGCCCGTGCCCCAGGCGGCCGCCAGCCGCACAGGGTCCTCGCCCGTCGCCGCGCCCGCTGCCAGCGCCGCCGCGCCGACGGCGACGAGTTCGGGCTCGCGGGGGACGAGCACCGGGCGGCCGGAGAGCCGGCGCACGGTCTCCACCCACTGGCGGCCCCGGGCGCCGCCGCCCACCAGACGCAGCGTCCCGGCGGCTGTCGCCGGCTCCGTCGGGTCCAGTCCGCAGGCGCGGAGCACCTCGTCCAGGGCGCGCAGCACGGCGACGGTCGCGCCCTCGTAGGCGGCGCCGAGGATCTGTTCACGGCTCGTGGTGTGCCGCAGACCGGTCAGCAGCCCGGAGGCGGCGGGCAGATCGGGGGTGCGCTCCCCGTCGAGGAACGGCAGCAGCACCGTCTCGCCGCCCGGCTCGGCCCGCTCCCGGTCCAGCCCGAGGAGGGCCGCGACCTTGTCCACGGCCCGGGTGCAGTTGAGGGTGCAGCCGAGGGGGAGATAGACGCCGTCGGTCGCGGCGAATCCGGAGAGCGCGGGGGAGACGGGCCGGGAGCGGGTGGCGGCGAACACCGTCCCGGAGGTGCCGAGGCTCAGTACGGGACGGTCCAGGAGCCCCGCGCCGCCGAGCCCGAGACCGACCGCGGCGGCCATGTTGTCGCCGGTGCCCGCCGCGACCGCGATGCCGCTCGGCAGACCGAGTTCGGCGGCGGCCGGGGCGAGGAGTCCGCCCGCCCGGGCGGCCCCGCCGGGAGCCACCTCGGGCAGCAGGGCCCGGTCCAGCCCGAGAAGATCCAGGACCTCGGGGTCGTACGCGCCGGTCGCGGTCGCGTACCAGCCGGTGCCCGAGGCGTCGCCCGGATCGGTGACGGGGACGCCCGAGAGCCGCTCGGTGAGGAAGTCGTGGGGCAGCCGCACGGCGGCCGTCGCCGCCGCGGTCCGCGGCTCGTGCTCGCGCAGCCACTGCCACTTGGCGGCGGTGACCGCCGCGACCGGCGCCGATCCGGTCAGCTCGGCCCAGGCGCGCGGACCGCCGAGCGCCTCGCCGAGAGCGGCGGCCTGCGGCGCGGAACGGGTGTCGTTCCACAGCAGCGCGGGCCGCAGCGGACGCCCGGAGCCGTCCAGCGTCACCAGACCGTGCTGCTGCCCGGCGACCGCGATCCCGGCCACCGAGGCGGCCGGCACGCCGGACCGGCCGAGCCCCTCGGCGACCGCCTCCCGCAGCGCCCGCCACCACTCCTCGGGATCGCTCTCGCGGGCGCCCGCCTCCCCGCTCACCCGGTGCGCGGCGCGCCCGGTGGCGAGCGTCCGGCCGGTCGCCGTGTCGACGAGCACCGCCTTGGCCGACTGGGTCGAGCTGTCCACGCCGATGACGACCGTCGGTGCCGGCACTGTCGTCCCTCCCCGTCCCTGTCCCGCCGCTGAGATTGGACTTGACCCGAACAAATTACGCCAAGCCGTCCCGGCCCAAAAGACGGCGAGGGTCTTCTGCCCGGCGACAGGTTGTGCTTCATTCATCAAGGAGAGAAACAAACAGCGTGACGGGCACCGGACGAACAGCGGCGCGAAGGCGGTCACAGCGATGACGGACGGCATCACCCGGCCGGCGGAACACCCCGCCGCTCCGGCCGGATCCCTCGGCCCCAGCCCCGACGACCGCTTCAGCTTCGGCCTGTGGACGGTCGGCTGGCAGGGCCGGGACCCGTTCGGGGACGCGACCCGGCCGCCGCTGGACCCGGTCGAGACCGTCGAACGCCTCGCCGCCCTCGGCGCGTACGGCGTCACCCTCCACGACGACGACCTCCTTCCCCCCGGCACGCCCGAGACCGGCCGCCCGGCCCGGATCGAGCGCTTCCGCGCGGCGCTGGACCGCACCGGCCTCGTCGTCCCCATGGCGACCGTCAATCTCTTCACCCACCCGGTCTTCAAGGACGGCGCGTTCACCGCCAACGACCTCGGCGTACGCCGGTACGCCCTGCGCAAGACCCTGCGCGCGCTCGACCTCGCCGCCTCGCTCGGAGCCAGGACCTTCGTCGTCTGGGGCGGCCGGGAGGGCGCGGAGAGCGGCGCGGCCAAGGACGTCCGCCTCGCCCTCGACCGGCTCAAGGAAGCCTTCGACCTGCTGGGGGAGTACGTCGCCGAACAGGGCCTCGGCCTCCGCTTCGCCATCGAGCCCAAACCCAACGAGCCGCGCGGGGATCTGCTGCTCCCCACCGTCGGCCACGCGCTGGCCTTCATCGAACGCCTGGAGCGGCCCGCGCTGTACGGAGTCAATCCGGAGGTCGGCCATGAACAGATGGCCGGACTCAACGTCCCGCACGCCGTCGCCCAGGCGCTCTGGTCCGGCAAGCTCTTCCACATCGACCTCAACGGCCAGAACGGCGTCAAGTACGACCAGGACCTGCGGTTCGGCTCCGGCGATCTGCGCTCCGCGTTCTGGCTGGTGGACCTGTTGGAGACGGGCGGCTACGACGGCCCCCGCCACTTCGACTTCAAACCGCCCAGGACCGAGGACGCCGACGGCGTGTGGGCGTCGGCCGCCGGGTGCATGCGCAACTACCTCATCCTGCGCGAGCGCTCCCTCGCCTTCCGCGACGACCCCCGGGTGAGGGAGGCCCTGCGCGCCGCCCGGCTGGACGAACTGGCCCTCGCGACCGCCCCCGGCGGACTGTCCGAACTGCTCGCCGACCGCACCGCGTTCGAGGAGTTCGACGCCCGGGCGGCCGGGGAGCGGGGCATGGCCTTCGAGGCGCTCGACCAACTGGCGCTGGATCATCTGCTCGGTCTGCGCTGACCGGCCGGCCTCAGCCCGCCGGGGCGCGCTCCCCGTACGCCAGAGGATCCGTCAGCACGTCCCGCACCACCAGCGCGGCCGCGCCCCGGGCGGCGTCCGCGGCGGGGGAGGAGGCGCGCAGCCGGCCGCCGGAGCGCGGCCAGAGGCCCGAGACCACCCGCGCGGACAGCTCGGAGGCGGCGCGCGGGATCAGCCAGGGGGAGAGCGGCCGGTAGATCCCGCCGAGGACGACCGCCGCCGGATCGAAGAGATTGACCGCGCCGGACAGCACCCGGCCCAGCATCAGGCCCGCCCGCTCCAGCGCCGCCAGCGCCTGCGCGTCGCCCGCGCGGGCCCGCCGCTCCAGCTCCGCGACGGCCGCGCCCCTGCCCTCGTCGAGACCCGCCGCCCGCAGCATCGCCGACTGGCCCGCGTACTGCTCCAGACAGCCCCGCGCCCCGCAGCGGCACTCGGGCCCGTCGGCCGCCGCGACCACATGGCCGATCTCCCCCGCGAAGCCGTGCGCCCCGCTCAGCAGCCGCCCGTCGAGGATCAGGGCGCCGCCGACCCCGATCTCACCGGAGAGATAGAGGAAGGTGCGCACGGAGCCCAGCGAGCCGAACCACAGCTCCGCGAGCGCCGCGAGATTCGCCTCGTTCTCCGAGCGGACCGGCAGCGCGGGCAGCCGGGGCCGCAGCGCGGAGAGCGCGGCGGCGAAGGGGGCCTCGGCCGGGATCCGGGCCCAGCCCAGATTGGGCGCCTGGCGGACCGTGCCGGAGGAGACCAGACCGGGCAGCGCCAGCGCCGCGCCGACCGGGCGCAGCTCCTGCTCGCCCGCCGAGGTCAGCGCCCGCGCGGCGATCTGCGCCGCGCGGCGGAGCACCTGCGCGGGCGACGCGCCCCGGTTGTCGAGGTGCTCCACCAGCCGCACCCGGTCCGTACCGGCGAGATCCACCACGCAGACGCACACATAGTCGACGTTGATCTCGACGCCGAGGCCCGCGACACCGGTGCGCGCCACCTTCAGCACCGTGCCGGGGCGGCCGGCCTGCCCGCTGAACGTCTTGCCCGACTCCGAGAGGAATCCGCTCTCCAGCAGCTGCTCCACCAGCGAGGAGATCGCGGCCCGGGTCAGCCCCACCCGCGCGGACACCCCGGCCCTGGTGGTCTCCCCGGAGTCCTTCACCGCCCGCAGCACCAGGCTGAGATTGTGGCGGCGCACGGTGTCCCGGCCCGCCTTGGGCTCCAGGGGGTCCCGGCTCACCGCGCCGTTCAGCCGCACCCGGGCCGTCTTCTCCACCGATCAGCCCTGGGGCCCGCGGTATCCCAGGGACGCCTCGATCCGTCCGGCGAGCCCCTCCCGCCGCCGCGGTCCGCGTCCGGTGGAACCCGCCAGCCAGGAGCGGCACTTGCTGCCGAGCAGCAGCCCGAAGCTCTCCGCCTCGTTCTCCTCGCTCTGGTCGAACCGGGTGCGCGCCGCGACCTTCAGGACCGTGGCCTGGAGATCGGCCTCGTCGCAGAGCAGCCGGGCGGCGACGGCCGCGCCCTCGACATGGTGGGTGCAGTGCCCGGCGTTCATGTGCCACAGCTCATGGCCGAGGATGACCAGCTGGTGGTCGGGGGCGGTGCGCTCCTCGATGACGATCAGGTCCTGGTCCTTCATGTCCAGCCAGAGCCCGCTGGCGGTGCCGGGCGGGAAGGCGGCCGTCCGATAGCGCACCGGCCGGCCCCTGCGGCTGCTCATCTGGCCGCACAGGGCCGCGTAGAGATCGGCGGGCTCCGCCGGGGCCGGCAGACCGAGTCCGGCTACCAGCTCGCCGCAGAGCCGACGCATCTCCTTGCCAATGCTCACCGTTCTCCTCTCCCCCGCAGCGGCCGCCCGCACACGTGCGGCCTCAACCCTGCCCTGACATCAGTCCGAATCTGAAGTCATCTTTCCGTCGGCTTTGGCGCATCGGACGACTCCACCGGCTTGACGCTCTCCAGCAGCAGATCGAGCCATTCGGTGACTTTGTCCCGGTGCTTGTCGGTGGGCAGCTGGGCGGCCCGCCAGGCGATGCCGCGCACGCCGTGGTCCTGGAGCAGCCGCTCCAGCGGGTCGCCGTCGCCGGCGCAGTTCTGCAGCAGCCGCTGTTCGGTGCGCTGGAGCGCGCTGTTGAGCGCGTCCGCGTCCTCCGCGGTCAGGAAGCCGGCGTGCACCTTGAAGAACCGCTGGATCGCGTCGCAGTGCTCCATGGTGGGACGGCGGTCGCCGTTGATGAGCGCGCCCGCCTGCTGCCGGGACATCCCGGCGCCGTCGGCGATCTCCTGCTGGGTGTAGCGGCGGCCGTTGGGTTTGAGACGGGTCCGCCGCAGCAGGTCGAAGCGCTGGAGGAAGCGCGCCTGGAGGTCGGGTTCGCCCGCCTGACGGCCCTCCAGCAGGGGGCCGACCACATCGGCGGGGACCCCCGACGCGTCGGACAGCTCGTGCACGTCGAAGACCTCGCCGGGGCTCAGTCCCAGTCTGCCTGCGAGTTCGGTGACACGGGCAACCGACGCCGCGAGAGGGCCTGCGGCTGCCGGACCCGGAACCGAGAAGCCGTCTGTCACCAGTGGGTCTCCTAGATCACGCGAGATGGCTCCGCACACGGTTGGCTGCCCGGAGATTAACCGTTTCCCGGACGTACAGCCAGGTCTTGCCACAGCTGTGGCGCGTTCTGTGCGTTCTGCGCCACCGAATGCCACGATAGTTGACATGGCCGCTCTCGCGGTAGCAGGATCGCCGGGCGGGGTGAAGATCCAAAGGGCGCTGCCGCGGCAGGACTTCGAGAAGGGTGGCGTTCTCGATGACACATGAGGTCGGTTCCGACCGCTCGGGTGTCCACGGGCGCCGGGGGTGCACCGGCACCGGCCGGGGCACGCTCCGGTCGAGGAGACTGAGCGACATACTGCGTGAGCGCAGGCAAGAGCTGGGGCTGAGCGTGGCGGAGGTCGCCGCCCGGCTCGACATCAGCACCGGCGCCTATGACACCTGGGAGGGCACACCCTCCGAGGACTGGACCGAGGACCGGCTCTACGCCCTGGTCAAAGCCCTGGAGATGACCGATCAACAGGGCGGCTGGCTCTTCCGGCTGGCCGTGGACCGAGAGCCGCCGACGGCCCTGGACGGACGGGCCCCGCGGGCCACCACGCCCATGGGACCGGCCCGGCCCTCGGGCCCCGCCTTCCCGTCCGGGCCGGCGCGCCCGTACGCCCCGGTGACGTCGCCCGTGCGGCCCGCCGAGCGTCGCGCCCCGGTGCGGACCCCGCTTCCGCAGGATCCGGGGGCCCAGGACTATCTGCGCGACTACGCGGCGATGATGGACGCCGTCCCGCTGCCGTCGGTGCTGTTCGACCGCCGCTGGGACGTGGCCCATGTCAATCCGGCCTTCCAGACCCTGTTCCAGGGCATGGGCGACCATCCCACCGCGATGCCCGACCAGAACTTCCTGCGCTTCGTGCTCTTCCACCCGGACGCGGGCGCCGTCCTCGGCGACCGCGAGACCAGCTGGTGCCTGCCGCTGCTGGCGCAGCTGGAGTCGGCCCTGGAGTGCTACGAGGACGACGGTGTGCTTCAGGCCATTCGCGGCGAGATCGCGGACGACCCCATCATGGACGCCGCCTACCGCTGCGGTCTGCCGCACTGGATGCGGGTGGCCGGGGCCGCCGCCGTCCACCACGACGGGGCCGTACGGCCGCTGCACCACCCGGACCCGCGGTACGGGCGCTCCGAGTGCCGGATCGTGGACGAGACCCCGGCGACCCTCCAGGACCGCGGGTACACCCGGATGACGCTGGTGCTGCGCGAGCGCCGGGGCGCTCCCACGCCGACGCCGCCCGTGCGGCGGGCCAAGTCCCATCTGCGGGCCGTCTCCAGCGGCTGAATCTCGCCCTCCGCGACCGCTCCGCCGAGGGGCGGGTCCCCGCCCCGCCCGATCGCCCCCGTCCCGGCCCCGGCCGACGGGGGCGGTTTCGTCCGCCCGCCTTCCGCGCCCCGCCCCCGGACGTGCGCGGCGGTACGGTCCCGCCCCCGGACGTGCGCGGCGGTACGCCGGGGCCCCCAGCCCCGGCGTACCGCCGTCTTCGGTCCACCGGTCCGGCCGCCCCCCATATCCGCGGCCGGACCAGGACCGGTTCCGGGACCAGGCCCCCGGCTTCCCCCGCGCGAGGGCCTGGTCCCTCCCCCTGTTCCCCCGTGTGCTCAAGACCGCCGGGCCGCTGGGACCCGGCGTTTCCCGCTCCGTCAGCGCAGTGCCGCGACGGCCCACTCCGCCCCGAGGGCGAGGGCCACACAGACTCCCAGGACGACTGTCGCCACCCGGGTGCGACCCTGCCGGCTCAGCACCAGCGCGCTGCCCGCGAGGATCAGCGCTATGCCGTAGAAGCCCATGGTCAGGAACGAGTGAGTGCTGTCGATTCTGAGGACGAGCGCCAGCCCCACCGCGACCATGATGAACGCGGAGAGCACGATGCGGACATGACGTGCCTGACGTGGTGTGAGCCCCGGTCGTTCCGGGGCCGAATTCGCTTCCGACATACCCGGAAGGGTATCCGTCCCGTCCCCGCTCAGGCGGTCGGAGACGGGAGCCGCGCCGGGCGCGGCTCTCATGCGGGCCCGCCGACACCGACCGTCCACAGAGGGGCGGTTCCCGTGAGCTGACAGGCCATCAAATAGAGTGGAATGGGCGGTGTGTAGGGGCTGTTGTCGTCGGGCCAGCTGATCAGCCGGGGGTCGTTCGCCGGTACGCGGGCTCCCTTGGCGTAGTGCGACGGCAGCGGCCAGGTCAGCTCCAGGTCGGAGCCGGCGGGCACGATCCACCACCACCAGTCGGCGTCCGCGAAGACACAGCCGTTGCGCGGCAGCCTCCCCAGCAGACGGAATCCGTGACGGGCGGGCACGCCCACCGCGTCGCAGCCCAGTGTGGGCACGATCGAGGGCGGCAGCGCGAGCCGGGTGAGCCCCGTCCCGTCGCCCTCGCGGCCGCCCCGGCTCAGCCGGGGCGCCAGATGTCTCAACACGACCGCTCCGTCCCCAGCGGCAGCCCCGGACGCCGGGCGTCGGCCTGCGGGACCTCCGTCCGCGTGTGCGGCCTGCGGGCCTCCGGCAGTCCGGCGCGCCCCGGGCGGGCCGGGGCCCTCGGGTGCTCGGCCGCCGGGAAGTCCGCCCCGTACGGAACATTCGCGTGCGCCAGCTCGGCCCAGACCGTCCGGCCGGAGCCGGAGCGGCCGGCGTGGGCCCCCCAGGCGCTGGAGACCGACTCCACCAGCAGCAGACCCCGGCCCCGCTCCTCCGCCGCCTTGGTGTGGCACACATGCGGGCCGGTGGGCGCGCAGCCCTGGTCCCGCACGCTGATCCGCAGCCGTTCGACGCCGTTCAGCAGCTCGCAGGAGATCAGATGGCTGCCGCTGTGGACCACCGCGTTGGTCACCAGCTCGGAGACCACCAGCATCGCGGTGTCGTGCACATCGCCCGCTATGCCCCAGCAGCGCAGCCGGTCACGGGCGAGCTTGCGGGCTCTGGAGACGTACTCGACGCGCGCCGGCAGCTCGAAGCCGTACCTGTGGTGGTCGACCCCCGAGCACGGGTCCATGAGTGGGGCGTGGAGCGCGTCACGGTTCACCGGACCACTGTCGCTCTGAAACGGACAGCTTGGCAAGAGCCACTCTGAATTTTTCAGAGTGGGCATATTCATCGTTGCGGGCGCGTGGCAGACTGCTCGCAACAGCGCGTGGGGAGGAATCGAAGTGAGTGAACCGCGGTCCGCCCCCACCGTGGGGCAGGTCGTCCTCGGCAAGCGTCTGCAGGATCTGCGCGAGCGTGCCGGGCTCAAGCGCGAGGAGGCCGCCAAGGTCCTTCGCGTCGCCGCGGGCACCATCCGCCGCATGGAGACCGCCGAGGTCGCGCTGAAGATCCCCTATGTCCAGCTGCTGCTGAACGCGTACGGGATCGGCGACGAGGAGGCCCGGGGCTTCATCGAGCTGGCCGAGGAGGCGAACAAGCCGGGCTGGTGGCAGCGGTTCCACGATGTGCTGCCGGGCTGGTTCAGCATGTACGTCAGCCTGGAGGGCGCGGCCAGCCTCATCCGCTCCTACGAGCCCCACTTCGTGCCCGGTCTGCTCCAGACCGAGGAGTACGCGCGCGCGATCATGCTCAGCGGAGCCGTCGGCCAGACCGACCCCGAGGAGATCGAGCGCCATGTGGCGCTGCGCATGGAGCGCCAGGCGCTGCTCACCCAGCCCGGCTCACCCAGATTGTGGGTGATCATGGACGAGACGGTCTTCCGCAGGCCCGTCGGCGGTCCCGCCGTCATGAGAGGCCAGATCGACCGGCTGCTCGAAGGCGCGGAACTGCCCCATGTCACCCTTCAGGTCGCGGAGTTCGCGTCCGGACACCACCCCGGCACCTATGGGCCGTTCGTGCTGTTCCGGTTCGCCGTCCCCGAGCTCCCGGACATGGTCTACAGCGAGTATCTGACCGGCGCGGTCTATCTCGACGCGCGTCCCGAGGTCGCCTCGCATCTGGAGGTCCTGGACCGCATGGCGGCCCAGGCCGCGACTGCACAACGCACGAAGGAGATCCTCAAGGGTCTCCGCAAGGAGCTGTGAATGGATCACGTATACAACGGCATGCCGGCCACCGAGCTGGGCGATGTGGGCTGGCACAAGCCGTGGAGCGGCGGCAACGGCGGCAACTGCTTCGAGACGATGAAGCTCGCCGACGGACGGGTGGCGGTGCGGCAGTCCGCCGATCCGGACGGCCCCGCGCTGATCTATACACCCGGTGAGATAGCCGCGTTCATTCAGGGAGCCAAGTCCGGGAAGGCGGACTTCCTGCTCACCTGACCGCTCCGACCTGGGGTTTCATGCGTTCTCACGCTCACTTAACGGCCACCGCGCTCCAGACCGGCTTCGCCGGCGGGCGCATCGGGAAACGGCGTGCGGGGTACTCACCCGCACGCCGTCGTCGTTTCCGCGCGGGGTCCCCGGCTCCCACGGCCCGGGCCCCCGTCCCCCGCCCGGCCGCCGTCGTGCTCGGCTACCCTCGACCGGCGGGGAAGATCGTTGATCATGAGGGGGAAGCGCGGATGCGGGACGCGGAGCACGGGACGGGATCCCCCGGCGGCACGGACGTGGACCCGGGCACGGACGTGGACCCGGGCACGGACGCGGACACCGGCGCCGGCGGCTTCGTCCGCGACGGGGCCTGGCACTCCGTACCCCGGCGCACCGCGCCCGAGGGCCCCGCCCAGGCGCTCGTCCTCGTCGACGCCCAGCGGGCGTTTCTGACCGGTCCCGACGCCGTGCCGGACGCGGAACGGCTCGTCGGGCGGCTCGCCGCCCTGCTGGAGCGGGCCCGCGACGCCGGAGCGGTCGTGGTCCATCTGCGCAACGACGGCGAGCCGGGAGCCGTGGACGAGCCCGGAGCGCCCGGCTGGGAGCTGTACTTCCCGGTACGGCGGACGCCCGGCGAGCACCTCGTCCCCAAGGAGGACGACGACGGCTTCACCGGGACCCCGCTGGGGGCGATCCTGGCCGACGCGGGCGTACGCCGGGTGGTGATCGGCGGGGTCCTCTCCGAGATGTGCGTGAGCGCCACCGCGGCCGGCGCGGTGGAGCGCGGCCTCCTGGTCGTCCTGCCCCACGACGCGCACGCGACCTACCATCTGGACGACATCCCCGCCTCCGTCGTCTCCCGGGTCGCCGAGCACGCGCTCGGCTCCGACCCCGAGTTCGTGGCCTCCTCCGACACGGTCCGCTTCACCGCCCCGGCCCCCGCCGGCCGCTGACCCGCGAAGCGCCCCGGCGCGGCCGGTGTCCGGGCCGGGACGCCGGGGCCGCGCGCCGCCTGCCGCGCGCCACCACCCTCTCGTACCAGATCAAGGCGATTTCACCACGAGACGGGTGATTCGCGTGGTAGACCGGATTCGTCAAGGCGGCCGAGAGCAGGGGGCGCGGTGCGGGCACGGCGACTGGTCAGCTACAGCGACGCGGTGGCGATCCTGACGGGAGACAGCGCGGGGCTGGCCGCCGCCGACCGGCTGCTCGGCGGCGCGCTCACCGTGGCGACCGGCGGAGTCAGCGACGTACTGCTCAACGCCCTCGACGCCCAGGGCCGGATCCTGCGCCTCGGCCGCGATCTGACGGCCGGTCTGCGGGAGAACCTCCGGGGGACCGACCGCGCCGCCCGCACCGAGCGGATCGCGGCCGCCCACACCGTCCTGGTCGTCACCGCCTTCTTCGACGCCCTCGGCGAGGAGGGCAGCCTGCCCTTCCGGCTGGAGGAGCTGGAGCTGACCCGGGACGAGCAGATCGCCATCGCCGGCGGGGCCGGCCGCGACCTGCTGGAGGCGCTGCTCACCACCGGCGCGCCGCAGCCCGCGCCCCACACCCCGTACGAGAACCTCCTGGACGAACTCCGGCACTGGTACTGGGCGCGCAGCGACGATCTCACCGACTTCCTGCACGGTCTGGCCGTGTGGGACGGGCTCACCGAGCGGCAGCGCGACGCCGTCGACCACCTCTTCAGCGACGGCGTCTTCGCCTGGACCGCCGTCGAGTGCTACCAGGAGCTGTACAGCAGACTCGCCCTCGAAGTCCCCGAGTTCGGCCTCTGGTCCGGCCGGATGGAGCACCGGGCGACCCGGGTCGCCGTCCGGCAGGCGCTCGGCGGCATCGAGAGCGCCCTCGCCGGACTGAGCGTCCCCAGCCCGCTCCGGCAGGTCGCCGAATCCCTCGCCACCGGCTACCGGGCGGCGCTGCCCCGGCCGATGCTGGCCGAGGGACAGGCCCCGGCCGGCGTCTGTCTGCCCACCCTCGGCGAGGGGTACGTCGACCCCGACTTCCGGGCGCGCCCGGTGCTCGACGGAGCCCAGGGACCGGCCGAGGAGGGCTGGTGGGAGGCCGCGCCCGTACGCTCGGACCTGACCGAATACCTCGCCGGCACGCTCACCACCGTCGCCGCCGCCACCGCGCCCCTGATCGTCCTCGGCCAGCCCGGCGCGGGAAAGTCCGTCCTGACCAAGATCCTCGCCGCCCGGCTGACCGGCGCGGGGTATCTGCCCGTGCGGATCGTGCTCCGCGAGGTCCCCGCGGACGCCGACATCCAGGACCAGATCGAGCACGCCGTGCGCACCGAGACCGGCGAGCGCGCCACCTGGCCGGAGCTGGTCCGGGCGGCCGGCGGGGCCGTCCCCGTGCTGCTCTTCGACGGATTCGACGAACTCCTCCAGGCCACCGGCGTCAGCCAGTCCGACTTCCTCGTGCGCGTCGCCCGCTTCCAGGAGCGCGAGGCCGACCAGGGACGCCCGGTCTTCGCCCTGGTCACCAGCCGCACCGCCGTCGCCGACCGGGCCCGCTACCCCGACGGGTCGGTCGCGCTGCGCCTCGAACCCTTCAACCGCCCCCAGATCGCCCGCTGGCTGGAGCTGTGGGGCCGGCTCAACGAACGCTCCCTGACCGAGCGCGGACTGCGCCCGCTGACCGCCGACGTCGCCCAGCGCCACCAGGCGCTGGCCTCCCAGCCGCTGCTCCTGCTGATGCTCGCCCTCTACGACGGCACCGACAACTCCCTCCAGCGCGGCGCGGGCGGCGACGAACCCCTCGGCGAGGCGGAGCTGTACGAGGAGCTGCTGGCCTCGTTCGCCGTGCGCGAGGTCAGCAAGTCGGCCGTCGCCTGTACGGAGGAGGAGCTGCGCGAACGCGCCGAACAGGAGCTTCAGCGGCTCTCCCTGATCTCCTTCGGGATGCTCAACCGCCGCCGGCAGTGGATCACCGCGGCCGAGGCGGAGAGCGATCTCGCCGCCGTGCTCGGCCGGCCCGAGCCGGTGCAGGACGGATTCCGCGCGCCGCTCGGCCAGGGGGAGATCGCCCTCGGCCGGTTCTTCTTCGTCCAGCGCGCCCAGGCGGTCCGCGACGACCAGCGGCTGGCGACCTACGAATTCCTGCACGCCACCTTCGGCGAGTACCTCGCCGCCCGGCTCGCCGTCCAGCTGCTGGAGGGGCTGCTCGGCCAGCGGCCCGCGCTCTCCCTGGGCCGGGCCGGCGTCGACGACGATCTGCTCTACGTCCTCCTCTCGTACGCCCCGCTCTCCTCCCGGCAGATGCTCCGCTTCGTCGGCGCGCGCATCGACGGCATCGGGGCCCGCGACCGCCACCGGCTCGGCGAACTGCTGCTCACCGTCATGGCCGACCACCACGACCGCACCGAGCACCGCTACACCGGCTACCGGCCCGTCGCCCGCCCCACCGCCGCCCGCCACGGGGTGTACTCGGCCAATCTGTTCATCCTCACCCTGCTGGTCACCGGGGGCGTGCGGGCCAGCAGGCTCTTCCCCGACGTCCAGACCTGCGCCGCGATGTGGCACCGGCGGGCGCAGCTGTGGCGGGCCGCCTTCACCGAACCGGAGTGGACGGACTTCGCGCGGGCCCTGAGCGTGCGGCGGGTCTGGGACGGGGACCACCGGGACCTGGACGTCCGGCCCGCCCAGGATCTCCCCGACCCGCCCGAACCCGTCGACGTCTACTGGCTGCACGGCCGCGCCCCCGCCCACGAGGACCGCGGCCGGGCCGTCACCTGGGTCCGCCCCTACGCCGACCAGATCCGCCACAAGATGATGGTCGCGGGCGGCACCAACGACGCCATCGTGCTGCACGCCATCGACCCCGTCTTCACCTGGCTCGCCCCCGCCGTGACCACCTTCGTCGGCACCCCCGACGGGACCGCCACCTCGGTCGCCCACGGGCTGACCTCGCTCTGGCTCGCGGGCGGCCTCGGCGCCCCGGAGGACGAACTCGCCGCCCAGTACGAGCTGTGCGCCTCCTTCATCGGCCCGGGCAGCGGTCTGGACGACACCTCCCAGCGCTGTGTGGCCCGGCTGCTCCTCGGCCAGCTCGCCACCGACGCGATCCGGCTCCCGGCGGCGGTCGTCGGCCGGGTCCTGGCCGCCGTGGGATCCGGGGCCCACGACACCGTCGGCGTGGGGCTGATGGCCCAGGTGGCGCTGATGGCGCTGGACGTCCACGGCGACGACGCGGGGGTACGGGAGGGGGCGGAGGCGGCCCTCGCCCACGCGTCGACCACCTGCCCCGACCGGCTGCTCGCCCTCTGGGCCCAGCGGCAGGGCTCCGGCGAGGCGCGCTCGCTGCTCGGCGAGGCCGTCGCCGACCTGCTGGCCCACGGCACCCGGCAGCAGCTGGCCGGGGTGGAGCCCGCGGTGCTCGACCGGGCCCGCCGGTTCGCCGCCGACCGGGAGGAACGGCGGCCGGGGCCCCTCTGCCCGCCGCCCCGCGCCGAGGAGCGCCCGGCACGGCACGAGCGCCGCCCGGGCCCGGGCTGAACGACCCCGGCCGCCCGGGCGCCGGCTGCGGGCGCCTGCCCGCCTGCCAGGGCCCCGGGCTGTACGCGCCCGCCCGCTCGGGCCCGCCCCGCCCCGGTCGCGTACGCCCCGCCGCTCCGGCGCTGATCCGCCCCGTGCGGTCCCTCTCCCGCCCGGGCGGGAGAATGGAGCCATGTCCCGACGCAGCTCCCGTCCCCGGCGCGCCCCCGCCCCCGCCGCGCTCACCGATCTCTCCCCCTGCCCCTGCGGGCTGCCCGCCGCCTACGGCGCGTGCTGCGGGCGCTTCCACTCGGGACGGTCCGAGGCCCCCACCGCCGAACTGCTGATGCGCTCCCGCTACAGCGCCTTCGCCGCCCACGACGAGGGCTATCTGCTGCGCACCTGGCACCCCGCCACCCGCCCGGACAGCCTGGAGCTGGACCCGTCGACGCACTGGAGCGGGCTGGAGATCGCCGACACCGCCGACGGCACGGCCTTCCACTCCACCGGGACCGTGACCTTCCGGGCGCGCTACCGGCACCACGGCCGGCGCGGGGCGCTCTGCGAGCGCAGCACATTCGAACGGGTGAACGGTTCCTGGATGTATGTGGACGGCGCCTTCGTCGAGTGACCCCGCCACGCGGGCGGCCGGCCCGCCCGGCGCCCGGGTTCAGCGCCGGGCCGGCAGCCCCTCGGCCAGATCCTCCGCCAGCAGCCGCTTGGCGATGGTGTCGGCCGCGGCGTGCAGCTCCGGCCCCGGCGGCCGGCCGAGATCCCGCTCCAGCCGGTCGGAGAGCCACTCCTGCCAGGCCCGGGTGATCGTCAGGGCCTCCCGCCGCCCCGCCTCGGTGTGCGAGAAATAGCTCCCCACCCGGGTCAGATACCCCTCCTCCACCATCCGGGCGAACACCGGCACCAGCACCTCCGGCGGCAGCCGGTGGCGGGCGGCGATCAGCCCCGTACTGGCGTGCCCCACCATCCGGGTCATCTGCTCCACCTGCATCACCGCCCACGCGCCCGCGATGTCGAGGCGGGTGTCGGACTCGGCGACCACCCGGCGGGCGGTGTCCGCGCCGGTGCGGGCCACGATCGTCGCCACCGCCCCCTCCAGCAGCCGGGCCGAGTCGCCTGAGGCCGTGGGGGAGGAGAAGGCGTCGCCCATGTCGGTGGAGGCGACCCGGGCGGTGTCGCGCAGGGTGACCTGCTTCAGGAAGAGCGAGACCAGCAGCCCCAGCCCGGCGACCGGCACGGTCCACAGGAAGACCGTGTGCAGGGTGTCCGCGTACGCGTCGACGAGCGGCTCACGCAGCTCCGGCGGCAGCCGGTGCAGCCCCTCCGGACCGCGCGCCAGCCGGGCGATCACCGCGGGATCGACGCCGCCCGTCTCGGCCGCCTCGGCGACGCCCCGCGCCAGATTGGGGGTGAGGGCGTTGCCGTAGATGGTGCCGAACACCGCCGCCCCGAAGGCGCTGCCCAGGGTGCGGAAGAAGGTGACGCCCGAGGTCGCGGTGCCCAGATCGGCGTACTCCACGGTGTTCTGCACCGCGATCGTCAGCACCTGCATGGAGAGTCCGATGCCGGCGCCGAGGACGAACATGTACAGCGATTCGAGCCAGGGCCCGGTCCCCGGGCCCATCAGCGAGAGCAGATACAGGCCCACGCCCATCACCGCGGTCCCGACGATGGGGTAGATCCGGTAGCGGCCCGTGCGGCTGACCGCGTTGCCGCTGAAGATCGAGGCGATCAGCAGTCCGGCGACCATCGGCAGGGTGCGCACGCCGGAGAGGGTCGCCGAGTCGCCGTCCACGTACTGGAGGTAGGTCGGCAGAAACGTCAGCGCGCCGAGCATGGCGAAGCCGACGATGAAGCTGAGGATCGAGCAGACGGTGAAGACCGGATTGCGGAACAGCCGCATCGGCAGCATCGGTTCGGCCGCCCGGGTCTCCACCAGGCAGAACAGCGCGAGGGCGATCAGCCCGCCCGCGAAGAGACCGACGATGACCGGCGAGCCCCAGGCGTACTCGTTCCCGCCCCAGCTGGTCCCCAGGATCAGCGCGCCCGAGCCCGCGGACACCAGCGCGATGCCCGCGTAGTCGATCACGGGACGGCCCGCGGCGCGGACCACGGGCATGGTGCGGGCCGCCGCGATCACCACGGCGATCGCGATCGGGACATTGACGTAGAACGCCCAGCGCCAGGTCAGATGGTCGGTGAAGAGCCCGCCGATCAGCGGTCCGACCACCGTGGAGACACCGAAGACGGCCCCGATCGCGCCCTGGTACTTGCCCCGCTCGCGCAGCGGGATCACATCGGCGATCAGCGCCATCGAGGTGACCATCAGCCCGCCCGCGCCGACGCCCTGCACCCCGCGCCAGACGATCAGCAGCGTCATATTGGTCGCCAGGCCGCAGAAGAACGAACCCGTGATGAAGACGATCGCCGAGATCTGGAAGATCAGCTTGCGGCCGAAGAGATCGCCGAACTTGCCGACCAGGACGGTGGCGACGGTCTCGGCCAGCAGATACGAGGTGACCACCCACGACATGTGCTCGGCGCCGCCCAGCTCCGAGACGATCGTCGGGAGCGCGGTGCCCACGATGGTCTGGTCGAGCGCCGCCAGCAGCACGCCGAGCAGGATGGTGCCGAAGACGATGTTCCGCTGCCGCGCGTCGAGCACGGGCGGCGCGGCGGCGCCGGCCGTCTCCGCGGCGGTGCCGCTCCCGGTGGTCACTCTGGCAGCGTCACACCGTCCCCGGCCCACCGCATGCGGTGGGAGGCCGCCCGGGGCAACCGGTCAGTACCTGCTGTGCGGTCCGATCACCAGGCGCGGGTGGTAGGCGGCCAGCACCTTGTTCGCCCGGGCCAGCGCCGACAGCGCCTGCTCCCGGTCGGCCCGGTCGTCGGGGCAGCGCGGATCCCGGAACCGGGCGACCTCGCGCACGGCGCTGTCCGCCTCGATCTCCGCCCGCAGCACATGGTCGGGCATGCAGGAGCCGATCAGCACGGCCACCCGGTCGGGGATCGGTACGGGAACGAGGGGAGAGGCGGTCACGTCGTCATCCTTCACTTCTGCTTCGGCGGGCCGCCGGCGTCCCGGCCTGCCCGGTCCCCCCGCGGCCGGCCCGGTGGCGTCCGTGTCCGGCGGAGGGGCGTGTCCCGACGGGGCGATCGCCGGCGGCGGCCCCGGTGCGTTCCCATGACATGTGAGGGAGATCGCCCCCCGGGGTCATGAGCGCTGCCGCTCACGGCCGGATCCCCGTCCGCCGCACTGCGGACGGGAGCCGGCCGTGGCTGGGCGCGAGGATCCGGAGAAGGCGGGACAGCGCGGCTTTCCCGTCGCCGCCGCCCCGGTCGAAGTGATCGGGGACGACGGTCCCGTACGAGAAACGCACACGGCGCGGCCCGCCCGGACCTCTGCCTTCGGCAGCACCGGCGACATACCTTACGCGAACGCCGCGCACCGCCCGAATCGATCATCGGGCGGCATACCCGTCAAGTCCGCCGCGCCGCCGTCCAGTTGATCATCAGCCCTCCCCGGGCGGGGCCAGCACCTCGGCCAGGTCGTACCGCGCGACCTCCTCCAACTGGGCGTAGGTGCAGTCGGCGGGATCGCGGTCGGGGCGGGGGCGGCGGAACTGCGCGGTGTGACGGAATCGGTCGCCCTCCATGTGGTCGTACGCCACCTCCACCACCCGCTCGGGGCGCAGCGCCACCCACGACAGGTCCTTCTTCCCCGTCCAGCGGCTCTGCGCGCCGGGCAGCCGGGCGCCCTCGTGGGCGCTCTCCCTCGCCCAGTCCGCCCAGGGGTGGCCGTCGGGCGGATCCATCCGCAGCGGCTCCAGCTCCTCGATCAGCTCGGCCCGGCGTTTCATGGGGAAGGCGGCGCAGACCCCGACGTGCTGGAGCGAGCCCGAGTCGTCGTACAGCCCCAGCAGCAGCGAGCCGAGGACCGGACCGCTCTTGTGGAAGCGATATCCGGCCACCACGACGTCCGCCGTCCGCTCGTGCTTGATCTTGAACATCAGCCGGGCGTCCGGCCGGTAGGGCAGATCCAGCGGCTTGGCGACGATTCCGTCCAGCCCGGCGCCCTCGTACCGCTCGAACCAGCGCTCGGCCAGGTCCCGGTCCGTGGTGGCGGGGGCGAGATGGACCGGGGGAGCGGCGGGCCGGAGCGCCTCGGCGAGCAGCGCCCGCCGCTCGGACAGCGGCGTCTCCAGCAGCGAGCGGTCGCCGAGCGCCAGCAGGTCGAAGGCGACGAAGCTCGCCGGGGTCCGCTCGGCGAGCGTCCGCACCCGGGACTCGGCGGGGTGGATGCGCTCGGTGAGCCGGTCGAAGTCGAGCCGGCCGTCGTGGGCGATGACGATCTCGCCGTCGACGACGCAGCGGTCGGGCAGATTCGCGGTGAGCGCGGCGGCCAGCTCGGGGAAGTAGCGGGTGAGCGGCTTGCCGGTACGGGAGCCGAGCACGATCTCGGCCCCGTCGCGGTGCGCGATCGCCCGGAAGCCGTCCCATTTGGCCTCGTACTGCATCCCGGGCGGGATCGTCTTCACGGACTTGGCGAGCATGGGCTTCACAGGCGGCATCACCGGCAGATCCATACCGGCGATTGTCCGGTATGCGGGGAATGTCGGCACGGCATACGCTGACCCACATGGCCGGAGCGGTGGAACTGGAAGTGGGCACCCGGACCGTACGCGTGTCCAACCCCGACAAGGTCTACTTTCCCGAGCGCGGCTACACCAAGCTCGACATGGTCACCTACTACCTCGCCGTCGGGGACGGCGTCACCCGCGCCCTGCGCGACCGCCCCACCACCCTGGAGCGCTACCCCGACGGGGTGACCGGCGACTCCTTCTTCCAGAAACGCGCCCCCAAATACCTCCCCGACTGGATCCCGACCGCCCACATCACCTTCCCCAGCGGCCGGTCCGCCGACGAGATGTGCCCCGCCGAACCCGCCGCCGTCATCTGGGCCGCCAACCTCGGAGCCGTCACCTTCCACCCCTGGCCGGTACGGCGCGACGACACCGACCACCCCGACGAACTCCGCATCGACCTCGATCCCCAGCCGGGCACCGACTACACGGACGCCGTCCGCGCCGCCCATGAACTCCGCGCCGTGCTGGACGAGGCCGGGCTGCGCGGCTGGCCCAAGACCTCCGGCGGACGCGGCCTCCACGTCTTCGTCCCCATCGAACCCCGCTGGACCTTCACCCAGGTCAGACGGGCCGCCATCGCCTGCGGACGGATGCTGGAGCGCCGGATGCCGGACCGGGTGACCATCAAGTGGTGGAAGGAGGAGCGCGGCGAGCGCATCTTCGTCGACTACAACCAGACGGCCCGCGACCGCACCATCGCCTCCGCCTACTCCGTGCGCCCCCGGCCGCACGCCCCCGTCTCCGCGCCCCTGCGCTGGGAGGAGATCGACGACGCCGTCCCCGAGGACTTCGACATCGTCTCGATGCCCGCCCGCTACGCCGAAGTCGGCGACGTCCACGCCGACATGGACGACACCCGCTTCAGCCTGGAGACGCTCCTGGAGGCCGCCCGCCGCGACGAGGCGGAGCACGGCCTCGGCGATCTGCCCTATCCGCCCGAGTACCCCAAGATGCCGGGCGAGCCGAAACGGGTGCAGCCGAGCCGCGCCCGCGACCCCGGCTGACCGGCCGGCCGACCGAGCGGCTCGCCGAAGCGGGCGGCGCCGCCCCGCCGAGGAGGGACGGCCGCGATCGCGGCACGGAAGGTCCGCCGCGATGCCCGCCGCAGAGGGGCGGCCGATCCCCGCCACCCGGCACCGGATGCGCGCACCCGCCTTCGATAGCAGACTCGAAGGGAGAGCGAGCGGACCCCACGAGGAGCGCACCCATGCTCACCACCCGTTTTGTCACCGGCTCCCCCAACTGGCTCGACCTGGGGACGTCCGATCTCGACGCCGCCGAGAGGTTCTACGGCGGCCTGTTCGGCTGGGCCTTCCGCTCGGCGGGCCCCGAGGCCGGCGGATACGGCATGTTCCAGCTGGACGGGAGAACCGCGGCGGGCGGTATGACCGTGCCCCCGGAACAGGGCCCTCCCTCCTGGAACGTCTACTTCCAGACACCGGACGCCGACGCCACGGCCGAGGCGGTGCGGCGCGGCGGCGGAACCGTCCTCTTCGAGCCCATGGACGTCTTCGACCTCGGCCGGATGGCGGTCTTCAGCGACCCGTCCGGCATCGGCTTCGGCATCTGGCAGCCCGGCCGGACCAAGGGCCTGGACGTGGTCGGAGCCCCCGGCAGCCTCTGCTGGCTGGAGCTGTACACCCCCGACACCGACGCCGGCCTCGCCTTCTACACCGAGGTCTTCGGCTGGGGAAGCTCCGCCATGCCCTACCCCGACGGCTCCGGCTCCTACGTCATGACCCACCCCGCCGGCGAGACCGAGGAGGCCATGTTCGCCGGCCTCGTCCCCCTCACCGCCGAGCCCACCGGCTCCCGCCCCCACTGGCTGCCCTACTTCGAGGTCCGCGACTGCGACGCCGTCGTCTCCCTCGCCCAGGACTCCGGCGGCGCCGTCCGCCTCCCCGCCGTCGACATGCAGGGCGTCGGCCGCTTCGCCCGCCTCGTCGACCCGGCCGGAGCCGAGTTCGCCGTGATGCAGGGCGAACAACAGCAGGCCTGAGGGTTGTTGATGCTTCATTGAGCCGGTGTTTATCGCGGTGGGGAAAGGTGACCGCCATGCCGATCAACACCACCACGACCGCCGTCGACGACGACCTCTCCTGGCAGGAAACCGCCCTGTGCGCGCAGACGGGGCCCGAGTTCTTCTTCCCGGCCCCCGGGTCCTCGACCCTGGAGGCGAAGCTGCTGTGCGGGGCGTGCGAGGGGCGGGTGGAGTGCCTGGAGTACGCGCTGAGGCATGACGAGAAGTTCGGGGTGTGGGGTGGGATGTCGGAGAGGGAACGGGATCGGCTGAAGCGGGGGCGGGCCTGAGGAGGCGGTCACGTCGTGCTCACCCGCCCGCCCCTGACCAGCTCCGCCCGCTCCGCGAGCGCGTCGGCCTCGGGGCTGCCCGCCGGCACGCGCTCCCCGAGACGCTCGGGGACGACGCGCACGGGGAAGTGCCCGCCGACGGGGGAGATGACGCCGCCGTAGCGGGGGTCGCCGGCGAACCAGATCTGGGTGGGGGCGGGGTTCTGTTTCCGTGAGAGATCGCCGGAGTGCAGCGCGATGCGCAGGACGGGTGTGTACTCCTCGGAGAACATGATTACGACGGCCTTGGGACTTTCCACGGTCCGGTGCGGATAGGCGCACGAGTACGCCTGCCACGGGTAGCAGGTGAGAATCCTGGCCATTCGCCGTGTACGCCGAAGAGCAAGCCCCGCGACGAAGAGACACGGCGGATAGCAGATCGCGACGATCACGATGAATCCGGCCAGTTGAGACGGCGTCTGCACAGTCGTCATCCAGGCGGCCCCCGCTCCCATGAGGAGCACGGCGATCAGCCATGCCCTCCGTCTGCGGATCAGCCGTCTGTGACCGTCCGCCGTCGCGGGATGCCGGAGTGCTCCGCACTGGGGTGGCGAAGAGGGCCCCGGGCTCATCAGAAGAGATCCCGGATGCGGGAAGTCGGCTGTGGAACGGGTGCGGCGGATTCCACCGGCGAGGAGAAGCTCATGGTCAGGCCGATCCCTTCGAGGATCGATGTGTACGCCTCGGAGTTCCGGACGGCCGCGCTCGTGAGATCGGCCACGGCGATGTGCTCCCCGGAGGGGCACGGAATCGTCAGCCGGGCCTGGAAGACCTTGTCGAGGGCCTTGTCGATTCCCAGCTCTTCCAGGGATTCACGCGGTGGATCCACCAGAGTCCCCGCGACGAGTGCCGCAGGCATGCCATTGGGCAGCCTGAGGAGCCGCCCGGCGCTGGTGTTCCAGCAAGGTGATTTCATCTGAGCGAGTGCGCATTGGGCGACTGCCAGCCCGGCCGGCCGTGTCGCGATGTTCGCCATCGACAAGGAGAAGAAGGAGACAGACGCTCCGTGCTCATCGTCGGGATGCACACCGACAGACAGATGCACAGTGTCACTGGTTCGCAGGGCGGCGAGCAGATTCGTCAGCCGGTGGACGTCGCGGAGAGCCGGGCCCAGAAGCTCCGTTCCTTCCAAAAGGGATGTCAGGACCGGGGAGGCGGAGCGCTGGAGCGACGAGAGGTCGAGCGCGTCGAGTGAGTGATAGCCGGGTGGGAGCCGGAACCAGAGCGGTGGAGGGGGATTCGACATGTGATTCCTCTCGATGAGGGTCAGCGGCTCAGGGACGCCCACAGGTGGGCCGCTTTCGCCGCGGAGCTGGGGCCGTCGTCGAGAACGGCTCGGGTTCCGTCCGCGGCGATCGCGCCATTCGAGACCGTGTCGTTGTCGCTCCAGGGGCCGTAGTGGCTGATCGCTGTCGCGGCGCCCGCCGTCGGGAAGGCGTACTTCACCGTCCTCTGAACCGGATCCGGTGTGCGCTGCAACGCCCATGAAGTGAGCGGATTCTCGACTTGGCGCATGTCCTCCATCGCGGACACCGTTCCGCTTCGGAAACCCTGCGCCCCGGCCCGCGTCGCCGTGCTGATCCCGGAGTCGGCGACGGCCTGGGCGGCCTGCGCGGCCGCTGTCGCTGACTTCGTCCCTTGAGCGATGGCTCCCAGGCCGGGAACGGATCCGAGGGCGTCGCCCGTCAGGGTCACCGCGCTGTCCCAGAAGTCGACGCCGAATTCACCCTTGGTGAATCCGTCCTTGATTGACTGGCGAACCTCGGGGTCGGCCAGGTGAAGGGCGAGGGCCCCGACGCTGGCCCCTGTCGCCACGAAGAGCAGGGCCAACCCTGCGGGAGCGAAGAACGGCCCGGTCACGAGGGCGAGGAATCCGGCGACGGCGGAGACGTCCGACAGAAGGTCACCCAAATCCTCCTCCACCCACTCCAAGACCTTGTCCAGCACCCCCGGCTCCTCCGGAGCCAGCCTCGACGCCGATTCGTTGAGGCGTTTCGCGATGCGGGAGGCCTGGGCGTGGTGGTCGTCGTCGAGTTCGCGGGCGAGGTGGCGGACGGATTCGAGGGCGGTGAGGGCGTGGGTGACGGCGGTGGCGGCGGCGTGGAGATCGGGGGCGGGGGTGGAGGGGTGGGCGCGGAGGCGGTGTTCGTGGGCGCGGGCGTCGGTGAGGGCCTCCTGGTGGAGGCGGGCGCGGGCGTCGTAGCGGAGGGCGGTGGCCTGGCGGCTGAGGAGGTCGTCGTGCCAGCGGGACAGGTCCCGGGCGGCCGAGTCGACGGAGCGGTGGGCGTCGCGGAGAAAGCGGGGAAGCTCGCCGTCGAGGGCGGAGCGAAAGGCGTCCGCGGCGTCGCCGCGCCAGAAGGCGCTTTCGCCGAGCAGCCGGTCGAGCGAGCCGTGGGCCGTGGCGAGGGCGGTGGCACAGGCGGTCAGCCGGGTGCGGAGGGCGGCGATCGCGGGAGGGCTGCCGGGAGCGGGGTCCCAGCCCAGATGGGGGCAGTCAGGCATCGGGGGCCGCCGCGCGGAAGGAGGCGGTGACGGCGGCGTCGACCTGGGCGTAGCCCCGGCGGCTGAGCCGCACCCCGTCGTGGATCGCGCCGATCCGGTCCCGTAACCGCTCCGCGCCGTACGCCCAGCGCTCCTGGAACCGGTCGCAGGCCTCGTTCAGCTCCGCGCTGCCGAGCTGGTCCGCGCGGGCCCGCTCCAGCGCGTGTCTCGCGTCGGAGAGCGAGGAGAGGGACCGGTCGAGCGCGTGTGAGAGACGGCCCAGTTCATCGGTGTCCACCTGAAGATCCATGGCGGAACACCTTGGCAGATCACCGGGCCGGTCCCCCAACCGCCGTCCCCCGCACGGGTGACGGTGAGGAAAGGCACTAGCCGGCCGCGCGGGCCGCCATCCGGGCCTTGCGGGCGGCGAGCTTCTCGTCGAACTTGCGCGCCTCGGAGTCGAGTCCGTTCATGTAGAGACCCAGCTCCTCCTGGGCCTTGTGGCCGTCGGGGCCGAGTCCGTCGATGTCCATGACCTTGAGGAAGCGCAGCACGGGGGCGAGGACGTCGTCGTGGTGGATGCGCATGTTGTAGATCTCGCCGATGGCCATCTGGGCGGCGGCGCGCTCGAAGCCGGGGATGCCGTGGCCGGGCATCCGGAAGTCGACCACGACGTCCCGGACGGCCTGCATGGTCAGGTCCGGGGCCAGCTCGAAGGCCGCGCCGAGCAGATTGCGGTAGAAGACCATGTGCAGGTTCTCGTCGGTGGAGATACGGGCCAGCATCCGGTCGCAGACGGGGTCGCCCGACTGGTGGCCGGTGTTGCGGTGGGAGACCCGGGTGGCCAGCTCCTGGAAGGCGACGTACGCCACCGAGTGCAGCATCGAGTGCCGGTTGTCGGACTCGAAGCCCTCGGACATGTGCGACATCCGGAACTGCTCCAGCTTGTCCGGGTCGACGGCGCGCGAGGTCAGCAGGTAGTCGCGCATCACGATGCCGTGCCGCCCCTCCTCCGCGGTCCAGCGGTGCACCCAGGTGCCCCAGGCTCCGTCGCGGCCGAAGAGGGAGGCGATCTCGTGGTGGTAGCTGGGGAGATTGTCCTCGGTCAGCAGATTGACGACGAGGGCGATGCGGCCTATGTCGGTGACCTTGGACTGCTCGGGCTCCCAGGCCACGCCGTCGTCGAAGATGCCCGGGAAGTTGCGTCCGTCGCTGAAGGGCGCGTACTCGTGCGGCATCCAGTCCTTGGCGACCTTGAGGTGCCGGTTCAGCTCCTTCTCCACGACCTCTTCCAGTGCGAACAGCAGCCGCGCGTCGCTCCACGCTTCCGAGCTGCCGAGGTGGGGAGAGGTGATGGTCACGGGTGCTCCTGGGGACGGGAGAGTTACCTACGGATTCGTAGGTTACGAAACCGTAGGTTAAGGGCGCTGTAAGCCCGCCACCAAGTCGGCCCTCCGGTCGCTCCTCCCCTGTCCGGTTACGTAGTGTTATGAACTCCAGGTCAGGGGGGTGCACGAGGGGGGCGCAGGGCTCCGTACGCGCTCCCGGAAGGGTCGGGGCGACGCATGTCACACCTCCTGATGGATCACGCGGTCGCCGCCGGACGGGGTCACGGACCGCCGCAGATACTCGGCGGTGAACGATTTCGGATGCCGCAGCAGCTCGGCCGGCGTCCCCTCGAAGACCAGCTCGCCGCCGTGCTTGCCGCCGTCGGGACCGAGGTCCACGACCCAGTCGGCCCGTTTGACCACATCCATGTTGTGCTCGACGCAGATCACCGAGTTCCCCGCGTCCACCAGCCGGTCGAGCAGACCGATCAGGGTGTCCACATCGGCCATGTGCAGCCCGGTGGTCGGCTCGTCCAGGACGTACACACTGCCCGTGCGGTGCAGCTGGGTCGCCAGCTTCAGTCGCTGGCGCTCGCCGCCGGAGAGCGAGCTGAGGGGCTGCCCCAGGGTCAGATAGGCGAGCCCCACCTCGTCCAGCGTCCGCAGTTTCCGCGACAGCGCCGGGTCGGCGGCGGCGAAGGCGGCGGAGCCGGCGAAGAAGGCGAGGGCGCGGGACGCCGTCATGTCGAGGACGTCGACCACGGACCGTCCGTCCACCCGCAGCTCCAGCACCTCGTCCTGGAAACGCCGTCCCTCGCACACCGCGCACACGGTCGTCACCGGATCCATGAACGCCAGATCCGCGTAGATCTCCCCGCGCCCGGCGCACTCCCGGCACGCCCCCTCCGAGTTGAAGCTGAAGAGCCCCGGCCGGACGCCGTTCTCCCGGGCGAAGACCTTGCGCACGGTGTCCATGACGCCCAGGAACGAGGCGGGCGTCGACCGCGGGGAGGCCGTGATGGCGCCCTGGTCGATCACGACCGCTTCCGGATACGCCGCCGTGAACACCTTCGACACCAGCGTCGACTTCCCGGAGCCCGCCACTCCGGTCACCGCCGTGAGCACCCCGGTGGGGAAGCCGACGTCGATCCCCCGGAGATTGTGCAGATCGGCCCCCGTCACCGGCAGCCGGCCCGTCGGCGCGCGGAACGACTCCTTCAGCGGGGTGCGGCGGCGCAGACAGCGGCCCGTGAGGGTGTCCGCCTCCCGCAGCAGCGCCCCCGAGCCCTCGTAGACGACGCGTCCGCCGTCCGCTCCCGCTCCCGGGCCCATGTCGACGGCGTGGTCGGCGATCGCCATCACATCCGGATCGTGCTCCACGACCAGCACCGTGTTGCCCCGGTCCCGCAGCCGGACCAGCAGTTCGCCGAGCCGTCCCACGTCGCGCGGGTGCAGCCCGACGCTCGGCTCGTCGAAGATGAAGGTCAGCCCGGTCAGCGAGGAGCCCAGATGGCGTACGGTCTTCAGCCGCTGGCCCTCGCCGCCGGAGAGCGTCGTGGTCTCGCGGTCCAGGGAGAGATAGCCGAGCCCGATGTCCACCAGCCGCTCCAGCCGTCCGCGCGCGGCGGCGGCGACCGGTCCGGCCACCGGATCGTCGATCCGGGCGAGCACCTCCACCAGGTCGGCCACCTCCATCCGGGTGCAGTCGGCGATGGACAGCCCGTCGATACGGGTGGCGAGCGCGGCCTCGTTCAGCCGCGCCCCGCCGCAGCCCGGACACGGCCGCTGCACCACGAAGCGCTCCGCCGCCGCCCGCCGCTTCTCGGAGAGGTTCCCGGTGTCGCGCTTGAGGAAGAGCCGGGTGAACCGGCTGACGATCCCCTCGAACTTCATCTCGTACGAGCCGGTCTTCATCACCAGCCGGACCGGCGGCCCGTTCCCGTGCAGGAGCAGCTCCCGCTCGGCCTCGGTGAACTCGCCGAGGGGCTTGTCCGGGTCGAAGTGGCCGGATTCGGCGTACAGCTTCCACTCCCAGCCGCCGACGGAGAGTCCGGGCAGCAGCAGAGCGCCCTCGTTGAGCGATTTGGAGGGGTCCACCGCCCGTTCGGCGTCCAGCTCGACGGTCCGGCCCACACCGTCGCAGACCGGGCACATGCCGGACGGGTCGTTGAAGGAGTACGCGGTGGCCGCGCCGGCGCTGGGGGAGCCGTGCCGGGAGAACAGCACCCGGAGCACCGAGTAGATGTCGGTCATGGTGCCCACGGTGGAGCGCACATTGCCGCCGACGGGCCGCTGGTCCACGATGATCGCCACCGACAGCTCGTCGATCTCCTGGACCTGGGGGCGCTCGTACTTCGGCAGCCGGTTTCTGATGAACCAGGAGAAGGTCTCGTTGAGCTGCCGCCGCGACTCGACGGCGATGGTGTCGAAGACGATCGAGGACTTGCCGGAGCCGGAGACTCCGGTGAAGACGGTGATCTTGTTTCTGGGGATGGTCAGGGAGACGTCCCGGAGGTTGTTCTCCCGGGCCCCGACGATGACGATGTTCCGATCCATGCCGCCGAAGCTAACCGGGAATCCAGACGCCTTCTGTCTGGATTCCCGGTCGGGTCCCCGAGCGTCAGGCAGGCCGCTCCGGACGTCTGCGGACGCCCTCGCGGACCTCGTCCGGGCCGACGTCGTGGAGCCCGTCGTCCAGCATCAGCCAGCGGTCGACGCCGATCGACTCCAGGAAGGGCACATCGTGGCTCGCCACGATCAGCGCCCCCTCGAAGCCCGCCAGCGCCGCCGTCAGACTCCGGACGCTCGCCATGTCCAGATTGTTGGTCGGCTCGTCCAGCAGCAGCAGCCGGGGCGCCGGCTCCGCCAGCAGCTGGGCCGCCAGCGCCGCCCGGAACCGCTCCCCGCCCGAGAGCGTCCCGGCCGGCTGATCGGCCCGCGCCCCCTTGAAGAGGAAGCGCGCGAGCCGCGCCCTGATCCGGTTGCCGGTCGCGCCGGGCGCGAGGCGCGCCACATTCTCCACCACGCTCAGCTCGTCGTCGAGGATGTCGAGCCGCTGGGGCAGAAAGCGCAGCGGGACCCGGACCTCGGCCAGGCCCGCCAGCGGCTCCAGCTCGCCGGTGATCGTGCGCAGCAGGGTCGTCTTGCCCGCGCCGTTGCGACCGACCAGGGCGATCCGCTGGGGGCCGTGGACCTCGAAGGGGCCGCCGATCAGGCCGCCGTGCCGCAGCCGCAGACCTTCGAGGCGCAGCACGCCCTGGCCGGGGTGGACGGCGGTGTGCGGCAGCTCGATCCTGATCTCCTCGTCGTCGCGGAACGCCTCCACGGCGTCGTCCAGCCGCTCCCGCGCCCGGGAGAGCCGCTCGGTGTGGGTGACGCGCAGGCGGCCCGCCGAGACCTGGGCGCCGCGCTTGAGCTTGTTGGCGACGACCTTCGGCACCCGCTTGTCGTCCTGCGTCTTCTGCCCGTACCGCTTGCGGCGGGCCAGTTTGACGTGGACGTCCTCCAGTTCGCGCCGCTGGCGCCGCACATCGGCCTCGGCGACGCGCACCATGCGCGCCGCGGCCTCCTGTTCGACGGCGAGGGCCTCCTCGTACGCGGAGAGGTTGCCGCCGTACCAGGAGACCTCGCCGTCGCGCAGGTCGGCGATCTGGTCGACCAGCTGGAGCAGTTCGCGGTCGTGGCTGACCACGATCAGCACGCCGGACCAGGAGGCGACCGCGTCGTACAGCCGCCGTCGGGCGGAGAGATCGAGATTGTTCGTCGGCTCGTCGAGGAGCAGCACATCGGGCCGGGCCAGCAGGAGCGCCGCCAGCCGCAGCAGGACGCCCTCGCCGCCGGAGACCTCGCCGATGGTGCGGTCGAGGCCGATGCGGCCGAGGCCGAGCTGATCGAGGGCGGCGCGGGCGCGCTCCTCCACGTCCCAGTCGTCGCCGACGGCCGTGAAGTGCCGCTCGTCGGTGTCACCGGCTTCGATGGCGTGCAGCGCGGCGCGGGTCGCGGCGATGCCCAGCGCCTCGTCCACCCGCAGGGCGGTGTCGAGGACCAGGTCCTGGGCCAGCCGGCCGATCTCGCCCGTGGTCCGGACGGCGCCGCCGGTCGGCGTCAGCTCTCCGGCGATCAGCTTCAGCAGAGTGGACTTGCCCGATCCGTTCAGACCGACGAGCCCGGCCCGGCCGGGGCCCACCGCCAGCTGGAAGCCGTCGAAGACCTGGGTGCCGTCGGGCCAGGCGAAGGCGAGGGAGGAGCAGAGGACATGGGTGGAGGCGGTGGCCACAAGGGTCTCCCGGTTGCGTGGAAGGGGTGGGGGCAACGGGTGGAGACACGTGCGTGCGGACGGCCCGCGGAGCCTTGGGTCACGGAGCGGAACGCGGAAGGTCCCGGCCGGAAGGAACGGCTCGTACGCCGAGGTCGCACACGTCGCGCACCCGCCGGAAGCGGCGGCGCGCACGGTGTCTCAAGACCTCAGACGAGCAATGTCCTTCTCCTGTCCAGCGGTGACGGGTTCGGTGTCACCGTAGGGAGCCGCGACCGGGAGCGTCAACGGAATATCCGGCGGAGCCGGGCGCGGCGGGCTCCGCCGGGGCGTACGGGCCGCCGCTCTCAGCGGGCGTCGCGCAGCAGCTCGGCCAGATCCCGATCCAGTCCGAGATGGAGATGCTCCCGGCCCCCGGGGACGACGACTTCGGCGCGCTGGAGGAATCTGCGCAGCTCACTGGTGCGCACATGGACCATCGCCACCCCCTCGCGGGCGTGGAACTCCATCACCGTGCGGCCGTAGCCGTACGGCCGTACGCGCACATCGCCGGTCCCGGCCGGCTCCTCGATGCCCGCGGCCAGCAGCTCCCGTCCGAACGCCCAGGTGATGTCGGTCCCCTCCAGCGTGGCCGGGGCCGGGAAGTCCATCCGTACGGCGAAGGGATCGTCCCGGTCGTAGCGGAGGGTCGCCGGAACGGTCTCCATCCGGGGCGCGGGGGCGACCAGCCGTGCCTGGACGGCCTGCTCGATGACGGTGGACAAGACCGGGGCTCCTTCTCACGCGGCTGGCTGACGCCTCAACGGCTACCCCCGGAGACGGCGGACAGGGCGACCGCGTGCATCGTGCACCTGGTGAGTTGTGTCACCGCGGGCGGTGGAACCGGACCCCGCGCCCCGGGCGGCGCCCTGGACGGGCCCGCGCCGGTGGGCTAGCTTCCAGCGCCATGACTGCCATGGGGAAGACGAGACGAATGGTGTCGGCCGGGGTGTGCGCGGCGGCGGTGGCCGCGGTGCTCGCCGTACCGGCGCAGGCCGCGCCCGCACGGGCGGAGACGGTCCCGGGGGCCGGCTGGAGCCTCAAGGCGACCGGCACGGACGCGCGCTTCCGGGGGCTCGCGGCCGTCAGCCGCACCACGGCCTGGGTCGCGGGCTCCCGGGGGACCGTGCTGCGGACCGCCGACGGCGGTCGCACCTGGCGCGACGTCTCCCCGCCGGAGGCGCGGGGGCTGGAGTTCCGCGACATCGAGGCGTTCGGCGGCGGCCACGCGGTGGTGCTCGCCATCGGCGAGGGCGAGGCGTCCCGGGTCTATCGCACCACCGACGGCGGCGACACCTGGACCGAGACGTTCCGCAACACCGATCCCCGGGCGTTCTACGACTGCGTCACCTTCTTCGACCGCCGCAACGGCCTCGCCATGAGCGACCCGGTGGACGGGAAGTACCGCATCCTGGCCACCGGCGACGGCGGCCGCTCCTGGAAGGTGCTGCCCACGGCCGGAATGCCCGACGCCCAGCCGGGCGAGGCCGGATTCGCGGCCAGTGGCCAGTGTCTGGTCAGCTCGGGTCCCCGGGACGTCTGGCTGGCGACCGGCGGCGGGGCCACGGGCCGGGTTCTGCACTCCGCCGACCGGGGCGTGACCTGGACCGCCGCCGAATCGGGCCTGCCGGCCGGGGATCCGGCGCGCGGGGTCTTCGCGCTCGCCTTCCGCGACCGGGCGCACGGCATAGCCGTCGGCGGCGACTACCGCACCGGACAGCCGTCCCCGCGCGCCGCGTCCGTCAGCCGCGACGGCGGCCGCACCTGGCGCCCCTCGTCCCAGCCGCCGCCCGCCTACCGCTCCGGCGTCGCCTGGCTCCCGCACACCCGGGCCGCCGCGCTCGCGGTCGGCCCCTCCGGCACCGATCTGACCGTGGACGGCGGCCGCACCTGGCGGACCGTCGACACCGGCTCGTACGACACCGTCGACTGCGCACCCGCCCTCGGCTGCTGGGCCGCCGGGGAGAAGGGCCGCGTCGCCCGTCTCGAACTCCGGCCCTGAGCCCCGCCTTCTCCGCCCGATCGCGGGCCGGGCCGGGGGCTACTGACGGTACGGGTCGAGCCCGGGGGCCGTCCTGGTCGCCGCGAACTCCGTGATCCGGTACGCGCACACCCCGCCGACCGTGAAGGGATCGGCCGCCGCGATCTCCTCGATCCGCGCGCGGTCGTCCCCGACGGCCAGGATCACCCCGCCGTCCCTCGGCCTCTTGCGCCCCGACGCGATGAACACCCCCGCCTCGTACTGCTCGTCCAGCCAGGCGAGATGCTCCGTCATGAGCGCGTCGGCGCGCTCGACGGGGGCGGTGTACGTCAACTCCAGTACGAACATGATCGCCAGGCTACGGCACCGGCGACGGCGGCCCGGGGCATAGGCTGGGAGCACCATGACGATCATCGACATACCCGACGGCTGGCCCGCCGACGAGGCCCGGGCGCTCGCCGTACAGGACGAGCTGCGGGCCCGGGTCGTTCTCGACGACAGCGGTCCGGAGCCCGGCACGGGCACGGTCACCGGGGTGGACGTCGCGTACGACGACGCCCGGGGGATCGTCGCCGCGGCCGCCGTGGTCCTGGACGCCCGTACGCTCGCCGTTGTGGCGGAGGCGACCGCCGTCGGCCGCGTCGCCTTCCCGTACGTCCCCGGTCTGCTGGCCTTCCGCGAACTCCCGGCCGTGCTCGCCGCGCTGCGGTCGCTCACCGCGGACCCGGGTCTGGTGGTGTGCGACGGCTACGGGCGGGCGCACCCGCGCCGCTTCGGGCTCGCCAGCCATCTCGGCGTACTGACCGGACTCCCCACCATCGGCGTCGCCAAGAACCCCTTCGTCTTCGACCACGGCGCGCTCGGGCCGGACCGGGGCGACACGGCCGCCCTCCGCGCGGACGACGGCGAGGAGGTCGGCCGGGCGCTGCGCACCCGGAGCGGCGTCAAGCCCGTCTATGTCTCGGCCGGCCACCGCACCGGCCTGGACGCCGCCTGCGCGCACACCCTCCGCCTCGCCCCGCGCTACCGCGTCCCCGAGACCACCCGCCGGGCGGACCGCCTCTGCCGCGAGGCCCTGGCGGCGACGGCCTCCTGACCGCCGAGGGGCCCGGGCTCCGGCCGGCCCGGGGGCTCCGGTCACCTCAGGACGACGCATCCGCGGTCGGCCAAAGTGTCGAGGAGCGACGGGGCGGGCTCGACGGCGTTCCAGCGGAGGTCCAGTTTCTCCAGCGAGGGCATCCGGGAGAGCCAGTCGGGCAGAGTCCGCAGACGGTTGGCGCGCAGATCGAGCTGCCGGAGCATCGGCAGCCCGGCCAGCGCCCCGGGGATCTCGGTCAGCGCGTTCTCGCGGAGGTCCAGATGGCGCAGCCGCGTCAGCCGGGCGAAGGATTCCGGCAGAGCGCGCAGGGCGTTTCCGCGCAGCCACAGCTCGCGCAGTTCGGACAGGTCGCCGATCGTGTCGGGGAGCCGGGTCAGAGCGTTGTGTCGGGCCCGCAGCTCGACGAGGCCCCGCATGCGGCCGATGCTCTCGGGGAGTCCGGCGAGGCTGTTCTCGCCGACGTTGAGATAGCGCAGCCGGGTCAGCCGCCCCAGCGACTCGGGCAGCTCCGTCAGCCGGTTGCCGTGCAGATAGAGGAAGTCGGTGAGCGCCGCCAGCCCGCCCAGCTCGTCGGGGACGGTGGTGAGCGCGTTGTGTCCCAGGTCCAGCGTCCGCAGCCGGTGCAGGGATCCGATCCGGGGCGAGACGGCCGTCAGCCCGTTGTCCGCGAGGATCAGGATCTCCAGACCGGTCCGCGACCAGACCTGCTCCGGCACCTCTCCGAGACCGTGCCGCCACAGATTCAATGACCGTTCCACCACCGCGTCCTCCCGCCCTTCGCGTCTGTCGCCTGTCCTCCGCCGAACGCTGACCGGGCCGACCGCCGCCGGAGGGCGATGTACGGGAGGGCGACGCCGCCGCCCCGTCCGCCCCGCCCCGTCCGCCCCGCCCCGTCCGCCCCTCGGCCGCCGGCCCGCTAGCCCGCTCGCCGGTCCGCGTTCCGCCGGTACTGCCGCTGCCGGCACGCGCGGGAGCAGTACGCGCGGCGACGGCCCCGTACCGGCTGGCTCACCGGACCCGTGCAGACGGCGCAGCGCGGCGGGGCCGCCGTGTTTTCGTCACAGGGGGAGTCTTTTTCGTCACGGGGTCCGCCGGCCTCCGTGCGGTGGGCGGCGGAGCGCGCCGCGGCGACGAGGCCGGGCGCCGCGACGAGTCCGCGCGGTGTGTGGTCGATCAGTTCGCTGTCGAGATCCGGACACTCCCCGACGATGTCGTCGTCCGGGCACCGCACCAGGTGCAGAAGATACGCGTGAGCGCTCCGCAGCTGCCTGATCCGCTCCTCGATCTGTCCGGCCTGCTCCTTCACGGTGCTCTGCCAGCTCCGGTCCCTGCCGCCCGAGGTCACGACGGCCGCCTGTTCGAGGGGCATCGCTCCCACCACGCAGCACAGATAGGCCAGTCCGATACGGCGGAGTTCGGTCTCGGTGTAGACCCGTCGCCCGTTGACGCGCGGCGGCTCGGGAAGCACCCGCTGGGACTCCCACCAGCGCAGCGTCGACGGGGCGAGGCCGTAGAGGGCCGCGGCGGGGCCGATCGAGACGCCGTGTGGATCGTTCATGCGCCCATTTGACATCAAGTGAGCTTGAAGACTCAAGATTTGGGGTGAGGTTAGGCATGCCTTACCGCTCTCCCGGGCGGCGGTGAGGGCGGCCTCACGCACCACGGGGCCAGGAGTCCGCGAAGGCGTCGACAGCCCCCGGGGAGAAGGAAGAGGCATGAGTACGACGACAGACCCCAGCACGGACCAAGCACAAAATCCACCCGCGGCAGCCCGCGAACCGGCCGGACTCGCGAGGGCGGGCGCTCTGGCGCGGCTGCTCGCCCCCGTCCGCACCCACCTCGTGATCTGCGCGATCCTCTCGACCCTGAGCGCGGCCGCCGGGATCGTGCCCTACATCGCCGTCGCCGAGATCGCGCGGCTCATGCTCGAACACCCCGAGGGGGCCGAAACGGCCATCCGGACCTGGGTCGCCGTCGGCGCCGCGGGCGCCGCCCTGTGGCTGGTGCTGTTCGTCCAGTCCTCCCGCGTGGGGCACTACGCGGACGCGGCGATCCTGCACCATCTGCGCGTACGCATCGTGAGCCATCTCGGCGCACTGCCGCTGGGCTGGTTCCGCGCCTCGGGCTCGGGCCGGGTCAAGAGAGCCATGACGGGCGACCTGGAGGAGATGCACGAGGTCATCGCGCACGCCCTCGGCCAGCTCACCGGCGCGGTCGCCGTGACCGTCGTCGGAACGGGCTATCTGCTCCTCGTCGACGTCCGGATGGCGCTGATCGTGCTGGCCGTCCTGGGCCTCACAGCCCTCTGCTACCGCGTCTCCATGCGGTCCATGACGACCCATATGAACCGACTGGTCGCCGCCGACGCGCGGATCAGCGCGGCCAGTGTCGAGTACGCCGACGGGATCCAGGTCGTGAAGACCTTCGGCACCGGGGGCCGCGTGCTGCGCCGCTTCGACGACGCCGTGGACGAACACACCCGGGCCTTCGCCGCATGGGTCGCCGAGGTGCGCCACAGCTCGGCCGTCACCCGGCTGCTCGGCTCGGAGACGGCCGTCCTCGCCGTCGTGACCGCCGCCGGACTGGCCCTCCTCGACCGCGGATCGCTCACCGTCGCCGACCTGGTGGCGTTCCTGACCGTCGCGGTCGGGCTGCCGAACTCCATCCTCCCCGCCGTCTCCGCCTCCCAGGGCGTGCGCAAGGGCCGGATGGGCGCGGCCAACATCGAACGGCTGCTGTCCCGTGCGCCGCTGCCCGAACCCGAGCGCCCCGAGACCCCGCGCGGCCACGGCGTCGAGTTCGACCGCGTCTCCTTCTCCTACGACGGGGCGGCCAACGCGATCGAGAACGTCAGCGCCGTCTGCCGGCCGGGCAAGGTGACCGCGATCGTGGGACCGTCCGGCGCCGGGAAGACGACGCTCGCGAGCCTGCTGCCGCGCTTCTACGACGTGACGGACGGGGCGATCCGGGTCGGCGGCGTCGATGTGCGCTCGATCCCGTCGGCCGAACTGCTGGGATCGATGTCCCTGGTGTTCCAGGACGTCGCGCTGCTGCGCGACAGCGTGGCGGAGAACATCCGCGTCGGCCGGCCCGACGCCGACGACGCCGAGGTCCGCCGGGCGGCCGCCGCCGCCCAACTGCACGAGGTGATCGAACGGCTCCCCGACGGATACGACACACCCCTCGACGCGGGCGGCGGCGGACTGTCCGGCGGCGAACGCCAGCGGCTGACGATCGCGCGGGCGATCCTCTCCGGAGCGCCGATCGTCCTCCTCGACGAGGCCACCGCCTCGCTCGACCCCGACAGCGAGGCGGCGGTCCAGGACGCGCTGGCCGCACTCGCCGTCGGCAAGACGGTGATCGTGATCGCCCACCGACTGCACACGATCGCCGGAGCCGACCAGATCCTCGTGCTCGACCGGGGCCGGCTGGTCGAGCGCGGCGGCCACGACGAACTGCTGGCGCGCGACGGGCAGTACGCCCGGATGTGGGCCGCGCAGGAAGGGGTGCTCGCATGATCCGCAGGCTGTACCGACTCTGGCCCGAGCCACGGCTGCTGGCCCGGCTGTGGCTGCTCACAGCGGCGCAGGCCGTCCTCCAGGGGCTGCTGCTCGGCCTCCTCGTCCCCGTCCTGGACGCCGTCGTACGACCCGAGCCCGACCTCGCCGCGGCCACGCCGTGGCTGGTGACCGGCGCGGCCGGCGCGCTCGCGCACGGAGCGCTGAGCGTCCTCGCCACCCCGGTGGGCTTCGCCGCGGCCGGCTCCCTCGCGGCGCAGCTCCGGCGGCGGCTGATACGCCATGCGAGCACGCTGACCCTGGGGTGGTTCACCGCCGAGCACAAGGCCCGGCTCGCCCGGGCGGTGACCGCGGACGTCGGCAACGCCGCGCATCTGGCCGTGACCGTCGCCGGACCCGTGATCACCTCGACGCTGCTGCCCGCGACCGTCGTCGCCGTGACCTTCGCGGTCGACTGGCGCATGGCGCTGCTGCTGTGCGGGATCGCGCTGGTCGCCTTGGCGGCGCTGCGCCGCGCCGCGCGGATCGCCGAGATCGCCGAGATCGAGCTGGAGCGCGCGTCGACCGGGGTCGCGAGCCGGGCGATCGAACTCGGCCAGGCCCAGCCGGTCCTGCGGGCCGCGGGACACGCCCGCGGCACGCCCCGGATGCACGCCGCGCTCGTCGACCACCGCGAGACCTACCGGGACGGCATGCGCCGCGCGCGGCGGCCGTTCTTCGTCTACACCGCCGTGATCATGGGCGGGTTCGTCGCGGTGCTCGCGCTCGCCGCCGAACTCATGCTCAGCGAACGCGTCGGAGTCGCCGAGGCGATCGCGCTGCTCGTGCTGGCCGCCCGCTTCCTGGAGCCGCTCGGCAATCTGATCGACCTCATCGGGGCGCTGCGCGCGATGCGGAACCAGATCACGCGTATCGAGGAGCTGCTGACCACCCCCGCGCTGCCGGTCCCCGCCGACCCGGTGCGCGTGATCGAGGAGGCCGACGTCGAGTTCGCGGGCGTCGTCTTCACCTATCCGGGCGGCGACGCCCCCGCGCTGCGCGAGGTGTCGCTGCGTTGCCGTCCCGGCACCACCACCGCGCTGGTCGGACCGTCCGGTTCCGGGAAGACGACGGTGACCCGGCTCGTCGCCCGCTTCTTCGACGTCGACGCGGGACATGTGCGCGTCGGCGGCGTCGATGTGCGCGAACTCGACCCCGGCGCGCTCCTCGACGAGATCGCCATCGTCTTTCAGGACGTCTATCTCTTCGACGACACCATCGAGAACAATCTCCGCCTGGCGCGCCCGGAGGCGAGCCGGGACGAGCTGGAGACGGCGGCGGGCGCGGCCCGGCTCGACGAGGTGGTCGCACGCCTCCCCGACGGCTGGCGCACACGGGTGGGCGAGGGCGGCGCGCAGCTGTCGGGCGGCGAGCGCCAGCGTGTCGCGATCGCCCGGGCGATGCTCAAGCGGGCCCGGATCGTGCTCGTCGACGAGGCGAGTTCGGCGCTCGACCCCGAGAACGAGGCCGCGGTCGCGCAGGCCGTCGCCAACCTCGGCGAAGACCCCGACCGCACCGTGATCGTGATCGCCCACCGGCCCGCCACCCTGGCCGCGGCGGACCGCGTCGTCGCCCTCGACGGCGGCCGGGTCGTCGAGACCGGCACGCCCGGGGAACTGCTGCGCACGGGCGGGGCGTTCGCCCGGCTCAGCCGGCAGTACGAGCGGGCACGGCACTGGCGCATCGCCGACGGGGTGTCGTGATCCGTGGCGGTGGACGGGGTGCGGGGTGCGGTGCGCGGGGTGCGGTGCGCGGTGCGTCGCGGAGGCCGCGCCCCGGCCCGCGCCCCGGCCCGCCCCGGTGTGAGGCGTACCGCCGCGGGCTGCCGCCGTGCCGTGCCTCTGCCCTCGTCCCGCTGACCGTGCCCCGGCGGGTACGCCGACCCGGTGCGTACCGGCCGAGGCCGTGCCGTGCCCCGTACGCGCGTCCCGGCGGGTACGTGGACCCCGCGCCCAACCCCCGTACGCCCCGTACCCCCGCCGACGGCGGCCCCGCCCTCCCCGTACCCGTACCCGTACCCGCACCCCCGACCCCGGCGTATCCGCCGCCGACGACGAGCAGGAGAACCACCGCCCATGCCTAACCCCGCTGTCCGTCGCCGCGCCGTGCGCGCGGCCGCCGTGCTCGTCGCGGCCGTGATCGTCCTCACCGGCTGTGGCTCCGGAGGCCACGGCGGGGCCGCCGCCGGAGGGGGCGCCCCGATCGTCTTCGTCCTGTCCGGATCGGTCCAGTACGGTGCGCCGGACCCGCTGGACAACCCGCTCTTCGAGGTCGGCGGCTCCACGGTCGGCGCCGTCGACTTCGCCGCCTGGTACGGCTCCGGCTCCTTCGACGTGCCCTGGGTCGTCAACGACATCCGCGCCGTCCTCCTGGGCGAGGGCGCCGTCACCGACGAGAAGACCGGCGTCAGGCTGTTCCAGCGGCTCAGGAAGACGACCGCCTGATGCGGCGTCCACCCCCCCGAACGACGGGCCCGCCCGCCCCGGCCTCCGCGACACGCCTCACCCGGACCCTGCGCGGTCCCGCGTGACGCCCGCCGGGACCGCCCGCGCGGGCGCGCGCCGCCGCTGGATCCGGCCGGCGCTCCTGATCGCCGCCGTGCCCGCCGGCTCCCGGCGCGCCCCGGCCGAACCGGGGGACCGTACGGACCCGGTGGACCCCGGCCGTACGGCGGCGGTCGACGGCAGGCCGACCGGGCCTAACGGCGCTCCGCCACCCGGAAGCGGATGCCCGCCGCCTGGAGCCGGGCCAGCAGCGCGTCGCCCATCGCGACGGCCGGGGTGACCTGCCCCGAGGTCGGGGGCAGTTCGTCGAAGGCCAGACAGAGCGCCGACTCGGCGAAGATCTTGGCGGTCTCGTCGTACCCCGGATCGCCGCCCGAGACCTCCGTGCGCACCGTCCGGCCGCCGCCCTCGCCCACGAACCGCAACGAGAACCAGCTGCGCGCCCGGCGCTCCTCGTCGGGCCCGTCGCCGGGCCTGATCCGGCCGCCGAACCAGCGCCGGGCGGCGGGCAGCTGGGCCAGCCCCAGCATCGCGACCGCCGCGGCGACCGAGCCCGCCGCGACCGGGAGCGACGCGATCGCCGCGTAGTGCCGGTAGCGGAAGTCGGGGCCGTACCGGCCGAGCGCCCGCGCCGACCGGGCCACGACCTGCCCGTCGAGCAGCGGCAGCGGCAGCGCCCAGGCGCCCGCCGCCCGGCTGTGGCGGGGCCCGCCGACCGGGGACCGGGCCCGCCGCCCCACCAGCCGGGGCTCGTGCAGCCGCCGCTGCCGGGCCGCCCGCAGCGACTGCCTCCCCCGGCTCGCCGCGTTGAGCGCGGAGGCGAACGTCCCGCCCGAGAACATCCCGTTGGACCGCACGAATCCGTCCACGCGCAGCGGTACGCCCTCGGGGAGCCGCGCCACCGTGAAGTACACGCCCAGATCGGCCGGCACACAGTCAAAACCGCAGGCGTGCACCAGCCGGGCCCCGGTCTCCCGGGCCCGCGCGTCGTGCCGTACGTACATCAGATCCACGAACTCCCACTCGCCCGTGAGATCGATACAGTCGGTCCCGGCCTCCGCGCAGGCGGCGACGAGCGGTTCGCCGTACCAGAGGTAGGGGCCGACCGCCGTCGCCACCACATCGGCCGAACGGGCGAGCTCGCGCAGACTCTCCGGATCGTCCGCCCGCGCCTCGATCAGCCCGATCTCCCCCCGCCCGGGATGGTCGGCGGCGAGCCGCTCGCGCAGCCGCTCCAGCTTCGCCCGATCGCGCCCGGCGACGGCCCAGCGACACCCCTCGGGCGCGTGCGCCGCCAGATACCGGGCGGTGAGCGAGCCCACGAACCCCGTCGCCCCGAAGAGCACGATGTCGTACGCCCGCTGTCCGCGAACCGTTCCGTCCAACCTGTCCACTGGCCCCTCCGGCGGTGCGTCCACCCGCGCCCCGGCATCCACGCCGCGACCGGTGGCTGAGGCTAGCGCGCCCCGCCCCCCGGGAAGAAGACGCGAATCACGCCGGGGACGACGGTGAGATTTCCGCCGGGGGCGGTGCGACGGTGACGAATCCCCGTGCGGGGCCCGTGCCGGGCGCTCTGGGGCGGGGCGATTTCCGGCGCCGGGTCCGCCGGGCGGGGCGAGCCGGCGTGCCGGGCCGTCCGGGCGCATGTCGGTGCGCGGGTCGCCGGGCGGGGCGGGGGCGAATCCCGGTGACCGCGTTGCCGGGCGGGGCGAGTCCGCTTGCCGGGCGGCCGGGCGAGGGCGATCCCCCTGCCGGGTGGTGGGACGAGGGCCGTGTGCCCGTGTCGGGCGGCGCGGTGGGGACGATTCCTGCGCTGGGCGGCCGGGTGGGCATGAATCGTGTGCCTGAGCCGTCCGACGGGGGCGAACTCGCGTGCCCGCGCCCTCCTTCCGAGACGGATCCGGGTGCTGGGCCGTTCGGCGGCGGTGGGTCCGTGCGCCGGGCGGCCCGCGCCCGGGCGCAGGCGAGTCCGGGCCGTCCCCCCCCGGTGGGTGCGTCCCATGTCCGACGGCGGGGCGAAGGCGAGCCGGCGTGCCGGGCCGTCCGGGCGCATGTCGGGGCGCGGGGCGGGGGCGGTGCCCGTGTCGGGCGGCGGGCGGGGGTGAGCTGTCCGGGTGGCGGGGGCTCGGTGGAGGGGTATCCCCGTGGCAGGCCGTCCGCCGGAGGGCGGGTCCCCGTCTCGGGCCGTCCGGTGGGGGCGGGTCCCCGGGCCGCCTCGCGGGGGACGGGTCCGGGTCTCGGGAGCGAATCCCCGGGCCGCCCGACGGGGAACGATCCCCGCCCCGGGCCCACCGGGGGTGAATCGCGGCGGCCGCCCCGGCCCGCCCCTTGTCGTGCGGGAGGCGCGTTCCTACCATCATTGGTGTTACATCAGTTGTGTCATATCCAAGCTGGGGGCTCCATGACCGCGACCTCGACCACGCCGCACGCCACTGTGAACGGCCCGCTCGCCGGGGTGCGCGTGGTGGAGCTGGCGGGCATCGGGCCCGGCCCGTTCGCCGCCATGATGCTGGGCGATCTCGGCGCGGACGTCGTCCGGGTGGACCGGCCCGGCGGGGCGGGGCTCGCCATGGACCCGGCGCAGGACCTCACCAACCGGAACAAGCGCTCGGTGCTCATCGACCTCAAGGCGGACGACGGCCCGGCGCACGTGCTCGACCTGGTCGAGCGCGCGGACATCCTGATCGAGGGATACCGCCCGGGCGTGGCCGAACGCCTGGGCGTGGGCCCGGAGGAGTGCCTCGCCCGCAACCCCCGGCTGGTGTACGGGCGGATGACCGGCTGGGGCCAGGAGGGACCGCTCGCCGAACGCGCGGGCCATGACATCGCGTACATCGCCGTCACCGGGACCCTCGGCATGATCGGCCGGCCCGACGAGCCGCCCGCCGTCCCCGCCAATCTCGTCGGCGACTACGCGGGCGGCTCGCTCTATCTCGTCGTCGGCGTCCTGGCGGCGCTTCAGCACGCCCGGACGGAGGGCGGCGGCGGCCAGGTCGTGGACGCGGCCGTCGTCGACGGCGCGGCCCATCTCGCCACCATGATCCACGGCATGATGGCGGCCGGCGGCTGGCAGGACCGGCGCGGGTCCAACCTCCTGGACGGCGGCTGCCCCTTCTACGGCTGCTACGAGACCGCCGACGGCGGATACATGGCCGTCGGCGCGCTGGAGAAGCGGTTCTACGACGAGTTCGCCGAGCGGCTCGGCATCGCCGACGAGGCCCCGGCCCGCAAGGACTTCGCCCGCTGGGACGAGCTGCGCGAGGTCGTCGCCGCCGCGTTCAAGACCCGTACCCGCGCCGCGTGGGCGGCCGTCTTCGACGACACGGACGCCTGTGTGGCCCCCGTGCTGTCGCTGACCGAGGCCCCCCGGCATCCGCATCTCGCCGCGCGAGGCACCTTCGTACGCCACGCGGGGGTGACACAGCCCGCGCCCGCGCCCCGGTTCTCCGCCACCCCCGGCGCGGTGCGCACGGGCCCCGCGCTGCCCGGCGCGGACACCGCGGAGGTGGCCCGCGACTGGGGTCTGCCCGGTCTCGCCGCGCCCGACGGCCCCGGCGACGCGCAGACCACCCAGGACGCCGGGGCGGCCGGATGAGCGCCGCCTGACCACCCGCACGACCACCGCCCGGCACCCGGCCACGTACCCCCCGAAAGGCTGTCGACGTGAGCACCGAAGCGTATGTGTACGACGCGATCCGCACCCCGCGCGGTCGCGGCAAGCCGGACGGCGCCCTGCACGGCACCAAGCCGATCGACCTCGTCGTCGGCCTGATCCACGAACTCCGGGACCGCTTCCCCGGACTGGACCCGGCCGCCGTGGACGACATCGTGCTCGGCGTCGTGGGACCCGTCGGCGACCAGGGCTCCGACATCGCCCGGATCGCCGCCATCGCGGCGGGACTGCCCGACACCGTCGCGGGCGTACAGGAGAACCGCTTCTGCGCCTCGGGCCTCGAAGCCGTCAACATGGCGGCCATGAAGATCCGTTCCGGCTGGGAGGACCTGGTGCTCGCCGGCGGGGTGGAGTCGATGTCACGGGTGCCGATGGCCTCGGACGGCGGCGCCTGGTTCGCCGACCCGATGACCAATCTCTCCGTCGGCTTCGTCCCGCAGGGCGTCGGGGCCGACCTCATCGCCACCATCGAGGGCTTCAGCCGCCGCGACGTGGACGAGTACGCGGCCCTCTCCCAGGAGCGCGCCGCCGCCGCGTGGAAGGACGGCCGCTTCGCCCGCTCCGTCGTCCCCGTCCGCGACCGCGCCGGACTGACCGTCCTCGACCGCGACGAGCACCCGAGGCCCGGCACCACCGCCGACGGCCTCGCCGCGCTGAAACCGTCCTTCGCGGCCATCGGCGAACTCGGCGGCTTCGACGCCGTGGCGCTCCAGAAGTACCACTGGATCGAGAAGATCGACCATGTCCACCACGCGGGGAACTCCTCCGGCATCGTGGACGGCGCGGCGCTCGTCGCCGTCGGCTCGAAGGAGACCGGCGAGCGGTACGGGCTCACCCCGCGCGCCCGGATCGTCTCCGCGGCCGTCTCCGGCTCCGAGCCGACCATCATGCTCACCGGCCCCGCCCCCGCCACCCGCAAGGCGCTCGCCCGGGCCGGGCTGACGATCGACGACATCGACCTCATCGAGATCAACGAGGCCTTCGCGGGGGTGGTGCTCCGCTTCGCCCGCGATCTCGGCGTCTCCCTGGACATCGTCAACGTCAACGGCGGCGCGATCGCGCTCGGCCATCCGCTGGGGGCCACCGGCGCGATGATCCTGGGCACCCTGATCGACGAACTGGAGCGCCGACAGCGGCGGTACGGCCTCGCCACGCTCTGCGTCGGCGGCGGCATGGGCATCGCCACGGTGATCGAACGCCTCGATCCCTAGGGCCTTTTCGGAGCCCGCCGCCCGAGCCCGCCGCCCGAGCCCGTCGCCCGAGCCCGTCGCCCGAACCCCGGCCCACCGCGACCCCAGACCTCCCGGAGAACCTCACCATGAGCGCGAGCACGGAACCCACCGCGAGCACCGCACCCACGGCGGGACTTGAGAGCACCGTCATCCGCTGGGAACAGGACGAGACCGGCGTCGTCACCCTCGTCCTCGACGACCCCGACCAGTCCGCCAACACCATGAACCAGGCGTTCCGCGACGCCCTCACGGCCGTCGCGGACCGTGCGGAGGCCGAGCGGGACTCGCTGCGCGGCATCATCGTCACCTCCGCCAAACCGACCTTCTTCGCGGGCGGCGACCTCAAGGAGATGATCCGGCTCGGCCCCGCACAGGCCCAGGAGGCGTTCGACGCCTCCATGGCCGTCAAGCACGCCCTGCGCCGGATCGAGACCCTCGGCAAGCCCGTCGTCGCCGCCGTCAACGGCTCCGCGCTGGGCGGCGGGTACGAGATCGCCCTCGCCTGCCACCACCGCGTCGCCCTCGACGCCCCCGGCTCCCGCATCGGCCTGCCCGAGGTCACCCTCGGGCTGCTCCCCGCGGGCGGCGGCGTCACCCGCTCCGTACGCCTCCTCGGCATCGCCGACGCGCTGCTCGGACTACTGCTGCGGGGCGAGCGGCACACCCCCCGGCGGGCCCTGGAGAAGGGACTGGTCCACGAGCTCGCGGACACCGCCGAGGAGATGTTCGCGAAGGCGCGCGCCTACATCGACGCCCACCCCGAGTCCCGGCAGCCCTGGGACGTGAAGGGGTACCGGATCCCCGGCGGCACCCCGGCCACCCCGAAGCTCGCCGCCGAACTGCCCGCCTTCCCCGCCACCCTGCGGAAGCAGACCGCGGGAGCCCCCGCGCCCGCGCCCCGCGCGATCCTCGCGGCGGCCGTCGAGGGCTCCCAGGTCGACTTCCGGACCGCGCAGACCGTCGAGGCCCGCTACTTCGCCGAACTGGTCACCGGGCAGATCGCGAAGAACATGATCCAGGCGTTCTTCTTCGACCTCCGGACCGTCAACTCCGGGGCCGCCCGGCCGGCGGGCGTCGCGCCCCGCCCGGTGCGCAGGGTCGCCGTGCTCGGGGCCGGGACGATGGGCGCGGGCATCGCCCACTCCTGCGCCCGCGCCGGCGTCGACGTCGTCCTCAAGGACGTCTCGGCCGAGGCCGCCGAGCGCGGGCGGGCGCACTCCGCGAAACTGCTCGACCGGGCCGTCTCCCGGGGCCGTACCACCCCCGCCGAGCGCGACGCGGCGCTCGCGCGCATCACCCCGACCGCCGACCCCGCCGACCTCGCGGGGTGCGACGCGGTGATCGAGGCCGTCTTCGAGGACAGCGCCCTCAAACAGCGGGTGTTCCAGGAGATCCAGGGGATCGTCGAGCCGGACGCGCTGCTCTGCTCCAACACCTCGACCCTGCCGGTCACCCGGCTCGCCGACGGGATCGAGCGGCCCGCCGACTTCATCGGACTCCACTTCTTCTCGCCGGTCGACAAGATGCCCCTGGTCGAGATCGTCCGGGGGAAGCTCACCGGGGACGAGGCGCTCGCCCGCGCCTTCGACCTGGTGCGGCGGATCGGCAAGACGCCCGTCGTGGTCAACGACTCGCGCGGCTTCTTCACCTCACGGGTCATCGGCCGCTTCCTCGACGAGGGCGTGGCGATGGTCGGCGAGGGCGTCGAGCCCGCCTCGGTCGAGCAGGCCGCCGCCCAGGCCGGCTATCCGGCCAAGGTGCTCGCGCTGATGGACGAACTGACGCTCACCCTCCCGCGCCGGATCCGCGACGAGACCCGGCGCGCGGTCGAGGAGTCCGGCGGCGTCCGGACCGCCCATCCGGCGCACGCGGTCGTCGACCGGATGGTGGACGAGTTCGGCCGCACCGGCCGCTCCGGCGGCGCGGGCTTCTACGAGTACGCCGACGACGGGAGCCGCACCGGACTCTGGCCCGGTCTGCGGACGCACTTCACCCGGGCGGACGCGGACGTCCCGTTCGCCGACATGAAGGAGCGGATGCTGTTCTCGGAGGCGCTGGACAGCGTCCGCTGTCTGGAGGAGGGCGTCCTGACCTCGGTCGCCGACGGCAATGTCGGCTCCCTCCTGGGCATCGGCTTCCCGGCGTGGACCGGCGGGGTGTTCCAGTACATCGACGGGTACGAGGGCGGTCTGCCGGGCTTCACCGCGCGAGCGCGGGAGCTGGCGGCCCGGTACGGGGAGCGGTTCGAGCCGCCCGCGCTGCTGGCGGGGAAGGCGGAACGCGGGGAGCGCTTCGGCGGGCGGGACTGAAGCCCTTCTCTCGGGAACGGGCCCGGGACCGGCCGGGGCCCGGGGCTCACACCAGGCGCTCGGCGGTCTCCAGGAACGGCCGGGAGAGGTCCTCGGCCCCGTGGTGGAGCGTGTACAGCCCGGTGGAGACCCGCTCCAGGAAGCCCCACTCCCAGATCGCCCGCTCGTCCACGCCCGTGGCGGCCGCCAATCGCCCGCAGTAGCCCCGGGCCACCGCCGGCGCGTCGCCGGCCAGCAGCTGGGGGCACCAGTCCCGGAGCACGACCCCGAGATCGTAGGCGGGGTCGGCGAGGAACCCGTCGGGGTCGACGAAGACGTACCCCGACGCGGCCCCGGGGCGGGGTGCGAGGACCCGCAGCGCGTTGCCGGGGTGCGGATCGCCGTGCACGACCACCGAGCGCTCGGGGTCGAACGCGGCCGCGCGCCGCTCGGCGAACAGCAGCGCCCGGTCCACCACCCGCGCGGAGCAGGGCCGGCCCAGCTCCTCCCAGAGCCGGGCGACCATCCGCCCCAGCAGCCCCGCCTTCTCCTCCGCCGCGGTCACCGGCGCGACCGCCGTCACGGGGGTGCGCCAGACCTGCCGCAGAGTGCCGCACAGCACCTCGATCGTCCGCTCCGGCCCGAGGCCCGCCACGGCCGCCGACGGCCCGAGCGCTTCGAGCAGCAGCGCGTGCCGCCCGGCGTCGTGGGCGAGCAGCCGCGCGTAGCCGTGGCCCCGCGCCGCCGCCAGGACCCGCGGCTCGCCGAGCCGCTCGGGGCCGGGCAGCGCCAGTTTGAGCACCGCGTCCCGGCCGTCGGCGGTCCGCGCCCGCACCACATGGGCCTCGGTCCCGCCGCTCAGCGGCCCGCCCGCCGTGATCGACCACCGTCGCTCCAACTCCGCGACGAGAGCCCCCAGCCCGGCCAGCCACCGCTCGCCCGGCGGCCCGAGCGCGGCCGCCTTCCGCCGGACCAGGGGGGACACCTCGGGCTCCTGGGACGTCATCCGACGATCATCATGGACGTGCCCGGGACGGTCCACCGGGTTTCCGGCCCGCCCGGCCGTCCGCCGTCGGCCCCCGCACATCACCCGTACGGACCGGCCCGGTCGTACGGCGGGCGGCGGGGCGCGCGTTCGGCCGCCGCGTGCCACCAGGCCGGTGGGGAGGGGCCGTCGACGCGGGCGGTGGGCTGGTCGGGGTGGAGGCCGAGGCGGCGCAGGGCCCGGGGGCGGACGCGGACGTGGAACCAGCCGCGCCAACGGCCGTCCGGGCCGGGGCCGCAGCGGTGGTCCCAGCCCAGGTCGTCGTCGCTGAAGGGCATCCAGTCGATGCCCCGGTCACGCAGTCAAGCGCGGGCCGCCGCCACGGGGTGGAGGGAGCCGGTCACGTTCTCGTGGACGGCGATGGTGATCCAGTCGGGGTCAGGAGTGCTCATGGCGACCATGATGCCCCGGCTCCCCGCCCGCCTCCGAGGCCGGACCGGGGCCTCCCGCCGGGCCGGCGGCGCCCTGGTGACCGTCCGGGCGGGCCGGGCCGGCCCCGGGGTGCGCGCCGAAGGCCGCGCGCAACTCCTCCTTCAGGGACCGCTGGAAGGCGGTCACCAGCGCCTGCACCACCATCGGCTGCATCTGCGCGGACCGGGACCGCATCGCCGCCACGCGGTCCGGATCCGCCTCGCGCTCCCGATACGGCTCCCACACCTCGTCGCGGAAGAGCCGGGTCAGCTCCCGCGCCGCCGAGCGGGTGTGCTCGGTCAGCACCGAGCGGGCCGCGACGATGGTCTCGTACGCGATGGGCACGTCCAGCAGCTGCACCCCGAGCCGCAGCAGCCCCGGGTCGATCAGATAGCGCTCCGGCCCGGCCGCCCGCCCGAGCGCGCCCATCGCCGCCAGCCGGTCGACGTCGTCCTCGTCCAGCGCCCGGCCCGCCCGGCGCTCCAGCTCGCCGTGGGTCGCCTCCTCGGCCGGGCCGGGCGTCCAGGAGGCCACCAGGGCGCGGTGGATGGCGAGGTCATGGGCGTTCAGATCGCGGGGCAGCCGCTCCAGATAGCGTTCGATCGCGGCCAGCGTCATCCCCTGGAGCTGAAGCTCCTCGATGAGGGCCAGCCGGGACAGATGGTCCGGTCCGTAGCGCCCGACCCGGCGCGGGCCGATCTCCGGGGGCGGCAGCAGCCCGCGGGTGCCGTAGAACCGGATGGTCCGTACCGTCACCCCGGCCCGCGCGGCCAGCTCGTCGACGGTGAAACTCGGCTCCTCGGCCTCGGTCGCCATCGCTGCGCCTCGCTTTCCCCCGGCCGGTCGCTGATCGCGGTGCGGTGCAACAGTATTGCTGTCGCACCACCGCTGTGAAAGCCGCCGGCGCGGTTCGCGACGGCGACGCCGTCCCGGGGCAGCGCTCGATCAGGGGGGTACGGGGAGGTCGTCGCCGCGCTGGTCGGGCCGCTCGTCGAGGCGGGGGCGGCGGACGGCTCGGCGCGCGCGGGCGGTGAGCGCGGGCGGCGGGCCCGGGCGGCGGGCGCGCGGGCCGGACCCGGCAAAAGCGAAGGCGAGAAGCTGTCATCCGCTCCTCGCCGCTCTCAAGGTATAGCGCACCGGGGGGCTTGCGGCAAGGCCCCGGTCGTACCGCAGAATCTCCCGCTGTAGCCGCCGCCCGCGGTGATCGGCGCGTTCGCGGAGTACCGGCGAACGCGCCCCGCGGAGCGGTCGGCCGGGATTCCGGAACTCTTCGAACGGGCGTTGAATGATTGATGTGATCGTGGTGGGCGGCGGGCCGACCGGTCTGATGCTGGCCGGTGAGCTGCGGCTGGCCGGGGTGGGCGTGGTGGTGCTGGAGAGGCTGGCCGAGCCGACCCGGCAGTCCCGGGGGCGCGGTCTGCACGTGCGCAGCGTCGAGCTGACGGACCAGCGCGGTCTGCTGGACCGATTCCTCGCGGTCAGTGAGAAGTTCCAGGCCGGCGGTCTCTTCGGCGGCATCGTGACGCCGTGGCCGGACGGGCTGGACACGGCTCATCCGTACGGTCTCGCCACCCCGCAGCCGGTCACCGAGCGGCTGCTCAACGCATGGGCGCTGGAACTCGGCGCGGAGATCCGGCGCGGCCATGAGGCGGTCGGCCTGAGCCAGGACGAGGAGGGCGTGACCGTCCGTCTCGCGGACGGCACACGGCTGCGGTCGCGCTATGCCGTCGGGTGCGACGGGGGCCGCAGCGCGGTGCGCGGGCTGATCGGAGTCGGGTTCCCCGGCGAGCCCGCGAAGGTCGAGACGCTGCTGGGCGACATGGAGATGGACGAGGACCCCGAGGTGGTCGCCGCCGTCGTCGCGGAGGTCCGCAGGACCCGGTTGCGGTTCGGCGTCGTCCCGGCCGGGGACGGGAACGAGGGGGTGTACCGGGTCATCGTGCCCGCCGAGGGGGTGGCCGAGGACCGTACGGCCGCGCCGACGCTGGAGGAGTTCAAGCAGCGGCTGCGGGCCGTCGCGGGCACGGACTTCGGGGTGCGCTCGCCGCGCTGGCTGTCGCGGTTCGGCGACGCGACCCGGCAGGCCGAGCGGTATCGGGTCGGCCGGGTGCTGCTGGCGGGCGACGCGGCGCACATCCATCCGCCGACCGGCGGGCAGGGGCTCAACCTTGGCGTACAGGACGCGTTCAACCTCGGCTGGAAGCTGGCCGCCGAGGTCAACGGCTGGGCGCCGGAGGGGCTGCTGGACAGCTATCACACCGAACGGCACCCGGTGGGCGCCCGGGTGCTGGACAACACCCGCGCGCAGATGACGCTGCTGGGCGCCGATCCTGGCGCGACCGCGCTGCGGGAGCTGTTCTCGAAGCTGATGGAGTTCGAGGAGGTGAACCGCTACGTGACCGGGATCATCACCGCGGTGGACATCCGCTACGACGTCGGCGAGGGCCATGAGCTGCTGGGCCGGCGGATGCGGGACGTGCGCCTGGAGCGGGGGCGTCTCTACGAGCGGATGCGCTCGGGCCGGGGGCTGCTGCTCGACCGGACCGGACGGCTCTCGGTCGCCGGGTGGGCCGACCGGGTCGACCATGTCGTCGACGCGGGGGGCGCGGGGGACGCCGGCGGAGGACCGGATGTGCCCGCCGCGCTGCTGCGGCCGGACGGCCATGTGGTGTGGGTCGGGGAGGAGCAGCGCGATCTGCTCGACGCGCTGCCGAAGTGGTTCGGCGCGGCCTCCGGCTGAGCGCCGGGGGACGCGCGGGGGCGGGGCCGCGCACGGCCCCGCCCCCGGCCGTGCGGGTCAGTACACGTTCACGCCGTACACCCCGAGCGCCTCGTTCACCGGCTGGTGAATGGCCGAGCCGCTGGTGCCGCTGCACCCCGAGCTGCCGGAGTGGATGCCCAGCGCCGTCGTTCCCGAGAAGTGGGCTCCGCCGCTGTCGCCGCCCGCCGAGCAGGCCGTGGTGCGGACCATGCCGTAGACCGGGCCGTCGCTGTAGTTGACGGTGACGTTCACGGCGGTGACCCGGCCGCTGGTCACCCGGGTGGTGGAACCGCTCTTCTGGAGGGCCTGTCCCACGATCGCGTCGGCGGAGGAGGTGATGTCCGCCGAGCCGCCGTTGTAGAGATTGACGGTGCCGGGCGGCTGCGAGCCGTCGGTGTACCGCACGATGCCGTAGTCGTTGGTCGGGAAGCTGGTGCCCTCGACCGTTCCGACGGAGGCGCCGCCGGACGTCGCGGACCAGCTGGTCGCCAGATTGGTGCAGTGCCCCGCGCTCAGGAAGAAGTAGTCGGCGCCGTCGGTGGCGTTGAAGGCGGCCGAACAGCGGTAGCCGCCGCCGTAGATCGCGTCGCCGCCCAGCACCTCACGGGTGAGGACGCCGGGTGCCCGGGTGATCCGCACGGCGTCGCCGAGGCCCGCCGCCACCGCCCGGAGCCGGGCCAGGGAGCGGGGCGACACCGACTGGTCGGCCTCCACCACCACCTGGTTGGCGGAGGGATCGATGCCCCAGGAGGTCCCGGTGATCTTCGCCTGCGCCTCCAGCACGCCCATCGCGTCCTGGAGCTGGGCGGTGCCGCGTTCGACGATCTCGGCGCGCGCGCCCTGGGCGCGCACCTCGTCGGCGGCGGCCGCGCTGGTCACGGTGACCACCAGCTCGCCGGTGGCGGGGTCGAGATACGAGCCCGCGCTGTCGTCGCCGAGGGAGCGCTCCAGCCGGGTGTCGAGGGCGTACTGCGTGGCGGAGGCGGTGACGCCGGGCTCCGGCGTCGGGTCCGGGGCGGCGCCGGCGGTGCCGGCGCCGAGAGCGAGGGCGGGGAGGGTGAGCAGGACTGACAGCCAGATGCGCGAGCGGGGCGTACGTCTCATGGAGGCTTCTCCTTCGGAATCGTCCGTGGGGGTACCGAGAAGCAAGGGCCGGCGGAGTCCGGCTCGCCGGACTCAATGTGACATGGCCCTGACATGTACACAAGGGTGCACGGAATCAACGGTTCCGCTCTGAGAGGTCCGGGAAACCCCCGACGGCCGGTGGAACAGGCGCGCTTCACGGCGGGCCGGCCCGCGCCCCCGCCCGCGCGCGACGGCGCGCGCGGGCTCGCACCCCGGTGCGGCTACCGCCCGCCCGCCACGACCGGATAGTGGTCGGAGAGATCGGTGTACGTGTGGCTCCTGCCCCAGCTGGAGACGGTCCAGGGCGCGCTGCGCTCCGCGATCACCTCATTGGTCCAGCCCTCGGGCCGCACATGTCCGGCCCGGTGCAGGACATGGTCGAGATCCTCGCTCGGAAGTCCCGGGTACCGCTCGGCCGCGATCGAGTTCCCCCCGGTGTCGAAGGAGTGCGGGTGCCCGGTCCGGTCGTCCGCCGCGACCAGACCCGCGTCGGCGAGCATCGAGGCGTACTCCGGCGTCCGGGTGTCCACATTCAGATCGCCCGCCACCAGCACCTGCTCGGACGCGGGGATGTTCTTGCGGTCCAGAAAGGAGTCCAGCTCCCGGAACTGACGGCTCCGCACTCGTTCGGCCTCGCCCGCGCGGCAGCCGGGGTCGGTGGACTGGGCGTGGGTGCCCACCACATGCGCCCGGGTCCCGTTCACATCGAGCACGGTGTAGACGAAGCCCTTGTGGGAGAAGCGGTCCGATCCGCAGCCGTCCCGGTAGACGTACTGCTCCTTGCGGACGACGGGCCAGGCGCTCAGTACGGTGACCCCGCCGTCCTCCGGGGTCAGCGCCGAGTACGCGCCGCCGGTGGCGTCCCAGCCGCCGGTGCTCCGGCCCAGCACGGGCGTCTGATGCGGATAGCGGTCGGCCGCGTGCCGCTTCAGCGCGTCGGACGAGGAGTTGTCGAAGGCCTCCTGGAGCACCACGACGTCATGGCCCCGGAAGAAGGGCGCGGCGGGTATCGCCGCCGCCCGGTGGTCCTGGCCCCAGTTGGGATACAGGCTCTTCGAGAAGAGGAAGGCGTTGTACGTGAGCACCTTCAGCGGGTGCGCGGCCGCCGCCCTCGGCGCGTGCCCGGCGGGCCCCGGGGCCCGGTCCGTCTTCGGCGCGTGCCCGGGCTCCGCCGCCCGGTCCGTCCTCGGAGGCGGTACCGCCGTCGCCGTCGTCGCCGAGGCCGGGGGAGCGGCTCCGGCGAGGGCGGCGACGGCGAGCACCGCGGCCGCGGCCGCGGCCGGGAGACGGCGGAGAGGGGATCGCTGCACGGGGACTCCTGACGTCGGTGGAGGGGAACACTCATCGAACCAGGCTCAGTTACCAATGGGTAATGGTCAGGTGCCCGGATTCTTGCCCGCACACCACGATCCGCCCAACTCCGCGCGCCCGAAGTCTGTACGAGCTCCGGACAAGGCCCCTCGGGCGCGCGCCGGACGACCGCCCGAGCCTCGTACGAGGTCCCTCCGGCGCACGCCCGGCACCCCTCCGGGGCCCGTCCGGCCCGCCCCCGGCGCCTCGCCCCACGCCCCACCCGCCCTCTGTCGCCGTATCGCCGCCGGGGAGTACCGTCCGCCCATGCCGACAGGTGCGCGGGTCACCCGCTTGACGTACAGATCGCTCGTGGTGGCGGCCTCGGCCGCCCTGATGGCCCTGACCCTCGCCCCGCCGGGCGCGCAGGCCGCGCCCCGGCCGCCGGGCCCGGAGGAGAGCCGCCCCGTCCACTCCTACGCCGACGCGATACGCGAGTCCGTCTGGGTGGACACCCGGATCGACGGCGACGGCGACGGACGGACCGACCGGGTCGCCGTCGACATCGTCCGGCCCCGCGAGCCCGCGCAACAGGGCAGGCGAATACCGGTCATCATGGACGCCAGCCCCTACTACGCCTGCTGCGGCCGGGGCAACGAGAGCCAGCGCAAGACGTACGACGCCCAGGGCGACCCGGTCCAGTTCCCCCTCCACTACGACAACTACTTCGTCCCGCGCGGCTACGCCTTCGTCGCGGTCGACCTCGCCGGCACCAATCGCTCCGACGGCTGTGTCGACGTCGGCGGCCGCTCCGACATCCAGTCCGCCAAGGCCGTGATCGACTGGCTGGGCGGCCGGGCCCACGGCTACACCAGCCGCACCGGGACCGAGCGCGCCGGGGCCGGCTGGAGCAACGGCGACACCGGAATGATCGGCAAGAGCTATGACGGGACCATCGCCAACGGGGTCGCCGCCACCGGCGTCGAGGGCCTGAAGACCATCGTCCCCATCGGGGCGATCTCCTCCTGGTACGACTACTACTTCGCCCGGGGCGCGCCGCTCTACGACTCCGGCCCCGAGTGGCTCTCCCGCTACGTCAACAGCCCCGAGGCCCGCGAGCGCTGCCAGTCGGTCCAGCAGCGGCTGATCGACGGAGCCCCGCGCAGCGGCGACCTCACCCGGCTGTGGCAGGAGCGCGACTATGTGCCCGACGCCGACCGGGTGACGGCCAGCGTCTTCGCCGTCCACGGCATGCAGGACCTCAACGTCCGCGCCAAGCACTTCGGCCAGTGGTGGGACGCGCTCGCCGAGGAGGGCGTCGAGCGGAAGGTCTGGCTGTCGCAGACCGGCCACGTCGACCCGTTCGACTTCCGGCGGGCCGAGTGGGTGAAGACCCTGCACCGCTGGTTCGACCACTATCTCCTCGGTTACGACAACGGCATCGAACGCGAACCCATGGCCGACGTCGAGCGCGCGCCCGACCGGTGGACGACGGACCGTCACTGGCCGCCGCGCACCACCGGCGCCGCCGCCGTACGGCCCGGGAAGGGCGCGCTCCCCGGCGTCGGCACCCTCTCCCTGAAGCCCGCCCGCCCCGGCGCGAGCGAGACCTTCACCGACGACCGGACCCTGGACGAGAGCGACTGGGCGTCCCTGGCCGACCACTCCACCCCGGCCAAGGCCGGCTTCATCACCCGGCCGCTGGGCCGGGATCTGCGGCTCGCCGGCTCGTCCACGGTGAAGGTCACCGTCACCCCGACCACCGACACCGCCCATCTCTCCGCGGTCCTGGTCGACCTCGGCCCGGACACCATCCGCGACTACACCGCCGCCGGAGAGGGCATCACCACCCTGCCCGAACGCACCTGCTGGGGGCCGAGCACCCCGGGCGACAGCTCCTGCTACAAGGAGACGAAGGCGCGCACCAAGGCCGTCGAGCACACCGTCTTCAGCCGTGGCTGGGCCGATCTCGGCACCTACGCCTCCGCCGGCGAGGGGCGCCCGCTGACGCCGGGCCGGGCGTACACCATCTCCCTGGATCTGCACGCGAGCGACCATGTGGTCCCGGCCGGGCACCGGCTGGCGCTGATCGTCGCGGGCACCGACAAGGACCTGATCGACCCGCCCGCGAGCACCCCGACGCTCACCGTCGACCTCGCCCGCACCTCGGCGGAGCTGCCGGTCGTCGGCGGCACGCCCGCCTTCGCCCGCGCCACCGCCGGGTCCGCCGCCGCGCCCGCCCCGGCCGCCTCCCGGCTCGACGGCGTGTCCGGGCCGCGTCCCTTCCCGCCGGTCCCCGGCGGTGAGGGCCGATGAGGGCCCGGCTGCGCGCCGTCGCGCTGACGACGCTGGCCGCGACGCTCGCCGTGCCGTTGATCACCGCTCCCGCGCAGGCCACGCACAGTCCGCCGCCGCGCACCGGGTTCGAGATCAGCGAGGGGGCCCGCTGGACCAGCCAGCCCGAGGAGCAGTCCTTCCTCGCCGCGGTCGACCGCGGCAGCGACCGGGCCTCGGTCGAGCGGATCGGCATGACCAAGCAGGGGCGGCCGCTCCAGCTGGTGACGCTCGGGAACCGGCGGTCCGCCGACACCGTGCTGCTGATCTGCTCGCAGCACGGCGACGAGCCCTCCGGGCGGGACGCCTGTCTGACCACGGTCCGGGATCTGGCCTTCGACCGGGACCGTGAGACGCGCCGGCTGCTCGCCCGTACGAAAGTGCTGGTCGTCCCGACCGCCAATCCGGACGGCCGGGCCGCGGACACCCGGGGCAACTCGGACGGCGTCGACATCAACCGCGACCATCTCGCGCTGAGGACCGCGGAGGGCCGGGCGCTCGCCGCCGTCGTCCGCGACCTGCGGCCGGACATCGTGTACGACCTGCACGAGTACGGGGCGACCCCGCCGTACTACGACCGGCAGCTGTTCGATCTGTGGCCGCGCAATCTCAACGTCCACACCGATGTGCACCAGGAGTCGAAGACCCTCTCCGGCCGGTACGTCCGTCCGGCGGCCCACGAGGAGGGCTACACCACCGGCACCTACGGCATCTGGACCGATCCCGACACCGGCGAACCGATCCGCCAGGTCGCGGGCGACGGCCAGGAGCGCATTCTGCGCAACGCCTCGGGCGTCAAGAACGCGGTCGGGCTGCTCATCGAGAGCCGGGTCGATCCGCTGACCCAGGAGGAGAAGGCGGACGAGGCGCTGAACAACCGGCGCCGGGCCGACAGCCAGCTCGCCGCGCTCAGGGGACTGTTCTCCTTCGCGGACGAGCGGCGGCGGCAGATCGGGAGGGCGACGTCGGCGGCGCGGCTGGAGGGCTTCCGGGACCGGGGGCCGATCCATCTCGGCGGGGCGGACAACAAGCCGCCGGGCCCCGGGGAGACCCTCGCCGACCCGCCGTGCGGCTATCGGCTCGACGCCGCCCAGTACGCCCGGGTGCGGGACGTGCTGGCCCTGCACGGTGTGGTGTCCGTGACGGAGGGTGAGGGAGTTCTGGTGCCCCTGCGGCAGTCCCAGCGGAAGCTGATCCCCCTCCTGCTGGACCCAAGGGCGGCATATCACCTTATAGAAGGGAAACCTGTTACCGTCTGTTGACCCCGGTTCAGGTGCATTACCTGTGGTAGGGGGTAGCGGAAGCACAAAGCAGCTTGTTTCGCGCAAACCCTGAAAGGTGCCACACGTGTCGCACGAACAAGGACCGGGCGACCAGGGAGGGCGGCCGGCGACGGCCGACCTCCCCAGTCATCCTCAGGAGACCGGTCGCCCTTCGACGGACCGTGTGGTCTTCGGAGTCACCGCCGTTCTCACCCTGGCCTTCGTGGTCTGGGGGTCGATCGCCACCGACGCGCTGGAGGACATCTCCAGCTCCATGCTGAACGGGCTGATCCACAACGGCGGCTGGGCGTTCGTGCTCGGCGCCTCCGGGTTCGTGGTCTTCGCCCTCTGGCTGGCCATCAGCCGCTACGGCAAGATCCCGCTCGGCCAGGAGGGTGAGGAGCCCGAGTTCCGCACCGTCTCCTGGGTCGCGATGATGTTCAGCGCCGGCATGGGCATCGGCCTGATGTTCTACGGCGTGAGCGAACCGCTGGCGCACTTCACCTCACCGCCGCCCGGCACCGATCCCCAGGACGCCGGGGACAAGATGGAGGTCGCCATGGCGACCACCCTCTTCCACTGGACGCTCCACCCCTGGGCGATCTACGCGGTCGTCGGACTCGCCATCGCGTACAGCACCTTCCGCCGCCGGCGGCGGCAGACCATCAGCGCGGTCTTCGTGCCCCTGATCGGCGAACGCCGCGCGCACGGCGGCGTCGGCCGGTTCATCGACATCCTCGCGATCTTCGCGACCCTCTTCGGCTCCGCCGCCTCGCTCGGTCTGGGCGCGCTCCAGATCAGCAGCGGCTTCAGCGAACTCGGCTGGATGGAGAAGACCGGCACCGGACTGCTCGTCGCCATCATCGGCGTGCTGACGGTCGCCTTCGTGCTCTCCGCGATCTCCGGAGTGGAGAAGGGCATCCAGTGGCTGTCCAACACCAATATGGTGCTGGCGCTCGTCCTGGCCCTGTTCGTCTTCGTCGCGGGCCCCACCATCATCGTCCTCGATCTGCTGCCCACCTCCATCGCCTCCTACTTCGGCGAACTGCCGCAGCTCGCCGGGCGGACCGAGGCCACCGGCGGCGAGGGCGTCGCCGACTGGCTGGGCAGCTGGACGGTCTTCTACTGGGCCTGGTGGATCTCCTGGACGCCGTTCGTCGGCATGTTCATCGCCAGGATCAGCCGGGGCCGCACGATCCGTCAGTTCGTCGGCGGCGTCATCCTGGTCCCCAGCACGGTCAGCCTGATCTGGTTCGCGGTCTTCGGCGGTACGGCGATGACGCTCCAGAACGACGGCAGGCTCGGCGACGAGGCGACCCCGGAGGGCCAGCTCTTCGCCGTGCTCCAGCAGTTCCCGATCCCCACCGCGATGAGCCTCCTGGTGATGGTCCTGGTCGGCATCTTCTTCGTCTCCGGCGCGGACGCCGCCTCCGTGGTGATGGGCACCCTCTCCCAGAAGGGCACCTTCGAGCCCTCCCGGATGGTCGTGATCTTCTGGGGCGTGGTCACGGGCGCCGTCGCCGCGATCATGCTGCTCATCGGCAACGGCAAGGGCGACGCCCTGGCCGGCCTGCAGAATCTCACCATCCTGGTCGCCGCGCCCTTTGTGATCGTCATGGTCGGCATGTGCGTGGCCCTCATGCGCGACCTCCGTCACGACCCGCTGATCGTGCGCGGCGAGATGGGCACGGAGATGGTCGAGTCGGCCGTGATCGCGGGCCACGAGAAGTACGACGGGGACTTCGAGATCCGCATCGGCCCGGGCACCGGACCGGCCGACGGACGGGACCCGGTGGGTCCGAAGTAGCAGCCGGGGGAACCGGCGGGGCCCGACCCGCCGGTTCCGTGCGTACGGCCCGCCGGACGGTCCGGCACTCGGGACTCGGGGCCCGGGGCCGGGCGGCGGCGCAACCGTCCGCCCGGTCCGGCGCGTCACAGAGTCGGACAGAGCACCGAGACCGTCCCCGGGGGGAAACCGCAGATGTCGCTCCGCTGGAAGTGGATCCTGGGCGTGGCCGCCGCCGTGGTCGCCCTCATCGTCGTCGTGTCGGACAGCTGGATCACCGCCCTCCTCACCATCGGTCTGGTGATCGCCGCGGTGGTCGGCTGGTTCATGCTCCGGGTCGAGTACGGGGAGCCCAACCGCCCCCGGCGCGAACCCGAGCCCCCCGCGTACCGGGACGCCCGCCGGGGCCCCGACCACCGACCGCCCCCGCACTGACGGCGCCCGCACTGACCGCGCCCGGACCGACCGCCCCGCGCTGACCGCCTCCGGACCGACCGCCCCCGCACTGACGGCGCCCGCGCTGACCGCCCCGCGTCGACCGTGCCCGGACCGACCGCCCCGCGCTGACCGCCTCCGGACCGACGCGCCCGCCCGGGGCGGGCGCGGTCAGATCTCCGGGACCAGATCCGCCGCCGCGCGGGCGCAGCCCCACGCCACCGTGACGCCCGCGCCCCCGTGGCCGTAGTTGTGGATCAGCGGAACCCCGCCCGGCAGGGACTCCCGCTCGATGCGCACCCCCGCCGGGCGGGCCGGGCGCAGCCCCACTCGATGGGCCAGCACCCGGGCCGTCGCGACCTCCGGACGCACCCGGGCGCAGCGGGCCACGATCGCCTCCGCCTCCCCGGCCGCCGGCTCCGTGCCCCACTCGTCCTCCTCCGCCGTGCCCCCCAGAATCAGCCGGCCCGGCTGCGGCAGCAGATACGTCGTCCGCGCCGACGCCCCGTCCGCGAGGACGAACCACTCCCGCACCCCCGGGTTCTCCACCACCACCAGCTGCCCGCGCACCGGCCGCAGCCCCGTGTCCTTCGCCAGCTCCCGCGCGCCGAGGCCCGCGCAGTTCACCACCGCGCGCGCCCGCAGGGCCGCCTCGGCGAGCGACCGCGCCGTACGCCGCTCCACCGAGCCGCCCGCCGCCTCCAGCCTCCGCCGCAGCCACCCCAGGTGAGCAGGCATGTCAACCAGCGGCACCCGCGCCCGTACCCCCTCCGTGTGTCCGCCGGGCAGCTCGCCGGGGCGGGCCGGGCGCAGTCCCGCGACCCGGGACGACCACGGTCCCAGCGCCGAGACCTTCTGCTCGGCCATCACCCCCGCGACCAGCCGCACCCCCGTCTCCCCGGGGCGCAGCGCGAACTCCTCGTACACCCGCAGGGTCTCGGTCGACCAGTCGGCGACCTGCTCCTTCGGCTCGATCCGGTACGGCCACCACAGCCCGCCCGCGACCGACGAGGTCGTCAGCTCCGGCTCCTCCCGTGTCCACACGCGCACCCCCCGGCCGCGCTCCGCCAGCGTCACGGCGGTGGCCAGCCCGCTGACCCCGCCCCCCACCACGATCACATCGCCGCTCATACGGCGACCGTAGCGAACGGGTGCGCCGCCGCGCGGACGGACTGCGGGCGGGGATACTCGGCACATGTCTGCCGAGTACGCGACCTTCGGCCTGGCGCCCGCGACACGGGCCGGGGGAGTCCCGCCGGGCGGCGCGGGGCCCACGCACCGGGACTTCACGGACTTCATCGTCGACGGGCGGCCGCTGCTCCTCACCCTCGGCGCCCAGGACTCCCGCGACGCCCTCGGATCCCGTGAGTCCTCCGCATCCTTCGCATCCTTTGACGGGGTGTCCCCGCTCGCCGCCGACGTCCCCCCGGCCATCCCCCCGGCCGAGGTGCCCGCCCTGCTGCTGGACGCCCCCGCCCCGCTGGCCGGCGGCCGCTGCGTCCTGTACGCGTGCTCCGACTGCGGGGCCCTGGAGTGCGGGGCGGTCACGGCCGTCGTCGAGCGCGACGGGGCCGACGTCATCTGGCGCGACTTCGCCTGGCAGACCTCGCCCCACGCGGACCCGGCCCGGGACGGCTACCCCGGGACGGGTCCCTTCCGCTTCCGCGGCGACAGCTACCGGGCCGCGCTGGAACGATTTCTCGCGGAGCCCGCCGCCGGTCCCGCCGCCGATCCCCGCCGAGCGCCCTGAATCCGCCGGTCCCGCCGCGCCCGGGCGGCGTCGCGCACACGATCGATCCCCCGCCGGGCCCGGCCGCGCGGAGACGCGCCTTCCCCGGCGCCCGCGCCCAGGCCCGGACGCCGGCCACCCCGGTTTTCCGCCGACCGGGGGGAAAGCCCTAGGATCGCCCTCTGATGACTGCCACCCTCGTCGCCAAGGATCTCGCCGCGGCACACGGCGACCGCTCGCTCTTCACCGGCCTCGATCTCGTCGTCGCCCCCGGCGACGTGATCGGCCTCGTCGGCGTCAACGGAGCCGGGAAGTCCACCCTGCTGCGCCTCCTCGCCGGCCTGGAGCGGCCCGACCACGGCGAGCTGAGACTCTCCCCGCCCGCCGCGACCGTCGGCCACCTCCCGCAGGAGCCCGAGCGGCGGCCCGGCGAGACCGTACGCGACTTCCTCGCCCGGCGCACCGGCGTCGCCGCCGCCCAGATCGCCATGGACGAGGCGACCCAGGCCCTGGTCGACGGAGCCCCCGGCGCGGACGACGCCTACGCCACCGCCCTGGAGCGCTGGCTCGCGCTCGGCGGCGCGGACCTCGACGAGCGCGCCGAGGAGACCGCCGAGACCCTCGGTCTCACCGTCGGCCTCGATCTGCCCATGACCGCGCTCTCCGGCGGCCAGGCCGCCCGCGCCGGCCTCGCCTCCCTGCTGCTCTCCCGCTACGACCTCTTCCTCCTGGACGAGCCGACCAACGATCTCGACCTCGACGGCCTGGAGCGGCTGGAGAGCTATGTGCGCGGACTGCGCGCGGGCACGGTCGTCGTCAGCCACGACCGCGAGTTCCTCACCCGCACCGTCACCAAGGTCCTCGAACTCGACCTCGTCCAGCAGCGCATCACCCTCTACGGCGGCGGATACGCGGCCTATCTGGAGGAGCGCGAACGCGATCGCAGGCACGCCCGCGAGGAGTACGACGAGTACGCGGACAAGAAGGCCGCCCTCGAAGGCCGCGCCCAGATGCAGCGCGGCTGGATGGACAAGGGCGTCAAGAACGCCCGCCGCAAGGCGGGCGACAACGACAAGCTCGGCCGTAAATTCCGCAGCGAGGCCAGCGAGAAGCAGGCCGCCAAGGCCCGCCAGACCCAGCGCATGATCGAGCGCCTGGACACCGTCGACGAGCCCCGCAAGGAGTGGGAGCTGCGGATGGAGATCGCCGCCGCCCCGCGCTCCGGATCGGTCGTCGCCACCCTGAGCGGGGCCGAGGTCCGCCGAGGCGACTTCCACTTCGGGCCCGCCTCGCTCCAGATCGACTGGGCCGACCGGGTCGCCGTCACCGGCGCCAACGGATCGGGCAAGTCCACCCTGCTCGCCGCCCTGCTGGGGCGGCTCCCGCTGGACTCCGGCACGGCCGCCCTCGGCCCCGGCGTCGTCGTCGGCGAGGTCGACCAGGCCCGCGGCCTCTTCCACGGCCCCCAGACCCTCCTCGACGCCTTCTGCGCCGCCGTCCCCGACACCGAACCGGCGGAGGTACGGACCCTGCTGGCCAAGTTCGGGCTGAAGGCCGCCCATGTGCTGCGCCCCGCGACCACGCTCTCCCCGGGCGAGCGCACCCGCGCCGCCCTCGCCCTGCTCCAGGGCCGGGGCGTCAATCTCCTCGTCCTGGACGAGCCCACCAACCATCTCGACCTGGTGGCGATCGAACAGCTGGAGTCGGCGCTCGACTCGTACAACGGCACCCTGCTGCTGGTGACCCACGACCGCCGGATGCTCGAAGCGGTGCGCACCACCCGCCGTATCCGGGTGGCCGACGGGCGCGTCACCGAGGGCTGAACGAACGGGCGGGGCCGCCCCGGACCTCCGGGACGGCCCCGCCCGCGTACGGACCCTAGCGCCGGCGGTCGGGGCCGGTCAGGCCCGCGCGGCGCAGCGCGTCGGCCATCGCGCTGTTCGCCGGGGGCGGCCCCTGCCGCTCGCCGCCGCGCCCGCCGCCCTGGCGTTCACCGCCGCGTGCCGCGCCCTGCCGCTCGCCGCCGCGTGCCGCGCCCTGCTGGCGTCGCTGCTGCGGACGGCCGCCGCGCTCCCGCTGCTCGCCGCCGCGCTCCTTCGCCTCGCCGCGCTCGCGCGGACCGCGGGCCGCGCCGCCCTGGCCCGTACCGCCGCCGGACTTCGGAGCCGCCTCGTCCTCCAGCCGGAGCGTCAGCGAGATCCGCTTGCGCGGGATGTCGACGTCGAGGACCTTGACCTTCACCACGTCGCCCGGCTTCACCACATCGCGCGGGTCCTTGACGAAGGTCTTCGACATGGCGGACACATGCACCAGCCCGTCCTGGTGGACGCCGATGTCCACGAACGCCCCGAAGGCCGCCACATTGGTCACCACGCCCTCCAGGATCATGCCCGAGGACAGATCGCCGATCTTCTCGACGCCCTCCTTGAAGGCGGCCGTCTTGAACGCGGGCCTCGGGTCGCGCCCCGGCTTCTCCAGCTCGCGCAGAATGTCCGTCACGGTCGGCAGACCGAAGGAGTCGTCCACGAAGTCGTCGGGCCGCAGCGACCGCAGCGCTCCGGTGTTCCCGATCAGCGACGCGACCTCCCCGCCCGTCGTCCTCACCATCCGGCGCACCACCGGATACGCCTCCGGGTGCACGCTGGAGGCGTCCAGCGGGTCGTCGCCGCCGCGGATCCGCAGAAAGCCCGCGCACTGCTCGTACGCCTTGGGGCCGAGCCGCGACACGTCCTTCAGCGCCCGGCGGGAGCGGAAGGGGCCGTTGGCGTCCCGGTGGGCCACGATGTTCTCGGCGAGGCCCGCGCCGATGCCCGAGACCCGCGAGAGCAGCGGCGCGGAGGCCGTGTTCACGTCCACGCCGACACCGTTCACACAGTCCTCGACGACCGCGTCCAGCGAGCGCGAGAGCTTCGCCTCGGCCAGATCGTGCTGGTACTGGCCCACGCCGATCGACTTGGGGTCGATCTTCACCAGCTCCGCCAGCGGGTCCTGGAGCCGGCGCGCGATGGAGACCGCCCCGCGCAGCGAGACGTCCAGACCGGGCAGCTCCTGCGAGGCGAAGGCGGACGCCGAGTACACGGACGCGCCCGCCTCCGAGACCATCACCTTGGTGAGACCCAGCTCGGGATGGCGCGCGATCAGGTCGGCGGCGAGCCTGTCGGTCTCGCGCGACGCCGTGCCGTTGCCGATGGCGACCAGATCGACCGAGTGCTCCTTAGCGAGCCGGGCCAGCTTCGCCAGCGACTCGTCCCACCTGTTCGCCGGGACATGGGGGTGGATCGTCTCCGTGGCGACGACCTTGCCGGTGGCGTCGACGACGGCGACCTTCACCCCCGTACGGAAGCCGGGGTCCAGCCCGAGCGTGGCCCGGGTGCCGGCCGGGGCGGCGAGCAGCAGATCCCGCAGATTGGCCGCGAAGACCCGGACCGCCTCGTCCTCGGCCGCCGTGCGCAGCCGCAGCCGCAGATCGATGCCCAGATGCACCAGGATCCGGGTCCGCCAGGCCCAGCGGACCGTGTCGGTCAGCCACTTGTCGCCGGGACGGCCCCGGTCGGCCACGCCGAAGCGGCGGGCCACCATGGACTCGTACGCCGACGGGCCGTCCCCGGCCTCCTCCGGCTCCAGCGCCAGATCGAGGACGTCCTCCTTCTCGCCCCGGAGCATCGCGAGCACCCGGTGGGAGGGGAGGTCGGTGAAGGGCTCGGCGAACGAGAAGTAGTCGGCGAACTTCGCACCCGCCTCCTCCTTGCCGTCGCGGACCTTCGCCGCGAGCCGTCCGCGCGTCCACATCCGCTCACGCAGCTCGCCGATGAGGTCGGCGTCCTCGGAGAAGCGCTCCGTGAGGATCGACCGCGCGCCGTCCAGCGCCGCGGCGCCGTCGGCGACGCCCCGGTCCGCGTCCACGAAGGCCGCGGCGGCCGTCCGCGGCTCCGCCGAGGGATCGTCCAGCAGCCGGTCGGCCAGCGGTTCGAGCCCCGCCTCGCGGGCGATCTGCGCCTTGGTGCGGCGCTTGGGCTTGAACGGCAGATAGATGTCCTCCAGGCGGGCCTTGGTGTCGGCGGCCCGGATCCGCGCCTCCAGCGTGTCGTCCAGCTTGCCCTGCTCGCGCACGGACTCCAGAATCGCGGCCCGCCGCTCCTCCAGCTCCCGCAGATAGCGCATCCGCTCCTCGAGCGTGCGCAACTGCGCGTCGTCGAGCATCTCGGTCGCCTCTTTGCGATAGCGCGCGATGAACGGCACGGTCGACCCGCCGTCGAGCAACTCGACGGCCGCCCTGACCTGACGCTCCCGTACGCCGAGTTCCTCGGCGATCCTGCCTTCGATGGACGTCGTCACGTTTTCCCGACTCGCCTTTCCCTGCTGGCTGTGCTTGAGACTGCATTGTGCCGGGTGTGCGGTAAAGATGTCGCCTTTCGGCCCGACCACACCCCTGCCCTCCCCACCGCCCCCACACGCCCCGGCCCCGCCCGCGGGGGCGCGGCGAGCCACGCCGAACGCCGGTCGGGTCCGGCCGTCGACCGCCCGTCCGTTACGGCGCCGGTGACCGCGCCGGCCCTCTTCGCGTGGTCCTCAGCAGCGCGTGGCTCAACCCGCGACCGCCGCGCCGGGCCCCGGGTCCGCCGTCGGCTCGGAAGGCTTCCGCCAGACGCCCCGGCACCCGGTGCGCGCCGCGAACACGCGGCGCCGATCCCGTCCGGGCGGGATCGGCGAGCCGGCTCGGGCGGACCCGGTCACGCGTATGCCGAACGCGCCCGCAGGCCGAAGCACCCACCCGCCCAGGACCCCTCACCTGCCGAACGCGTCCGCCGGGAACGCGCCCGCCGCCGTCACGGTCTTGACGAGGCTCTGGCCGATGGAGGTGAGCCGGGCGACGCCGGCCGCGCCGAGGTGGTCGTAGGGGCCCTGGTCGAGGCGGTCCGTGAGGTCTTCCAGCTCGGCGCGGAGGGTGACGCCCGCGGGCGTCAAGTCGCCGTCGGCGTCGAGGAGTCCGCGTTCGAGCAGCCGGTCGTGGGCGGAGTCCCAGGCGGCGCGGGGCCACCCGCGGGTGGCCCGGTTGAGGCGGGTCGCCATGCCGCGGCCGGTGGCGGTGTGGGTGATCACGGCCTCCAGCGGGTCCAGGTCCAGGGTCAGCAGGGCGGAGACATGGCCGTCGCCCCGGTGCTCGCGCAGCAGGGTGGCCGCGTGCCAGTACGCGAGGTGGGGCTCCGCCGGTACCGGGAGATCCGCGTGGGCCGAGTAGAGCGGACGGCCCGGCCGCGCGCACCCCCGCGTCGCGCGCAGCGCCAGCTCCGCGGCCTCCGCCAGTTCGGCGGAGGCGACGACCTCCTCGCCGAGCAGCCGCCGCAGCGTGCCGTCGGCCGCCCGCAGCCGCGCGTCCAGCACCGCGGACGGCGACGCGGTCTCCCACGCGGCGGGCAGACAGCGCGCGACCTGCTCATGGCTGAAGTTGTAGAACAGCCCGGTCACCGCCCCCGCCGAGACCGGTCCGAGGGCCGCGGCCCGTGTCAGAAGGAGCGGGGCCACGGCGTCCTCGACGCCGAGCGCGCTCATCTCCCGTCGCAGATCGGGCGAGAAGTACACCGTCGAGTGCATCGCGTTGAGGGTGTGGTGGCAGCGGCGGCCCGCGCGCGCCATCGAGTCCAGTGGCTGGGATGTCATGATCGACCACCCTGCCAACCGGCCCGCGGGTCGCGGAAGGGTACTACCCGGTGATGGCCGAAATGACGGGCGTCGTCACGGCCCCTCCGCGCGAGCCCGAGGCCCTCGCCGCCCGGGGCCCTCACCCGCGCCAGGTGAAGCGCGGCGCCCGGCGCTCCAGAAAGGCGGCGACGCCCTCGGCGGTGTCGCCGCCCGGGCCCGCCTGCTCCGCCGCCAGCGCGGCCCAGTGCGCCTCCCGGTCGTCGCGGCCCGCCGCGAACTCCTTGGCCGCCGTCTGGGTGAGGAGCGAGCGCGAGACGAGGACCCGGGTGAAGGCGTCGACCCGCGCGTCCAGTTCGCCGTCCGGGAGCACCTCGTCCACCAGCCCGGTGCGCAGCGCCCGCGCGGAGTCGATCAACTCGCCGGAGAACAGCAGATACTTGGCCGCCGACGGCCCGATCAGCGAGACCAGCCGCCGGGTGGAGGAGGGCGGATAGACGATGCCGAGCTTCGCCGGGGTCACCCCGAACGTCGCCCCCCGCGCCGCGAACCGCAGATCGCACGCGGCGGCCAGCTGACAGCCGCCGCCCACACAGTGACCGCGCACGGCGGCCAGGGTCGGCCGGGGGAAGGCGGCGAGCGCCTCCTCGGCCCGTACCGCCAGCTCCTGCGCGGACTCGCCCGGCTCGCTCGGCCCCCGCAGCGAGGAGATGTCCGCGCCGGCGCAGAAGGCCGTCCCCTCGCCGGTGAGCACCAGCGCCCGGACGGCGGGGTCGGCCGCGAGCGTGTCCAGCAGCCCGGGGAGCGCCCGCCACATCCCGGCGGTCATCGCGTTGCGCTTGGCGGGATTGCTGATGACGACCGTGGCGACGCCGTCCGTGACGGTGTGCCCCAGCCGCGGCGGGGTCTCCGGCTGCTCCATGCGCCGGATGCTATCCGGCCCGCCCGGACCTACGATCAAGAAGGGGTACGAGGGGGATGCGGCGAGGAGGAGATCATGGCCGGTACCGTTCAGGAGCCCAGAAAGCTGAAGCGAGGCTTCGGTCTGCTGGCCGCCCTCGGGGTGATTCTCGTGATCGCCGGGGTGGTGGGCCTCGTCTACACCGGCCTCGCGACCCTCACCTCCATGCTGCTCTTCGGCTGGCTGCTGCTGATCGGCGGAGTGGTCGGCCTGGTGCACGCGATCGAGTCGCGCGGGAGCGACTACTTCTGGCTGGCCGTGGTGGTCGCCGCCCTGAACATCGCGGCGGGCGTGGTCGTCGTCCGCCACCCCGAGGGTTCGGCGGAGGCGCTGACCCTCTTCGCGGCCCTGCTCTTCCTGACCGGCGGGCTCTTCCGGCTGGTGGGATCCCTGGTGGTGCGCGGACCCCAGTTCGGCTGGACGCTCTTCCAGGGCGCCTTCGGGCTGCTGCTGGGCATTCTGGTGCTCGGGAACTGGCCGGAGAGCAGCCGCTATGTGCTGGGCCTGTTCTTCTCGCTGGCGCTGCTCTTCGACGGGCTGGGACTGATCGCCATCGGCGTCGGCGGCCGGCGGATCGTCCGGATGGTCGCCGAGCCCGGCGCCGGGACGGGCGGCGACGGCCCGTCCGCCCCCGGAGCCCCGGGCGAGCGGCGGTAGCGCGGGCGGCGGGATCAGGAGCAGTCGTACAACCGCGTCCGCGGTACGCACCCGGTCAAAAATCGCCGATTGGCGCTGATTTCTGTTCAGTCACCCGGTCCGGTCCGGCTCCCTGCCGACACTTGCTCCCCAGAAGGCAGTGGCAGTCGAGCCGAGGGTGGGTACCGGATCCATGGAGAGCCGCGGGAGAGTCCCCGCCCGGCCGCTGTCGTACGAGGGGGTGTGGCGATTCACCGCCCCGGCGGTCGAGGCGTCGGTGCCCCGGGCCCGGCACGCCGTCCGGGACCTGCTCCGACGCCAGGGCGTCCCGGTGGCCGACGCGGTCGCCCACGGTCTGCTGCTGATCGTCTCGGAGCTGGTGACCAACGCCGTCGTGCACGCGGCCGTCCTCTCGCCCGAGGTGGCCGTCGAGGTGGCCGTCCGCGCCGACCGGATCCGGGTCTCGGTCGAGGACGGGCACCCCTACCGGCCCAGGGCGCTGGAGTCGGACTGGCGGCAGACCGGCGGGCGCGGGCTGCTGCTCGTACGGGAGGTGGCCCGGGAGGCGGGCGGTTCCCACGACGTCGAGCCGACCGCGGGCGGCGGCAAGATCGTCTGGGCGGAGCTGCCGCTCCTCGCGCCGAGGCCGCCGGGCGGGCCCGGCGGAGCGCCGGGGGCCGGCCCGTGAGGACCGGCCCCGGGGGCTCACCAGCCGCCGGAGGGGCCCGTCAGCTCCCTGATCGCCGGACGGGCGGCGTCCAGCACGGTGTGGAACCAGGCCGAGAAGGGCGCCGAGGCATGGCGCTCGGCCAGCTCCTCAGGCGTCACGAAGGCCGTCTCGCCGACCTCCTCGGGATCCGGCCGCAGCGGGGCCTGCACGACCCCGACGAAGAGATGGTTGTACTCCTGCTCCACCAGGCCCGAGGCCGGGTCCGGGTGGTTGTAGCGGACGGTGCCGGCCTCCGCGAGCAGCGAGGGCGAGAGCCCCAGCTCCTCGTGGGTGCGCCGGGCCGCGGCGGCGAAAGGGGCCTCGCCGGGGTACGGGTGGCCGCAGCAGGTGTTCGACCAGACGCCGGGGGAGTGGTACTTCTCCAGGGCGCGGCGCTGGATCAGCAGCCGTCCCCGCTCGTCGAAGAGGAAGACCGAGAACGCGCGGTGCAGCTGCCCGGGCGCCTGGTGGGCGGCGAGCTTCTCCGCGGTGCCGATGGTCGTGCCGTGCTCGTCGACCAGTTCGAGCAGGATCGCTGGCGACGCACCGGCGCCGCTCGACGCGCTGTCCGTGGCGGTGGTCGGTGAGGTCGGTGAGGTCGGCATAACCATCCTTCGCTGTGGTCCTCGCCCTGAGGGGCCTGCCCAGTCTGCCGCACGAAAGCGGCTGGTCCGCACTTCAACCGGCCGGGCATGTCCTCACCCGCGTACGTTCCGGCCACCGGAACCCGTGCGGATCCCGGCGGCCGGAGGGCGGACGTCAGTGGCAGAGGCTGGCCTCGTGCTCGGCGTGGCCGGCCGGTTCCAGCTGGAAGGTGCAGTGCTCCACGTCGAAGTGGGAGCCCAGGCATCCCTGGAGGTCGTGCAGGAGTTTCTCGTGGCCCGCGGAGTCCAGCGCGCTCTGGCTCACCACCACGTGCGCGGAGAGCACCGGCATCCCCGAGGTGATCGTCCAGGCGTGCAGGTCATGGACGTCCTCCACCCCCGGCAGGGCCAGTATGTGGGTCCGCACCTCGCCCATGTCGACGTTCTTGGGAGCCGCCTCCAGCAGTACGTTCAGCGTCTCCCGCAGCAGCTTGACCGTACGCGGGACGATCATGAGGGCGATCACCAGGGAGGCGATCGGGTCGGCGGCCTGCCATCCCGTGGTGAGGATGACGGTGGCCGAGATCAGGACCGCGACCGAGCCCAGCGCGTCGTTGAGCACCTCCAGATACGCGCCGCGCACATTGAGGCTGTCCTTCTGCCCGCGCATCAGCAGCGAGAGCGAGATCACATTGGCGACCAGGCCGACGAGGGCGAAGACGATGGTGAGCCCGCCCTCGGTCTCGGCGGGCGTGACGAACCGCTGGACCGCCTCGTAGAGCACATAGCCGCCCACTCCCAGCAGCAGCAGACAGTTGCCGAGCGCCGCGAGGATCTCGGCCCGTGCGAGGCCGAAGGTGCGATTGGTGCTGGGCGGCCGGTTGGCGAAGTGGATGGCCAGCAGCGCCATGGCCAGACCGATGCCGTCGGTGGCCATGTGGGCCGCGTCGGCGACCAGGGCGAGCGAGCCGGTGACGAATCCGCCGACGATCTCCAGGACCATCACGCTCAGTGTGATGGTCAGTGCTATGCGCAGCCGCCCGCGGTAGGCCGCGGCGGCCGTGCCGGTCGGCGGCGGTCCTCCATGTGTGTGTCCGTGGTCATGCCCTGCCCCCATCGAAAACGCCTCCCAATCCTCGGAAAATCGGTTCGGTCCCGATCTCAGTGAACTACGGGTGGGGGGTATGGGCAACACGGCACTGAACACCGTTGTCATATCGCCTGACCTGCGGAAACGATGCGCAGGTCAGCGCGGTACGAGATCATTTCGGCCAGTCGGAACCGGCCGGAAAACACACAGCGCGCCGACCCCCCGACGGGGGGCCGGCGCGCCCTGGGACGTCACCTCACCGCGCGCGGGCCTCCGGGTGCCGCAGACACCAGCCCTCCCACGCCGACTCGACCATCTCGCGCACCCCGCGCGAGGCGGACCAGCCCAGCTCCTCGCTGATCAGACCGACCGACGCGACCGCCTTCGCCGCGTCGCCCGGGCGGCGCGGCTCGACCACCGGCTCCACCCGGCGCCCGGTGACCTCGCCCACCAGGGTCGCCAGCTCCCGCACCGACACGCCCCGGCCGCGGCCGATGTTCACCGTCAGATCCCCCGCGCCCCGCCGCCCGGCCAGCTTCCGGGCGACCGTGAGATGGGCGTCGGCGAGATCCGCGACATGGATGTAGTCCCGGACGCAGGTGCCGTCCGGCGTCGGATAGTCGTCGCCGAAGATCCTCGGCGCCTCGCCCCGGGTGATCCGGTCGAAGAACATCGGAATGATGTTGAACACCCCGGTGTCCGCCAGCTCGGGACGGGCCGAGCCGGCCACGTTGAAATACCGCAGACAGGCCGTCGACAGCGAGTGCGCCCGCCCGGCGGCCCGCACCAGCCACTCCCCGGCCAGCTTGGTCTCGCCGTAGGGATTGATCGGGACGCACGGCGCCGACTCCGGGATCAGCTCCAGCTCGGGGACCCCGTACACCGCCGCCGACGAGGAGAAGAGGAACTTGTCCACCCCGGCCTTGACGACCGCCTCCAGCAGCACCGTCAGACCGTGCACATTCTCCCGGTAGTAGAGCAGCGGCTGCTCCACCGACTGCCCGACCTGCTTCTTGGCCGCGAGATGGATCACCCCCGTCACCCCGTGCTCGCCGAGGGTGCGATCCAGCAGTTCCCGGTCCAGTACCTCCCCCCGGATCAGCGGAATCCCCTCGGGCAGCCGCTCGGCCACGCCGGACGACATGTCGTCCAGCACGACGACCGTCTCACCCGCCTCTGTCATCGACCGCGCCACATGCGCGCCGATGTAACCCGCTCCACCTGTGATCAGCCACGTCATACCGCCAGCCTATGGCCCCGCCCGCGGAACGGGTCGGCCGACGGGGGGCGGTTTGTGGGCCGGGGCACTGATCGACAATGATGATCTCCGGCTGGGCCCTCCACAAGGGTTCCGTCACGGCGACCGGTGCCCGATCGGGGCGTAAACGGCCAGTGAACTCCCCTCTGAGCGCATCCGATAGCCTCTGCCGAAGCTTGCCGACGTGCCGCCCGCGTGACGGGCCGAGCCGCCGCGCACCCACACCCTCGGTTCCAAGGAGTGAGTTCGTCTGTCGACCGCCATCCTCACCGGTCCGCCCGTGCCCGGATCGTCGCTCGAGGGCGATCTGCGGTCGCTGGGCTTCGACGTACGCGTCTCGCCGGGAGCCGACCGGACCGCCGAGCTGATCGCCGCCGTCCCCGCCGCCGACCGGGTCGCCGTCGTGGACGCGCGCTTCGTCGGCCACGTCCACTCCCTGCGGCTCGCGCTCACCGACCCCCGCTTCCCGGTGGCCGCCGTCCCCGGCGCGCTGACCGCGCTCCCCGCGGGCCGGGCGGCCCTCACCGCAGCGCTCGCCGCCGCGGCCGGCGCCGACACCCCGGCCGGGGGCGCCGCCGTCGCCTCCGACACCGTGCTCCCCGACCTCCTCGCCCGGACCGTCGAGACCGAAGGACCGGCCGTCCACCGGCCCGAGCTGGGATCCCTCGTCGCGACCGTCCCCGGCGACCCCCAGGCCCGCAACGAGGCCCGGCAGGCCGTCGCCGCCGTCGACGACGAGGCCGTACGGCTGCGCTCCGCCGTGAAGGCCCGCGACGGCTTCTTCACCACCTACTGCGTCAGCCCGTACTCGCGCTACATCGCCCGCTGGTGCGCCCGCCGGGGCCTCACCCCCAACCAGGTCACCACCGCGTCGCTGATCGTCGCGCTGATCGCCGCTGCCGCGGCCGCCACCGGCACCCGCGGCGGCTATGTCGCGGCCGGCGCGCTGCTGATCGTCTCCTTCGTGCTGGACTGCACCGACGGGCAGCTCGCCCGCTACTCCCTCCAGTACTCCACGATGGGCGCCTGGCTCGACGCCACCTTCGACCGGGCCAAGGAGTACGCCTACTACGCGGGCCTCGCCCTCGGCGCGGCCCGCGGCGGCGACGACGTGTGGGCGCTGGCCCTCGGCGCGATGGTCCTCCAGACCTGCCGCCACGTCGTGGACTTCTCCTTCAACGAGGCCAACCACGACGCGGTCTCCAACACCAGCCCCACCGCCGCCCTCTCCGACCGGCTCGACAGCGTCGGCTGGACGGTCTGGGTCCGCCGGATGATCGTCCTGCCCATCGGCGAGCGCTGGGCCATGATCGCGGTGCTCACCGCCCTCACCACCCCCCGGATCGTCTTCTACGCGCTCCTCGCCGGCTGCGGCTTCGCCGCCTGCTACACCACCGCCGGACGGCTGCTGCGCTCGCTGACCCGCAAGGCGCGCAGGACCGAGCGGGCCGCCCGGGCGCTGGCCGACCTCGCCGACTCCGGACCGCTCGCCGAGGCCGTCGCCCGCGCCGGCCGCCCGCTCGCCCTCCGGCTGCCCGCGATCGCCCCGCCCGCCATCGCCCTCCTCGGCGGCGGCGCGCTGGTCGCCGCCGCCGCGCTCAGCCCGTACGGATCCCCCTGGCCGCTGATCGCCGCCGTCGGCTACGTCCTCACCTCGGGCCTCGCCGTCGCCCGCCCGCTGGGCGGCGCGCTCGACTGGCTGGTCCCGCCCGTCTTCCGCGCGGCCGAGTACGGCGCGATCCTGGCGCTCGCCGCCCGCGCCGACGGGGCCCTGCCCGCGGCTTTCGGCCTGGTGTCCGCGGTCGCCTACCATCACTACGACACGGTCTACCGCATCCGGGGGGGCACGGGAGCGCCCCCGAGGTGGCTGGTGCGGGTGATCGGCGGACACGAGGGCCGGATCCTGGTCGTCGCGCTCCTGGCCGCCCTGATCGCCGCCACCGACTTCACCACCGCGCTGACGGCCCTGGCCGTCGTCGTCGCACTCGTGGTGCTGGTGGAGAGCATCCGCTTCTGGGTGTCCTCCGCGGCGCCCGCCGTACATGACGAAGGAGAACCCGCATGATCGGCCTTGTCCTGGCCGCCGGTGCCGGACGGCGTCTTCGCCCCTACACCGACACGCTTCCTAAGGCCCTCGTGCCCGTCGGCCCCGAGCGGGACGGCGTCTCCAAGACCGTCCTCGACATGACCCTCGCCAACTTCGCCGAGATCGGCCTCACCGAGGCCGCGATCGTCGTCGGCTACCGCAAGGAAGCCGTCTACGAGCGCCAGGCCGCCCTGGAGGCCGCGTACGGCCTCAAGCTCACCCTGGTCGAGAACGACAAGGCCGAGGAGTGGAACAACGCCTACTCCCTGTGGTGCGCCCGTGACGTCCTGAAGCGGGGCGTCATCCTCGCCAACGGCGACACCGTCCACCCCGTCTCCGTCGAGCGCGCCCTGCTCGACGCCCGGGGCGGCGGCCGGAAGATCATCCTCGCCCTCGACTCGGTGAAGCGCCTCGCCGACGAGGAGATGAAGGTGATCACCGAGGAGGGCCGCGGCGTACGGCGGATCACCAAGCTGATGGACCCGGCCACCGCGACCGGCGAGTACATCGGCGTCACCCTGATCGAGCCCGAGGCCGCCGAAGAACTGGCGGACGCCCTGAGGACGACCTTCGAGCGCGACCCCGACCTCTACTACGAGGACGGCTACCAGGAGCTGATCGACCGCGGCTTCACCGTGGACACGACCCCCATCGGGGACGTCCCCTGGGTCGAGATCGACAACCACGACGACCTCGCGAAGGGCCGTGAGATCGCGTGCCTGTACTGACCCGGCTGATCCCCTCGCCGGTCGTCGTCGACATCCGGCGAGGAGCGCTGGACGATCTGGCCGGCCTCCTCGCCGACCAGCGGATCTCCGCCTCCGGCAAGCTCGCCGTCGCCCTGAGCCGCGGCTCGGGGCGGGCCCTGCGCGAGAAGCTGGAGCCCGCGCTGCCCGGCGCCGACTGGTTCGAGGTCGCCGACGGCACCATCGACTCCGCCGTCCGGCTCGCCGACGCCATCAAGGGCCAGCGGTACGACGCGGTGGTCGGCCTCGGCGGCGGCAAGATCATCGACGTCACCAAGTACGCGGCGGCCCGGGTGGGCCTGCCGATGGTCTCGGTCGCCACCAACCTCGCGCACGACGGCATCTGCTCCCCGGTCGCCACCCTCGACAACGACAACGGCCGCGGCTCCTACGGCGTCCCCACGCCCATCGCCATGGTCATCGACCTCGATGTGATCCGCGACGCCCCGGCCCGGTTCATCCGCTCCGGCGTCGGCGACACCGTCTCCAACCTCTCGTCCATCGCGGACTGGGAGCTGTCCCACCGCGTCACCGGCGAGCCGATCGACGGACTCGCCGCCGCCATGGCCCGCACGGCGGGCGAGTCCGTACTGCGCCACCCCGGCACCGTCGCGGACGACGCCTTCCTCACCGTGCTCGCCGAGGCCCTCGTCCTCACCGGCATCGCCATGTCGATCAGCGGCGACACCCGGCCGTCGTCCGGCGCCTGCCACGAGATCAGCCACGCCTTCGACCTGCTGTATCCGCAGCGCGCCGCCAGCCACGGCGAACAGGTCGGACTCGGCGCGGCCTTCGCGATGCATCTGCGCGGAGCCCACGAGGAGTCCGGGCTCTTCGCCGAAGTGCTGCGCCGGCACGGACTGCCCGTGCTGCCCGCCGAAATCGGCTTCTCCGCCGACGAGTTCGTCGCGGCCGTGGAGTACGCCCCGCAGACCAGGCCGGGCCGCTTCACCGTCCTCGAGCACCTTGACCTCACCACCGACCAGATCAGGGACGCGTACGCCGACTATGCCAAGACCATCCGTAGCTGAACTCCGCCCGGTCGTTCACCCGGAGGGAGTGAAGGACCGGCGAAGCGGCGAGCACTGGGCCGGACGTCTGTACATGCGGGAAATCTCGCTGCACGTCGACCCGTATCTGGTGAACACCAGAATCACGCCCAACCAGCTGACCCACCTCATGATCGTGGTGGGAGTCATCGGCGGCGCCGCTCTGCTGGTCCCCGGACTGACCGGCGCGATCCTCGCGGTCGTGCTGTTCCAGATCTATCTGCTCCTCGACTGCGTGGACGGCGAGGTCGCCCGCTGGCGCGGCCAGACCTCCATCACCGGCGTCTATCTCGACCGGATCGGCCACTACATCTGCGAGGCCGCCCTGCTGGTCGGCTTCGGAATCCGCGGCGCGGACGCCTTCGGCGACGGCCGGCCCGAGTGGCTCTGGGCCTTCCTCGGCACCGTCGCCGCGCTCGGCGCGATCCTGATCAAGGCCGAGACCGACCTGGTCGACGTCGCCCGCCAGCGCAGCGGACTGCCGGCCGTCAAGGACGAGGCCTCCGTGCCCCGCTCCTCCGGTCTGGCGCTGGCCCGCCGCGCCGCCGCCTCCCTCAAGTTCCACCGGCTCGTCGGCGGCATCGAGGCCAGCCTCTTCATCCTGGTGATGGCGGTCCTCGACACCGTCCAGGGCGACGGGCTGTTCTTCACCCGCCTCGGCATCGCGGTCCTCGCCGGCATCGCCGTCGTCCAGACCCTGCTCCACCTGGTGTCGATCCTGGCTTCCAGCAGGCTGAAGTGACAGCGGACCTCAAGCTGGGCGCCGTGATCATCACCATGGGCGACCGCCCCGATGATCTGCGCGCCCTGCTGGACTCGGTCGCCGGGCAGGACGGCGACCGGGTGGAGGTCGTCGTGGTCGGCAACGGGGCCCCCGTCGCCGGGGCGGGCCTCCCCGCCGGCGTCCGCACCGTCGAGCTGCCCGAGAACCTGGGCATCCCCGGCGGGCGGAACGCGGGCATCGAGGCCTTCGGGCCCGCCGGGGCCGAGGTCGACGCCCTGCTCTTCCTCGACGACGACGGACTGCTCCCCGGCTCCGGCACCGCCGAGCTGGTGCGCGAGGCCTTCGCCGCCGACCCCGAGCTGGGCATCCTCTCGTTCCGGATCGCCGATCCGGACACCGGAGTCACCCAGCGCCGCCATGTCCCGAGGCTGCGCGCCTCCGATCCCCTGCGCTCCTCGCGGGTGACCACCTTCCTCGGCGGCGCCAGCGCCGTACGGACGAAGGTGATCGCCGAGGTCGGCCCGCTGCCCGGCGAGTTCTTCTACGCCCATGAGGAGACCGATCTCGCCTGGCGGGCGCTGGACGCGGGCTGGATGATCGACTACCGCTCGGACCTGCTGCTGCACCACCCGACGACGGTCCCCTCCCGGCACGCGGTCTACCACCGGATGGTGGCCCGCAACCGGGTCTGGCTGGCCCGCCGCAATCTGCCCGCGCCGCTGGTGCCGGTCTATCTCGCCGTCTGGGTGCTGCTCACCCTGGTCCGCCGTCCCCCGGCGGCGGCGCTGAAAGCCTGGCTGGGCGGGTTCGCCGAAGGCTGGCGGACCCCGTGCGGACCCCGCCGCCCGATGAAGTGGCGGACTGTGTGGAGGCTCACCCGACTGGGCCGTCCTCCTGTGATCTGACAAGCTTGGGCCTTGAGAGCTCCGGGCGCACTCCGGGATTCCGGCGAGGACCCGGAGCCGCGCCCCCACTGCCGCGCATCTCGAAGACGAAAGTATCCCCTTGTGAGTGACACATCCCATGACGGTGCGATCGCGATGACCGCCCGGCCATCGGCCGACGACGGTCTGTCCCCGGCGCAGCTCGCCGCCAAGCACGGTCTTTCGGTCAGCGGCGCCCGCCCGGGACTGGCCGAGTACGTCCGCCAGCTGTGGGGCCGGCGACATTTCATCCTGGCCTTCTCGCAGGCCAAGCTGACCGCCCAGTACAGCAAGGCCAAGCTCGGCCAGCTGTGGCAGGTGGTGACCCCGCTGCTCAACGCGCTGGTCTACTACTTGATCTTCGGCCTGATCCTCGGGACGAAGGACGGCATGTCCGATGAAGTCTTCGTTCCGTTCCTGGTCACGGGTGTCTTCGTCTTCACCTTCACCCAGAGTTCCGTGATGTCGGGCGTCCGGGCCATCTCGGGCAATCTCGGTCTGGTGCGGGCCCTGCACTTCCCGCGCGCCTCGCTGCCCATCTCCTTCGCGCTCCAGCAGCTCCAGCAGCTGCTGTTCTCGATGGTGGTGCTGCTGCTGATCGTGATCGGCTTCGGCAGCTATCCCTCGCTGTCCTGGCTGCTGATCATCCCCGCGCTGGTGCTCCAGTTCGTCTTCAACACCGGTCTCGCGCTGATCGTCGCCAGGCTCGGCAGCAAGACGCCCGACCTCGCCCAGCTGATGCCGTTCATCATGCGGACCTGGATGTACGCGTCCGGTGTGATGTTCTCCATCCCGCTGATGCTCAAGGACAAGCCGGCCTGGATCACCGATCTGCTCCAGTGGAACCCCGCCGCCGTCTACATGGACCTGATCCGCTTCGCGCTGATCGACGGCTACACCTCCGACAATCTCCCGGACCATGTCTGGGGGCTCGCACTGGGCTGGGCGATCGCGTTCGGCGTCTTCGGTTTCGTGTACTTCTGGAAGGCTGAAGAGCGGTATGGCCGTGGCTGAGAACAACACGGGGCACATCCCCACCGTCATCGCCGACGATGTCCACATCGTCTACCGGGTGCACGGCGCGGGCGGCGGCCGAGGCAGCGCCACCGCCGCGCTCAGCCGGATCCTGCGGCGGAAGAAGGGCGAGCAGCAGCGGGGCGTACGCGAGGTGCACGCCGTGCGCGGCGTCTCCTTCACCGCCTACCGCGGCGAGGCGATCGGACTGATCGGCACCAACGGCTCCGGCAAGTCGACGCTGCTGCGGGCCATAGCCGGTCTGCTGCCCACCGAGCGCGGCCAGGTCTACACCGACGGCCAGCCCTCGCTGCTGGGCGTCAACGCCGCGCTGATGGGCGATCTGACCGGCGAGCGCAATGTGATCCTCGGCGGACTGGCCATGGGCATGACGCGCGAGCAGATCCGCGAGCGCTACCAGTCCATCGTCGACTTCTCCGGGATCAACGAGAAGGGCGACTTCATCACCCTGCCGATGCGCACCTACTCCTCCGGAATGGGCGCGCGGCTGCGGTTCTCCATCGCGGCCGCCAAGGACCACGACGTCCTGATGATCGACGAGGCGCTGGCCACCGGCGACCGCAAGTTCCAGATCCGCTCCGAGGCCCGCATCCGCGAGCTGCGCAAGGAGGCGGGCACGGTCTTCCTGGTCAGCCACAGCAACAAGTCGATCAGGGACACCTGCGACCGGGTGCTCTGGCTGGAGAAGGGCGAGCTGCTGATGGACGGTCCCACGGACGAGGTCCTCAAGGCGTACGAGAAGGAAACCGGCAAGTAGTCACACCGCCGGAACGAGACCGAGGGGGCCGGCGAGGACGCCGGTCCCGATCGAGGCCCCCGCTGTGACATCCGGGCGGGGGCCTTATCGCGTCCTCCCACATGACGGCCGCGCATCGGCCGTCACCACGGCGATACGGGCCCCGGAACGTCATGGCGGAGAACAAGCCCGGGGCCATGAGGGAAGGTTGACCGCCAGTGCGGCGCTCTTGCAGGGACCGCGATGCCCGGACGCATGCCCGGATGTCGCGCAACGTAAGCTGGACCGGTGCGGAATCACGGCAAGTGGGGCGATACGCCCCCGATGCCCGGCCCGGCGGACGGACCTCGCGCGGTCGGGACGACCGGCGGCGTGTCCGAAATAGGATGGATTGGATCGGCAGTGTAGAACGGGAGATGTGACGGCAATGATCGAAAATCTCCAGCCCCGCGAGGCTTTCGCCGTCCCCGCACCTGGCAGCCACCGATGACCGCGAACCGGTCGGCGCGCACAGCGGTCCCGGCGGACCCCGGCGCGCGCGGCACCCTCGACAAGGCCACCGCCGAGAACTTCTCCGTGGCCCCCTTCTTCCTTCCGCGCGCCGCGCGCGAGGACCTCATGGCGCTCTACGGCTACGCGCGGCTCGTCGACGACATCGGCGACGGCGACCTCGCCCCCGGCGGAGCCGACGCCCGGCTGCTCGGCGTCGACCCCGCCGACGCCGACGACCGGCTGATCCTGCTCGACGCCTTCGAGGCCGATCTGCGCCGGGTCTTCGCCGGGCCCCGCGACCGCTCCGGCGACCGCACCGGGCCCCCGGCGGACAGCGACCGCCAAGGCGCCGCCGAGGAGCCCCGGCACCCCCTGCTGCGCGCGCTGCGGCCCACCGTGCGCGCCCGCTCCCTCACCATCGAGCCCTTCCTCGGCCTGATCGAGGCCAACCGCCGCGACCAGCGGGTGACGCGCTACGAGACGTACGACGAACTCCTCGCCTACTGCGAGCTGTCCGCCAACCCCGTCGGCAACCTCGTCCTCCAGGTCGGCGGAGCCATGAGCCCCGAACGCCTGCGCCGCTCGGACGCCGTCTGCACCGCGCTCCAGATCGTCGAGCACCTCCAGGACGTCGCCGAGGACCTCGCCGCCGGCCGGATCTACCTCCCGGCCGAGGACATGCGCCGCTTCCACGTCACCGAGGCCGATCTCACGGCCCCGACCGGGAACGCTTCCGTGCGCGCCCTCGTTGCCTACCAGGCGGACCGTGCCCGCCGTCTGCTGGACGAGGGCGCGCCGCTGGTGGGCAGTGTCGACGGCAGGCTGCGGCTGCTGCTCGCCGGATTCGTCGCGGGAGGGTACGCAGCCCTCGCCGCGATCAGGTCCGCCGGACACGACGTACTGCCCGGACCACCCAGACCCGCCAGGACGCGACTGCTGCGTGAAACGGGAGCCGTCCTGCGAAGAGCGCGTAAAGAGAGGTGAGCCGGACCATGGAGCAAACGACCCAGATGCCGGCACCGGTACAGGCCGCGTACAGCTACTGCGAGGCCGTCACCGGACAGCAGGCGCGTAACTTCGCGTACGGCATCCGACTGCTGCCGCCCGACAAGCGGCAGGCCATGTCCGCGCTGTACGCGTTCTCGCGGCGCGTGGACGACATCGGCGACGGCGGGCTGGAGCCCGCCGAGAAGGGGGACCGCCTGGCGGCGACCCGGGAACTGCTGGAGCGCGTCCGCCGCGACGAGGTCGCCGAGGACGACACCGACCCGGTCGCGGTCGCCCTCGCGGACACCGCGCGCCGCTTCCCGCTGCCGCTCGGCGGGCTCGACGAGCTGATCGACGGCGTCCTCATGGACGTACGCGGCGAGACCTACGAGACCTGGGACGACCTCAAGGCGTACTGCCGGTGCGTCGCCGGGGCCATCGGACGGCTCTCGCTCGGCGTGTTCGGCACCCAGGAGGGCGCGCGCGGCGCCGAACGCGCCGCCGAGTACGCCGACACCCTGGGGCTCGCGCTCCAACTCACCAACATCCTGCGGGACGTCCGCGAGGACGCCGGCCACGGGCGCACCTATCTGCCCGCCGACGACCTCGCCAAGTTCGGCTGCTCCGAGGGCTTCCGCACCGCGAGCCCCCCGCCGGGCGCCGACTTCGCCGGCCTCGTCCACTTCGAAGTGCGCCGCGCCCGCGCCCTCTTCGCCGAGGGGTACCGGCTGCTGCCGATGCTCGACCGGCGCAGCGGGGCCTGCGTCGCCGCGATGGCCGGGATCTACCGCAGGCTCCTCGACCGCATCGAGCGCGACCCGCAGGCCGTGCTGCGCGGCCGGGTCTCGCTGCCCGGCCGCGAGAAGGCGTATGTCGCGGTCCGCGGCCTGTCGGGCCTGGACGCCCGGCACATCAGCCGGCAGAGCCTCAGGGGGCGTGCGTGATGGACCTTCCGTACCTTCGCGGCCGCTCCGGCTCCGGCCCGGCGGCCCTCCTTCGCGGGCGCCCACGCGCGCGGGCGCACGCGACCGGGACCGGGCCGGCGGCGCTCGCGGCCGTACGCGCCGTGTCCCCGGTCACGGGCCCGTACGCCGTGTCCCCGGGCCGGTGCGCCGCACTCGCGGCCGCCCGCTCCGTACACGCCGCCCGCTCCGTATACGCCACGCACGCCGTACGCACCCGGGAGGAGGCCGTATGACCGGCACCGGGACCCGGCGGGCGGTGGTCGTCGGCGGCGGACTCGCCGGAGTCACCGCCGCGCTCCAGCTCGCCGGCGCGGGCGTCGCCGTCAGGCTCCTGGAGAGCCGCCCCCGCCTCGGCGGGCTCGCCTTCTCCTTCCAGCGCGGCGAGCTGACCGTCGACAACGGCCAGCACGTCTATCTGCGCTGCTGCACCGCCTACCGCTGGTTCCTGGAGCGGATCGGCGGCACCGCGCTCGCCCCCGTCCAGGACCGCCTCGACGTCCCCGTACTCGACGTCGGGCGCGCCCGGCCGAGGCTCGGACGGCTGCGCCGCACCGCGCTGCCCGTACCGCTGCACCTCGCGGCGAGCCTCGCCGGCTACCCCCACCTCAGCCTCGCCGAACGCGCGTCCGTCGGCCGCGCCGCCCTCGCGCTCGGCCGGCTCGACCCGGCCGACCCCGCGCTCGACGGCATCGACTTCGCCACCTGGCTCGGCCGCCACGGCCAGTCCCCGAGGACCATCGAGGCCCTGTGGGACCTCGTCGGCGTGGCGACGCTCAACGCCACCGCGCCGGACACCTCCATGGGGCTCGCCGCCATGGTCTTCAAGACCGGGCTGCTCTCCGACCCCGGAGCGGCCGACATCGGCTGGGCCCGGGTCCCGCTGGGCGAGCTGCACGACACCCTCGCCCGCAAGGCCCTGGCGACCGCCGGGGTGCGCGTCGAGACCGCCGTCCGGGTCCGCGGCCTCGCCCGCGACCCGGAGGCCGACGGCCGCGGCTGGCGCGTCGAGACCGACGGCGAGACCCTGACCGCGGACACCGTCGTCCTCGCCGTCGCCCAGCGCGAGGCCCACGCCCTGCTGCCCGAAGGGGCCCTCGCCGACCCCGACCGGCTGCTCGACATCGGCACCGCGCCCATTCTCAACATCCACGTGCTCTACGACCGCAAGGTGCTGCGCCGCCCCTTCTTCGCCGCGCTCGGCAGCCCCGTCCAATGGGTCTTCGACCGCACCGAGGCGTCCGGACTGGCGGAAGGCCAGTATCTGGCGCTGTCGCAGTCCGCCGCCCAGGACGAGATCGACGCGCCCGTCGCCGAGCTGCGCGAGCGCTATCTGCCCGAGCTGGAGCGACTGCTGCCGCCCACGCGCGACGCCCGGGTGCGGGACTTCTTCGTCACCCGCGAGCGCACCGCCACCTTCGCGCCCGCGCCCGGCGTCGGCAGACTGCGCCCCGGCGCGGCCACCCGAGCCCCCGGCCTGTATCTGGCGGGCGCGTGGACCGCCACCGGCTGGCCCGCGACCATGGAAGGCGCCGTACGCAGCGGATTCACCGCGGCCGACGCGGCGCTCCGTGCTCTCGGCCGCCCCCACGAACATCCGCTCAAGGAGGCGGCGTGAGCCCGAGTACCGGAACAAGAGGAGAGACCGTGCCGACTGTGCCTTCGGCGAACCCGGCTGATGACACCGCAGCGGGCGTGGACATCGCCGCGCTGCTGGAGCGCGGACGCGCCCTGTCGACGCCGGAGCTGCGTGCCGCCGTCGACCGGCTCGCGTCCCCCATGAACACCGTCGCCGCCTACCACTTCGGCTGGATCGACGCCCACGGCCGGCCGGCCGACGGCGACGGCGGAAAGGCCGTGCGCCCGGCGCTCGCGCTGCTCTCCGCCGAGGCCGCCGGTGCCGCCCCCGAGGTCGGCGTCCCCGGAGCCGTGGCGGTGGAGCTGGTGCACAACTTCTCCCTGCTGCACGACGATCTGATGGACGGCGACGAGCAGCGCCGCCACCGCGACACGGTGTGGAAGGTGCACGGCCCCGCGCAGGCCATCCTCGTCGGCGACGCGCTCTTCGCCCTCGCCAACGAGGTGCTGCTGGAGCTGGGCACCGTGGAGGCGGGCCGTGCCACCCGCCGGCTGACCGCCGCCACCCGCAAGCTGATCGACGGCCAGGCCCAGGACATCTCCTACGAGCACCGCGAGCGGGTCACCGTCGAGGAGTGCCTGGAGATGGAGGGCAACAAGACCGGCGCCCTGCTGGCCTGCGCCGTCTCCATCGGCGCGGTGCTCGGCGGAGCGGACGACCGCACCGCCGACACCCTGGAGGAGTACGGATACCACCTCGGTCTCGCCTTCCAGGCCGTCGACGATCTGCTCGGCATCTGGGGCGACCCGGTCAGCACCGGCAAGCAGACCTGGAGCGATCTGCGCCAGCGCAAGAAGTCCCTGCCCGTCGTGGCCGCGCTGGCCGAGGGCGGACCGGCCTCCCGGCGGCTCGGCGAACTGCTCGCCGCCGACGCCAAGAGCAATGACTTCGACAGCTTCTCCGAGGAGGAGTTCGCCGTCCGGGCCGCCCTGATCGAGGAGGCGGGCGGCCGGGAGTGGACCTCCCAGGAGGCCCGCCGTCAGCACGCCGTGGCGATCGCCGCGCTGGACGGCGTCGAGATCCCCGACACGGTCCGGGCGCAGCTCGTGGCCCTCGCCGACTTCGTCGTGGTCCGCAAGCGGTGAACGCGGCCCCGGTCACGATTCTCGTGAAAGAGGTGACACACACCCCTTCGGCCACGCCCATCATGTCTTCCATATGAATCGCAGTCGCCGGCCGGCGACCGGGAAACCGGACGCCGGCCGACGGACACCCCCAGCACCGCAGCGCACCACGCACCACTGCACGTAAGGGGAAGCCATGACAGCGACGACTGATGGAAGCGGCGGGTCCGCGCAGGGCCGGGCGGCGACCGCCGACGAGAAGATCTATCTCCACCCGCCCGTGGAGCTGGTGGGCGCGGAGGCGGCGCACGCGGGCGCCGCGACGCTCCCCGGCACGGCGGAAGCGTCCGGCGCGGCCGGTCCCGGCTTGGCGGACCGGCCCCCCGGCACGGCGGAGCCCGGAGTCGCCACGGAGGAGCCCGGCGCCGGGGCGGCGGGCGCGGCGGCCCGCGCGGTCACCCGGGCGATCGAGCATCTGCTCGGCAGACAGGATCCCCAGGGGTGGTGGAAGGGGACCCTGGAGACCAATGTGACGATGGACGCCGAGGATCTCCTGATGCGCCAGTTCCTCGGCATCCCGGACGACCGCGTCACCGCGGCCGCGGCCCGCTTCATCCGCGGCGAGCAGCGCGAGGACGGCACCTGGGCCACGTTCTTCGGCGGCCCCGGCGACCTCTCCGCCACCATCGAGGCGTACGTCGCCCTCCGGCTCGCCGGGGACCGGCCAGACGACCAGCACATGTCCCGGGCGTCCGCCTGGATCCGGGATCGCGGCGGAGTCGCCGAGAGCCGGGTCTTCACCCGGATCTGGCTCGCGCTCTTCGGCTGGTGGAAGTGGGACGACCTCCCCGAGATCCCGCCCGAGCTGATCTTCCTGCCGTCCTGGTTCCCGCTGAACATCTACGACTTCGGCTGCTGGGCGCGCCAGACCATCGTGCCGCTGACCATCGTCTCGGCGAAGCGCCCCGTCAAGCCCGCGCCGTTCGCCCTCGACGAGCTGCACACCGACCACCGCGATCCGAACCCGGCCAAGCCCCTCGCCCCGGCGACCAGCTGGAACGGCTTCTTCCAGCGCGCCGACCGGGTGCTGCACCGCTACCACCGCGCCGTGCCCCGCGCCCTGCGCCGGGCGGCGGTGAAGGCGGCCACCCGCTGGATCGTCGAACGCCAGGAGAACGACGGCTGCTGGGGCGGGATCCAGCCCCCCGCCGTGTACTCCCTCATCGCCCTGCACCTGGTCGGCTACGACATCGGACACCCGGTCATGCGGGCGGGCCTGGAGTCGCTGGACCGTTTCACCGTCTGGCGCGAGGACGGCGCCCGGATGGTCGAGGCCTGCCAGTCGCCGGTCTGGGACACCTGCCTCGCCACGGTCGCCCTCGCCGACGCGGGGCTGCCCGCCGACCACCCGGCGCTGGTGAGGGCCGCCGACTGGATGCTCGGCGAGGAGATCGTGCGCCCCGGCGACTGGTCGGTGCGCCGGCCCCATCTCGCCCCCGGCGGCTGGGCGTTCGAATTCCACAACGAGAACTACCCCGACATCGACGACACCGCCGAAGTCATCCTCGCCCTGCGCCGCGTCCGCCATCCCGAGCCCGCCCGGGTCGAGGCGGCGATCGCCCGCGCCGGGCGGTGGACGCTCGGCATGCAGTCCGGCGACGGAGCGTGGGGCGCGTTCGACGCCGACAACACCAGCCCCTTCCCCGGCCGACTGCCCTTCAGCGACTTCGGCGAGGTCATCGACCCGCCGTCGGCGGACGTCACCGCGCACGTGGTGGAGATGCTCGCCCACGAGGGCCGCGCCCACCACCCCCGCGCCCGGCGCGGCATCGAATGGCTCCTCGCCCACCAGGAGCCCAGCGGGGCCTGGTTCGGCCGCTGGGGCGTCAACCACGTCTACGGCACGGGGTCGGTGGTCCCGGCCCTCACCGCCGCCGGGATCTCCACCGCGCACCCCGCGATCCGCCGCGCGGTCCGCTGGCTCACCTCCGTACAGAACGACGACGGAGGCTGGGGCGAGGATCTGCGCTCCTACCGGGACCGGGAGTGGGAGGGCCGGGGCGAGTCCACCGCCTCCCAGACCGCGTGGGCGCTGCTCGCGCTGCTCGCCGCGGGGGAGCGGGGGAGCCCGGCGGTCGAGCGGGGAGTCGCCCGGCTGGCCGCGACCCAGCTGCCGGACGGCTCCTGGGACGAGCCGTACTTCACCGGCACCGGCTTCCCCTGGGACTTCTCCATCAACTACCACCTCTACCGGCAGGTCTTCCCGCTCACCGCGCTCGGACGGTATGTGCACGGGCATCCCGCCCCCACCGCCTGCCGTCAGGGGAGCTGATGCCCGCCCCCCGGGGACCCGGACCGCTCCTGATCGTCTGCGCGCTCGGCATCGAGCGACTCGCCCTGCTGGGCGGCGGGAGCCGGAGCGGCGGTGCCCGGAACGGCGCGGTCCGGAGTGACGAGGTCCCGAACGGCGCGGTCCGGAACGGCGGCGCGCCCGCGTCCGCCGACCCCGGCGCGCCGCCCGGACCGGTCACCGTGCTCCGCACCGGCATGGGCCCGCGCAACGCGGAGCGCGCCGTCCGCGCCGCCCTGGACGACGACGGCATGCGGAACGCGGCGGTCATCGCGTCCGGCTTCTGCGCCGGGCTCGCCGGGGGAATGCGCCCCGGCGACCTCGTGGTCGCCGCCGAGACCCGCCACCTCGACGGCGTCACCGTCTGCACCGACCCCGAACGGCTCGCCGCGGCCCTCTCCCGCGCCCTCCCCGGCCGCCGGGTCCACACCGGCCCGCTGACCGGCGCCGACCATGTCGTACGCGGCCGCGAGCGCGCGCTGCTGCGTACCACCGGCGCGATCGCCGCCGACATGGAGAGCGCGGCCACCCTGCTGACCGCGCTGCGCGCCGGACCCCGTCCGATTGCGGCCGTACGGGTGATCGTGGACGCTCCTGAGCATGAGCTGGTCCGTCTCGGCACAGTACGCGGTGGAATATCGGCCTTCCGTGTTCTTCGTTCCGTCCTTCCCGCGTTCCATGAATGGCACCGTTCTTTGCTGCTCCCCTGGAGGTGAGCTAGATGGCCATGCCGCTCCGCCAGACCATCCGGGTAGGGACCTACCTCTTCGAACAGAAACTCCGCAAGCGCGAGAAGTTTCCGCTCATCGTCGAACTCGAACCGCTCTTCGCCTGCAATCTCAAATGCGAGGGCTGCGGAAAGATCCAGCATCCGGCCGGCGTGCTGAAGCAGCGCATGCCGGTCGCCCAGGCGGTCGGCGCGGTGCTGGAGTCCGGAGCGCCGATGGTGTCCATCGCGGGCGGCGAACCGCTGATGCACCCGCAGATCGACGAGATCGTCCGCCAGCTGGTGGAGCGGAAGAAGTACGTCTTTCTCTGCACCAACGCCATGCTGCTCCGCAAGAAGATCGAGAAGTTCACCCCGTCCCGGTTCTTCGCGTTCGCCGTCCACATCGACGGACTGCGCGAGCGCCACGACGAATCGGTCGCCAAGGAGGGGGTGTTCGACGAGGCGGTCGAGGCGATCAAGGAGGCCAAGAAAAGGGGATTCCGGGTCACCACCAACTCGACCTTCTTCAACACCGACACCCCGCAGACCGTCATCGAGGTGCTCAATTACCTCAATGACGACCTCCAGGTGGACGAGATGATGATCTCGCCCGCGTACGCCTACGAGAAGGCGCCCGACCAGGAGCACTTCCTCGGCGTCGAGCAGACCCGGGAGCTGTTCCGCAAATCCTTCGCGGGCGGCAACCGGCGGCGCTGGCGGCTCAACCACTCACCGCTCTTCCTCGACTTCCTCGAAGGCAAGGCGGACTTCCCCTGCACGGCGTGGGCGATCCCCAACTACTCGCTCTTCGGCTGGCAGCGCCCCTGCTATCTGATGAGCGACGGCTACGTCCCCACCTACCGCGAGCTGATCGAGGAGACCGACTGGGAGAAGTACGGCCGGGGCAAGGACCCGCGCTGCGCCAACTGCATGGCGCACTGCGGCTATGAGCCCACCGCCGTCCTCGCCACCATGGGCTCCCTGAAGGAATCCCTCCGGGCGGCGCGCGAGACCGTGTCCGGCGGCCGGGGCTGAGCCGGCGACCGCCGGTGCGACGGGCCCGGCCTGCCGCGGCCCGTCGCACCCACCCCCCTCACCGGCCCTCCCCGCCCGGGGACCAGCCCAGGAGAGACGAGGCATGACCGACCCGCCGCGCACCGACGCACTCCACACCGCCCCGGCGCGCACCGACCCGCCGCGCGCCGAGGCGCCCCGTACCGACGCGCCCCGTACGGACGTATCGCGTACGGACGCATCGCCTGCCGGCCCGGCGCGCGGCGGCGCACCGCGTGCCGACCCGTCGGGCTTCGACCTGGCCCGGCTGCTCGCCGAACGCGGCTCGGAACGCTATGACCTGCACACCCGTCATCTCAACCACCAGCTGCCGCGCATGCTCCACACGCTCGGCTTCGACAAGGTCTACGAACGGGCTGAGGGAGCCTACTTCTGGGACGCCGAGGGCGACGACTACCTCGACATGCTCTCCGGCTTCGGGGTGATGGGCCTCGGCCGGCACCACCCCGTCGTACGGAAGGCGCTGCACGACGTCCTCGACCTCTCCCTCGCCGACCTCACCCGCTTCGACTGCCAGCCGCTGCCCGGACTGCTGGCCGAGAAGCTGCTCGCCCACAGCCCCCATCTCGACCGGGTGTTCTTCACCAGCAGCGGCACCGAGGCGGTGGAGACCGCCCTCAAATTCGCCCGCCGCGCCACCGGCAGGTCCAGGATCCTCTACTGCGACCACGCCTTCCACGGGCTGACCGCCGGCTCGCTGTCGGTCAACGGGGAGTCCGGCTTCCGGGACGGATTCGGCCCGCTGCTGGCCGACACCGCCGTACCGCTGGGCGACCTCGGCGCGCTGGAGCGGGAGCTGGACCGCGGCGATGTGGCCGCGCTGATCGTCGAACCGATCCAGGGCAAGGGCGTCCACGAGGCCCCGCCCGGCTTTCTGCGCGCCGCCCGGGAGCTGCTGCACCGCCGCAAGGCGCTCCTGATCGCGGACGAGGTGCAGACCGGCCTCGGCCGTACCGGCGACTTCTACGCCCATCAGCACGAGGAGGGGGTGGAACCGGATCTGGTGTGCGTCGCCAAGGCGCTCTCCGGCGGCTATGTCCCGGTGGGGGCCGCCCTCGGCAAGGACTGGATCTTCCGCAAGGTCTACTCCTCGATGGACCGGGTGCTGGTCCACTCGGCGAGCTTCGGCTCCAACGCGCAGGCGATGGCGGCCGGCCTCGCGGTGCTCTCCGTGATCGAGGACGAACAGCTCGTGGCGAACGCCCGCGTCACCGGGGAGCTGCTGCGCACCCGGCTCACGGCGCTCGTCGACCGCTACGAGTTCCTGCACCAGGTCCGCGGGCGCGGGCTGATGACCGGCATCGAGTTCGGCCGGCCCGTATCGCTGAAGCTGCGCGGCCGCTGGACCATGCTGCAGGCGGCCCGGAAGGGGCTCTTCGCCCAGATGGTGGTGGTCCCGCTGCTGCACCGGCACCGGATCCTCACCCAGGTCTCCGGCGACCGGCTGGAGGTGATCAAGCTGATCCCGCCGCTCACCATCGGCGAGCGCGAGGTCGACCGCTTCGTCACGGCCTTCACCTCCGTGATGGACGACGCCCACTCCGGCGGCGGGCTCATGTGGGACTTCGGCCGCACCCTGATCCGCCAGGCGGCCGCGGACCGGCCCTGAGGCGCGCCGCCCGGCCGGGGCGCGCACTGCCGTGAACGGGGCCCCGCGAGCGTGCGTGCGGCTGCGGGGGTGTGCGAGCGCGGCCCTGTGAGCAGCGCCGGAGGCGATTTTTGCCTCTGAGGCAAGAAATTTGCCTCAGAGGTAGTTTCCTGGCGCAATGGACTCATGCAGAGTCCTCCCGGGGGCCATCCCCCGGACCTTCGGTCTCCTGCGGGAGACTTCCCGGCCGAGCTGGCGGACGTGGCCCCGCGGCTGCGCGAGCTGCGCCGCCGCCGCGGTCTCACCCTGGAGGCCGCCGCCCATCGCGCGGGCCTCTCGCCCGCGCATCTGTCCCGGCTGGAGACCGGCCGCAGGCAGCCCTCGCTGCCGATGCTGCTCTCCCTCGCCAGAATCTACGGTACGGCAATCGCCGAGCTGCTCGGCGAGCTGTCGGCGGAGCCCGACCCGGTGATCCGGGGCGGCCGCCGGGAACCGGCCTCCGCCGACGGGTGGACCTACCACCAGGCGGGCTCCCCGGGCCGGGCCATGCAGGCGCTGCGGCTGCTCGTGCCCTACGGGGCCCAGGGCGACCTGGTGCGAGTGCACCCGGGCGAGGAGTGGATCTACGTTCTCGACGGCCGTCTGAAGCTCACCCTCGGCGAGGCCGTGCACGAGCTGGGCCCCGGGGACAGCGCCCATTTCGACTCGCTCACCCCGCACCGGCTCGCGGCGGCCTCCCGCGACGGCGCGGAGATGCTGTTCGTCCACACCCTGCTCCAGAGCCCCGAACTCCATCCGCACGCCTGAAAGCGAGGACTGTCATGTCCGAGAACACCGCGGCACCCGTGCCCGAGAAGCCCAAGGGCAAGCAGGAGAGCAAGTTCCCCACGGGAATGATCGTCCGGCTCTTCGCCTATCTGATCGCGGGCCACATCCTGGCCGGCTTCCTCTACCTGCTGTTCGAGATGGGCGCCAAGTAGCCCCTCGGAGGAGCCCCCGGCCGCACCGCCCCCGGCGTAGCCCCCGGCCGTGCGGCCACCGCCTTCCGGCCCGGCCCGGGGCGCCCCCGCCCGGCCCGGCCCCGGCCGCCGGACCCGGCCGCCGGCTGCGGGCCCTTACGCGGGGCCCGCGAGACGGCCGGCTCCCCGCCGCGCGGGGGAGCGGTCCGGTCTCAGCCCTCGCTCACGAGCCGCTCGCGCAGCCGCTCTCGCGTCCCGGGGTCGAGCTTCAGCCCCTCGGTGAGATAGCGCTCGGTGGTGCCCCAGTTCTCCTGGACGGTGTCGAACGCGGCGTGCAGATACTCCAGACGCGCGTCGAAGAGCGGACCGAGCAGCTCCATCACCTCCTGCGACATCCCGCCCTCCGAGCTGTTGCCGCGGCGCACCAGATACCGCCGCGAGGGCTCGTTGGACTTGAGGTAGTCCTCCTCGATCGCCTCCCGCTCGACGCCCACCGCGAGCAGGGCGATCGCTATCGAGAGCCCCGCGCGGTCCTTCCCGGCGGCGCAGTGCATCAGCGCCGGCACGCTGTCCTCCGCGAGCGCGTGCAGGATACGGCTGTGCTCGTCCGTCCGCCGGGTGATCAGCACCCGGTACGAGTCCCTCATCCGCTGGGCCGCCTGCCCGTCGCCCAGGAGCGACCGCAGCTGGTCGATCTCGCCTTCGCGGATCATCTTCCAGAACTCCACGCCGTCGGCCGGATCGCTGAGCGGGAGATTCAGATTCCGCACGCCGGGCAGCTCGGCGTCGCTCCCCTCCAGCCCGATGTCGGCCGCATTGCGGAAATCGAAGATCGTGTGCAGCTCCAGCGAGGTCAGAAAGACGACATCGCTCTCGGTCGCGTGGGCCAGATGCCCGCTGCGGTAGAGCCGCCCGTACCGGGTCCGTCCGCCGTCCGCGGTCGGCAGCCCGCCCACATCACGGAAATTACGCACTCCGACCAGCTCGGGCTCGGTCGACGGGACCTGCGGCAGCTGCTGCGTCACGAAGTCTCCTGAGGGTCATTGGCGCCGGCGCTGCTCGCCGACGATGGCCTGTTCTTGACGATACGACATTGATTCCAGGGGCAATCATCTTCTCCGACCGGCGTTCGGGGAAGGGGTTCGGGCGAGTCGCGGGCCGTCGGCCGGCGCCCGGATCCACATGATCGCGCTTTGCGTCGATACGCGCCGGGCCGGACCGCTCCGGAGCGCTGGTCAGGGCCGCCCGCACGGGGTTATTCATCACTTCTGACCGAAATGAGTCGTTAGATATAACGTGCCCCGGCTCAGGGGGAGATGGGGCCTGCTCGGTGAGCAGGATCATAGTGGTGACGGTCCGTGGCGGCGGCCCGGACGGCAATCGCGACGCCGGGACCGGAGTTGGGGATCCGGTCTCCACGGAGGGTGACCGGGAGGGCTCCCCGCGCCCCTCTGTGGATCATCCGCCGACTGCGGAACGGCTTGTTCCGCTCCTTGCGGCTCGTCTACGGTCACGGCCATCCGGGCGGACCGCCTCATCCTGCCGCCGGCCGGAACTCCCATCGGACATCACAGCGTGGCAGGAGCGGGGGACCCAGGAAGTACGCCGGCCCGGATTTCCGGACGGCTCGGGGTGAAGCCGTACGACGAGTGCGGCCGGGCATCTCCAGCCCGAACCCGACAGCTCACCTCGCAGGCGCCGGAGAGGAACAGCCCCATGCCCGCCAAGGGTAAGCACCGTCGTCCCAGGACCAGCACACTCACCCGCGGCTTCGTCGCCGCGGGCACCGGCGGCGCGGCCTTCGCGCTTCCGCTGATGGGCGCGACCGGCGCCCACGCGGCCGAGCGATCCGCCCCGGCCGCCGTCGCCTCCGCCCCGGCCGCCGTCGCCTCCGCCCCGGCCGTCGCGCCCGCCGCCGCGCAGGCGGGTCGGGCCCCCGCCGCCCCGGTCGGCCAGAAGCCCGCCGAGGCCCCCGCCGCCACCGCGTACCGCGTGGTCGCGGGCGACCATCTGTCCAAGATCGCCGACCAGCACCGGGTCGGCGGCGGCTGGCAGAAGCTCTACGCGGACAACCGCGCGGTGGTCGGCGACGACCCGTCGCTCATCCACCCCGGCCTCGAACTCGCCCTCGGCAAGCCCGCCGAGGCGAAGGGCTCCGCGGACCAGGGCGAACAGCGGGACCGCGCTCCGCGCGAGGCCGCCGCGCCCGCCTCCGGAGGCAACGGCCCGGCCGCCCCCGCCGCGCCCCGCCAGGCCCCGGCCCAGCCCGAGGCCCCCGCGGCCGAAGCGGCCCCCACCCCCGCGCCCCCGGCGGAGCCCACCGCTCCGGCCCCCGCCGCCGAGGCCCCGGCGACCGCCGAGACCCCGGCCGCCGCGTCCGGCTACACCACCCCGCTTGCCGCCGGCGGCGTCTCCACCGGCTACCGCGCCACGGGCTCCATGTGGTCCAGCGGCTACCACACCGGTGTCGACTTCTCGGCTCCCACCGGCACCCCCGTCCGCTCCGTCGGCCCGGGCACCGTCGTCTCCGCGGGCTGGAGCGGCGCGTACGGCAACGAGGTCGTCATCCGGCACAGCGACGGCAACCACTCGCAGTACGCCCACCTCTCCTCCCTCTCGGTCTCCGCCGGGCAGGACGTGAGCGGCGGCACCCAGATCGGCGGCGTCGGCTCCACCGGCAACTCCACCGGACCGCATCTCCACTTCGAGATCCGCACCGGCGCCGGCTACGGCTCGGACATCGACCCGGTGGCGTATCTGCGCCAGCACGGCGTCTCCCTCTGACGCCGCGGGGCCGGCCGGCCCGCGCCCGAATCCCCTCGTACCGCCCGCGGTGCGAGGGGATTCCCGTATATTCCCGGCGGCGTGATATCTCCCGGTGGTAAACATCACCTCCCGTCAACCCCTCCCTACGGTCGCGTAGGTCACATCCGCAAGGTCAAGATGAGTTCTTGTGGCAGACGATTCGAGAACAGAGACCAAGGGCGCAATCGGGTCGTACGCGGCGATCGGTGACAGTTTCACCGAAGGCGTCGGAGACCCCGGCCCGGACGGGACCTACATAGGCTGGGCGGACCGCTTCGCGGTTCTGCTCGCCGACCGCGCACCGGAACACACCTTTCGATACGCCAACCTGGCGGTGCGCGGCCGCCTTCTCGACCAGATCGTCGCGGAGCAGGTGCCGAGGGCGAAGGAACTGGCCCCGGACCTGGTGACGTTCTGCGCCGGGGGCAATGACATCATCCGGCCGGGCAGCGACCCGGACGACGTGGCCGAGCGCTTCGAGCGCGCGGTCGCCGACCTCACCGCCGCCGTCGGCACCGTGATGGTGACCACCGGCTTCGACACCCGGGGCGTCCCGGTCCTCCGCCATCTGCGGGGCAAGGTCGCCACCTACACCGCCCATGTGCGATCCATCGCCGACCGGTACGGCTGCCCGGTGCTCGATCTGTGGTCGCTCAGATCGGTCCAGGACCGGCGTGCCTGGGACGGCGACCGGCTGCATCTGTCCCCGGAGGGGCACACCAGGGTCGCCCTGCGCGCCGCGCAGGTGCTCGGACTCGGCCTCCCGGCCGACCCGGACCAGCCCTGGCCGCCGCTGCCCCCGCGCGGGACGCTGGAAGTACGGCGCGACGACATTCTCTGGGCCCGTGAGCACCTCGGACCCTGGATCGGCCGACGGCTGCGCGGCGAAAGCTCCGGCGACCGGATCGCCGCGAAGCGGCCGGACCTGCTGCCGCTCTGAGCGGGGCGGATCCCGGCGGCGACCCGCGGGGTCCGGGAGGCGCTCAGCCTCCCGGACCCCGCGCCGCGACGGCTCCGTACGGACGGATCGTCACCGGCACCGGCGACGACAGCTGACCGGCGGCCGGTATCCGCTCCAGCACACCGCCCGCGAAGACGTCGTACAACGGCAGCGACTCCAGATGCACATAGCCGATGTGACAGTCGCACACCGCACGCGGACAGGGCCGGGGCCCCAGCGCCGCACGGTAGGACCCGTCGTAGAGATTCCCCAGCTCCTCCCGGACGAAGTGACAGCGCCGCACCGTGCCGTCGCCGTCCACCGAGACCACCGACGCGCCCGTACGACAGGGCAGCCCGGCCGAACGGTGCGGATCGCGGCTGTACGGGAAGAGCGCGTCCAGCTCCGTCCACGCGGCCGCCTCCGCGTCCGTGTAGCGGTGGCCCTCCGCCGCGTTCACCCACAGATAGACCTGCTCGGGCAGGTCGGCGCGGAGCCTGTGGGCATGCTCCAGATGCTCGGGCAGCCCCACCGTCCCCACACTGAAACGGACCCCGAGCCGGACCAGATCACGGCACTTGCCGAGGAACCGGTCGTAGGGAGTCTGCCCCGGGTGATAGGTGCACCAGAGCGCGAGGCGCTCCGGATCGCCCTCGGCGAGCCAGTCGGTCCGGCAGCTGAGATTGGTCTGGATCGCCACCCGGCGCACCTGCGGCAGCCGGGACAGCTCCACCAGCGCCCGGCGGTACCAGGACCGGACCAGGCCCTCGCCCCAAGGGGTGAACAGCACCGACAGCCGGTCCCCGCGCTGCGCCGCCGCCCAGCCGGTGAACCGCTCCAGCGCCGCCCGGTCCGCCCGCAGCCGATCCACGCTGTCGCGCCGCTTGGCGAAGGGACAGTAGGGGCAGTCGTAGTCGCACGAGGCCAGCGGGCCCCGGTAGAGAAGGGTCAGATCCATGGCATCGCTCGCTCCGGTCTCCGTCGCTGCTGTGCGCCGCCGCCCCGGCGGCGGCCGGTCGCTGGTCACCTCGGTTCGTACGCGGCCATCGCGGAGCGCACGGAGGGCGAGAACAGCTCCGGCCCCAGCGCGTCCGAGTACGCCAGCCCCAGCTCGCTCAGCCTCAGCCGCCGGGGAGCCGCGCTGCCGTCGAGCCACCCCAGCGCCGCGAAACGGTCCAGCTCGGCCCCGAAATCGTCGCCCGGGTCGGTCCCGAAGCGCTCCCGGTACTCGCTGATCTCCATGCCCCGGGCCTGGAGGAGCGACTGCAGCAGATGCCGCCGGCGCGCCTCGCCGCCGTCCACCCGCACGCCGACCTCGGCCCGGCCGAAGTCCTCCGTCGCGGTGTAGTCGTCGACGATGCCCCGTATCTCGCCCATATTGACCGCGAAATCGAAGGAGTAGTGCAGCCGGGAGGTGTAGGAACGGGCGCCGCAGCCCAGACCGATCATGCCGTCGGTCTGGCACGCGTAGTCGTCCGGGCCCTGCGGGGGCGCGTCCGTCCGCCGGAACATCCGCATCGACACCTGCTCGTACCCCCGCGCGAGCAGCAGCTCCCGGGCCTGCCGGTAGAGCCCCAGCCGCTGTGCGTCCCAGGACTCGTCGCTCCCGGCCCCCAGCCTGCCCAGACCGGTCAGCGGTCTGACGTAGAGCGGGTAGAGATACAGCTCCTCGGGCCGCCAGACGAGCGCCGCGTCCAGCGAGCGCCGCCAGCTCTCCGGGGTCTGGCCGTCGATGCCGTAGATCAGATCGATGTTCAGCACGGGGATCGCGGCGTCCCGGATCCGGGCGAGGGCCGACTCCACCTCGGCGCGGCGCTGCGGGCGCACCGCCGCCCTCGCCTCCGCGTCGACGAAGCTCTGCACCCCGATGCTGAGCCGAGTGGCCCCCCGCGCGGCGAGCACCGCCAGCCGGTCGGCGGTCGCGGTGGCCGGCGAGGTCTCCACGGAGAGCGGTACGGCGGCCAGCTCGGCGCCCATGCGCTTCTCGGCGATGTCGCAGAGCCGGTCCAGCTCGTCGGCGGTGAGGAAGGTCGGGGTGCCGCCGCCGAAGGCCGCCGACGCGAAGCGCACCGGCTCCCCGTCGCCGAGCGCCTCGCGCACAGCGGTCGCCTGCCGGTCGAGCGCGTCGAGATAGCGGGTGGTCAGCTCCCCGGGAGCGCCGATCCGGGTGAAGAGATTGCAGAAGCCGCACCGCACCTCGCAGAACGGTATGTGCAGATAGAGCGAGAGCGCGTCCCTCGGCTCGCCCGCCCAGGCGTCCCGCAGCGCCGGGCGGTCGGCGAGCGGCCGGTAGGCCGTCTTGTGCGGATAGGCGTAGACATAGCTCTGATAGGGGCGCGGCGTCCCCGGCCGGCCGGTCATGCCGCCGCCTCCGGGAGCGACGTCCGCGTCCGGAGCCACGTGCCGTCCCCGCCCGGCCCGTCCGGCGCTTCGGGCTCCAGGAAGAAGTGGGCGTACGGCACCGTCCACACGGCCTCGTGGCCGATGCGGTGCCCGGTGTAGCCGTCGTCGCCGTAGGTCGTGCCGTGGTCGGAGCAGACGATCGCGAAACAGCGCCGCCGGGCGCGCGCCGCCGCGAACAGCCGCCCGATGTGCCGGTCCACGTACTCCAGCGCGGCGGCGTGGGTCTCCCGGGAGTCGCCCGCCTCCCGGGTCGCCCCGGGGAGATGGAACCAGTTGGGCTGGTGCAGCGCGGCGACGTTGACGAAGAGGAACAGCCTCCGCTCGCGCGGCAGCGCGGCGATCACCCGCTCCGCGCAGTCGACCTGGGCCTCGAAGGAGACCGGGGACGCGACGCCGAACTCCGGCTCCCAGTGGCTCTCCTGGAACATCCCGGGCAGTACGGAACCAAGGGCTCCGCGCCGGTTGAAGAAGCCCACCCCGCCGACGCACACCGTGCGGTAACCGGCGGCCGCGAGCCCCGACACCAGATCGGGGGTGTCGAACACATAGGTCCGGCCGGCCGTCGTCTCGCTCCCCGCGAAACGCGCGGCGAACAGCCGGGGATGCGGGCCCGGGGCGGCCGGCGTGGGCAGGAAGCCCGCGAACATCGCCTGATGCGAGGCATAGGTGAAACTGCCGGGCGCGTGCCGCTCCTCCCAGCGGCCGCCGGGCAGACAGCGCGCCAGATGCGGGATGCGGCCGGCCGCGGCCAGCTCGGCGGCGACGTCGTACCGCAGGGTGTCCAGGGTGACGAGGAGCAGATCGTCACGGCCGACGACCTCGTTCATGTCGGGGACTTCGGGGACTTCGGGGACTTCGGGGACTGCGAGGTCTTCAGGGCCCGGGGCGGGCCGGGGGCGGGGCTCAGACGCGTGCACGATGACGGTTCCCTGTTCTGCGCGGTGCGATGGGGTCGAGAGGGGCGCGGGGGCGGTCCGGACGGCGTCGCAGGGCGGCTATCTGCGCCGCGTAGGCGTCCTGGCCCTCCGCGCCGCCGCCCGGCAGACCGGTCAGCCCGGGCAGCAGATCGCCGAAGGCGTTGACCTCGCCCACGGCGAAGCGCCGCCAGCCGGTGCCGGGCAGCAGATCGACGCCCACCCGGGGCGAACCGGGGAAACGGGCCGCGGCCCGCTCGCCGAGGCGCAGCACCTCGGCCCAGCTGCCGCCCGCCGTCTCCACGGCGGCCGCCGCCCGCGCCAGATCGCCGCGCGCGCCCCCGAGATGCAGATTGGTCATGGGCGAGCGGCTCGTCCGCAGGACCGCGTGGGTCGCCCGGCCCGCGATCACGACGACCCGCAGATCGGCGGTCCGGCCGTCCTGGGAGGCCTTCGGCAGCCAGCGCTCGATGTGCAGACCGTCCGGAGCGAGCGCGTCCACGAGCGCCGCCACCTCCCGCTCCCCGCTGTACCGGCGCACCCGCAGCGAGTTGAACAGCCGCCCGAGGGCATCCCGCTCCACCGAGGTGGTCGCCTGCGCCCGGCCCCCGCTCGCCGTCTCGACCGCGAGCACCCCGGAGGCCGAGGAACCGTGGGCGAGCTTGACGAACATCCGCCGGATCCCGGTCGCCTCCCGCAGCGCGACGACGTCCTCCCACCCCCGCACCGGCGCGGCGCGGGGACCGGAGGTCGGCGAATCGGGCACCGGGACCCCGGCCTCCCGGAGGACCCCGTGGCAGAGCCGCTTGTCGAACAGGACCGCCAGCTCGCCCGGATCGTCCAGCAGCACCGCCCCGGCGTCCTCGGCCGCCACCGCGATCCGGCGCACCGCCGCGTTGAACCGCGCGTACCAGCGGGAGGAGCCCTCGACCCGCGCCGGATCGCGCACTCCCCGTAGCTCCCGGTCGACCGCCTCGTCCTCCCCGGGCGAGTCGATCCGCACCAGCTCACCGGGGCGGAACCGGGCCCGGCCGTGCAGCGCCTCGATCCAGGGCACCACCCGCACCGGGGGCAGGCCGGCGTCCCGCGCGGCGGCCGAGAACAGCGCGACCCGACGGCCTCCCGGAACGCCGACCACCGCGAGGGCGGGGCCGGCCGCGGTCCCTGTCCCGGTCACCGGATCACTCCGCCACGGCCACGTACCGGTGGCCGCGACCGTCCGCGTCGTCGCCCTGCTCCCCGGAGAGATCGACCTCCGCGCCCGCCGCCTCCAGCGCGGCCGCCAGCCGCCTCCTCATCGGCGCGCCGATGAAGTGGTGGTGGAGATCCAGCTTCTTCAGATGGGTCAGCGGCTGACCGCCGAGCAGCGCCTCGGCGCCCTCGTCGCCGAGGGTGCCCATCGACAGATCGAGGCTCTCCAGCCGGGCCACGACGGGCGCGCCCGCGAGCGCGACGGCGATCCGGTCCTGCATGTCGCTGTTGCGCAGAGCCAGATGCCGCAGCCGCGGCAGCCGGCCGCCGCCGAGGAGCGGCTCCAGATCGGAGACTCCCGCGGTCGCCCCGTATCCGGAGTCGCCCAGCCAGAGATCCAGACGCTCCAGCGCGGGCAGCTCGCTCGCCGCTATCCCGCGGACGACCTCCTGGTCCAGCCCGCCCGATTCGACGGTCAGGGAGCGGAGCCGGTCGTGCCGGACGGCCGGGAAGACCAGACTCTGCCCGCCGCGCACCCCGAACTCCAGCAGCCGCGGATAGGCGTCCAGCAGCGGCGTGACATTCCCCTGGGTGATCCAGGAGATCTCGCACTGCTCGTAGGTGATGTCCCCGATGAACAGGGCCCGCAGCGCCGGAAACCGCTCGGCGGCCGCTGTCAGCGCCTCGACGACGGGCTCGGGGCCGTTCTCGTACGGCTCCAGCCACATCCCGACGATCAGCGCCCGGACCTCGGAGGTGTCCACCGAGGCGACGAAGCGGGCGAAGGCGCTCGTCCACTCCTCCTGCTCGCCCCGCGCGTACTCGTCGACTTCGACGCGCCACGCCACCGTGGACGCGGGCGGCAGTTCGGTCTCGACGCCGGCTTCGGGAAAGTCGAACACGGGCAGGCCGTGCAGCTCCTGCAGATGGTCCGAAATGGTCATGGCGGTCGGCTCCAGACACCGGGCGGCGTTGATCGGCTGGTTGGGAGAAGTTGTACCAAGCCGCACTGACAACGGCCGCCCCAGGGTTGCTCCCCGGCCCGGCGGGAGCCGCGCCGGGCAGCGTTGTCAGACCCGGCCGTTAGCGTCGTTGTCAGTTCGGCGCAGTCCGCGCCGACGGTCGAGGGGAGAGCCATGTACCGGCAGGGAGATGTGCTGATCGTGCCCGTCGCGCAGGAGGCCGTGCCGCCGCACATCGCCGACGCGCAGGGCGAGCCGAGGGACGCGCGGGGACGGCTGGTGCTCGCGTTCGGCGAGGTCACCGGCCATGCCCACGCCGTGCCCGGCCCCGGCCGGCTGATGCGCGAGCCGGGCCCGTCCGGCTCCCAGGTCCTCCATCTGCCCGAGGGCGGCCGGGTGGTGCACGAGGAGCACGCGGCCATCCCGCTGCCCCGGGGCTGGTACCGGGTGCTGCGCCAGCGCGAGTATCTGCCGGGCTCGGTGCGCGTCGTCGCCGACTAGCCCGCCACGCGGCACCACACACCAGCAGCAACACCACCACCAGCAGTGAGGCGCCGACGGTCGAGGACCGCCGGCGGAGGGACGGGGAGAGACATGCAGCACGTGGACAAGTGGCGGGCCGTGGCGACGGCGACCGGACCCGCGGACCGCGCGGCGGCCGAGGACGGCGTACGCCTCGCCTACCGCACCGCCGGGCTCGCCGAGCCCGAGCGGATCATCTGGGCCGACTCGCCCCGCTCGGGCGTGCACGCCGTCCGGGCCCTGACCGGAGCCGGCCGCCCGGTCCGGGAACAGGTGCGCACCCGCCCCTGGGCCGAGGAGCGCCGCCGCGTGCACGACGAACTGGGCCCAGCGGGCTGGACGGAGCTGTGGAGCGTCACCGGCGCCCGGCTCTGGGACCACACCCGCGCCCTGGCCGAGCGGATCCGCGAGGCGCTCGTCGCCGAGCTGGCCGCGCCCGGGGAGGACGGCGCCTCGACCGGAGCGCCCGGCCGGACGCCGCGGGGCCAGGGCGGCCGCTTCCCCGGAGCCGCCGAGTCCGCCGCCGAGAGCGAGGTCCGGCAGCTTCTGCTCGACGCCGTCCTCGGCCAGCACGACGCCGCCTGGCTCGCCGCCTTCGACGGCCGGGGCGTACGGCTCGAAGGGCTCGCCCGCGTCGCCGCCCACGCCGGCTGGTGGTGGCCCTACGAGCACGCCGTGGTCATCTGCGAGCGCCCGGTCGAACTCCACCGCGACGAGGCCGGCCGGCTCGACAGCGGCACCGGACCCGCCCTCGCCTTCGCGGACGGCTTCGCGCTCCACGCCTGGCGCGGCATGCCGGTGCCCGCGGACTTCCTCGACGAACTGACCTCGCTCACCCCCGAGCGCATACGCGACGAGGCCAACGCCGAACTGCGCCGGGTCATGCTGGAGTTCTACGGCTACGACCGCTATCTCGCCGAGTCCGGGGCCGAGCCCCTGCACCGGGACGAGACCGGCGTCCTGTGGCGGATAGCGCTCCGCGGCGACGAGGACGTGGCGATGGTCGAAGTGGTCAACTCGACGGCCGAGCCGGACGGCTCCTTCCGCACCTACTGGCTCCGGGTCCCGCCCACCGTCCGGACCGCGCGGGAGGGCGTCGCCTGGACCTTCGGCCTGGAGGACCAGGCGTATGAACCGCTCCGTCAGACCTGAGCCGCCAGCAGCCGCTCCCGGCCGATCAGCGCCGTGCCGCCCGTCCCGGTGCAGGCGTGCGCGCCCGCCACCGCCCCCAGCCGGGCGCACTCCTCCAGACCGAGCCCGGACAGCCGGCCGTAGAGGAAACCGCACACATAGGCGTCGCCCGCACCGTTGGAGTCCACCACCGGACCGGGCGGGGCCACGGCGGGCACCGGGCGCGGCACGCTTCCCCCGCCGCGGGAGAGCAGATAGGAGCCCCCCGCGCCCGCCGTGCCCACCACCGCCTCCGCCCGCCCCTCGCTCAGGATCTCCCGCATCACCGACGCCATCCGCTCGCCCGAACCCGCCGAGCTGAGGAAGACGAGGTCCGAGCGGAGGGCGAAGTCACGGTGGTGGTCGGCGAGCCCGTCCCAGTCGTGCAGATCGGTGGAGACGGGCACGCCCAGCTCCTCGATGTCGTCGAGCAGGAAACGGGCGAAGTTGACGATCGACAGATGGACATGACGGGCCCGCCGCAGCTGAGGGAGGTAGACATCACGCGGCATCCGCAGATCCGCCGGGTCACGGCCGTCGTAGAACGACGTCCTGCGCCCCGACGCGTCGACCAGATTGACCGCCCGCCGGGTCCCGGCGGGCGAGATCAGCGACTCGAAGGGAACACCGCCCGCGGCCAGCCGCTCCCGGACCAGCCGGCCCGGCCAGTCGTCGCCGACGAAGTCGAGGAAGGTGACGTCCAGCCCCAGCGCCCGACAGCCCAGAGCCACGTTTCCACCGGTCTGACCGGGCGATTCCAGGATCGGGCCGACCCCGTGCGCGTCCGCCGGCGGGACGGGCGGCGAGCCGACGCGCACCACCGTGTCCACGCCGCCTCCGCCCACCACCAGGACATCGCAGGGGGAGAGACCGTCCGCGCGCTGCTCCGACAGATAAGACACGGCCCCAGTATGGCGGGCGCCGCCGCCGGGGGACCGGCGGGTCAGCGCAGCGCCGCGGTCAGGTCCTCGCGGGCCAGGCCGAGTTCACGGGCGAGCGCCTCATCCGTCCACTCCAGCATCGCCGCCCGGGACAGCGATCCGGCGTACGACGTCATCTGCACCGCGAGCCCGTCCAGAAAGGCGGTCAGCCGCCAGGCCGCCGAAGCGGGATCCTCGCAGGGGAACTCGCCATTGGCCGCGCCCTCCGCGATCACCTCGGTCAGGGCTGCCTTCCACTGCTGGTCCAGATCGCGGGCCACCTCCCGCAGCGCGGGCTCGCGCAGCGCCACCGCCCATCCCTCGATCCACAGCCGCCAGCCCTTGGCCGTGCCCGTCGGCGCGTACCAGCGCACGGCGGCCCGCAGCCGGCGCAGCGCGGAGGTGCGGCGGCCCAGCAGCTTGCGCAGATGGGCCAGATCTCCGTCGGCGGCGTGTGTGAAGGCCGCCGCCACGAGCTTCTCCTTGGTCGAGAAGTGGTACAGGACAAGAGCGTTGCTCACTCCGAGCCCCGAGGCCACATCCGCTATCCGGACGGCCGCGACACCGCGCCGCTGGATCTGTTCGACGGCGGCGCCGAGGAGTTCCGCACGCCGCTCCGCCACGCTCAACCGGACTCTTGCCACGGGCCTCACCCTACACAGGCGATCTTCGCCGAAGGCAGGGAAAAGACAGGGAAGTCCGAAGACGGTGAAAGGGGCCCAGCCGTTCTGTGCCCCTTTCGGCATCCTCGTCGTTCCCGTCCCGTCGGACGGCGCCGTCCGCCCGGACCGCAGCGCCTCGCGGTGGCCCGCCCGGACCGCTCGGAAGCACCCCCGGCCGGTCCGTCCGGACACGACGGAGACCTCGCCAGGCCCGCCCGAGCGTCTCCGAAGCACCCCGCCCGATCCGCCCGAGCGTCTCTGAACGCACCCCGCCGGATCCGCCGGGACGCCCGGCAGCTCCCCGCCCCGGCGGCCGCCCGACGGCTGGGCGCGCGCGGCCCAAGCCGACCGGGACCCGTGCCGACCGGGCTCGCGCCGACCGGGACCACCCCCTGCCGACCGGGAGGCAGGACGATCTGGAGGCGCGACGGGCCGCCGGAGCCGCGGGCGGGTCGAGATCCCCAGGAACACCCGGGCCGCCGCGCACGTTGCTCCGATCATGACGACCCGGCGAGGGCGCGCCCCCGGCGCGCACCGCACCCCGGGCCGGAGGACGCCCGCGCGGACGGCGGACGCTCCCGCGCGGCGGATTTTCTGCGCGGTCTGTCACAGCCCGCGCACATAATGGGAAGACCCGACACCAGGAGGTGCCGTGACCGGCCCCGGCTCACCCCACCCGCTGAGATCCCGGCTGCGCTCCTTGCGGTCGGCCGCCTTCGGCGCCGACCCCGCCGGAGCGCGGATGGACCGGATCCGGCGCTCGCCGAACTATGCGAACGGGGTCTTCCAGAACCCGGCCGGGGCCAGGACCAGGCCGTCCGGCGCGGCCATGGCCGAGTTCGCCAAGATCTACTTCCAAAAGGAGGCCCGGGCCCGCCGAGCGCCCGCCGGCCGGATCCCCGTGCACCCCGGCACGCTCACCGATCTGGCCGAGCCCCCGGCATCCGGACTGCGGCTCACCTGGATGGGGCATTCCACCGTGCTCGCCGAGATCGACGGACGGCGAGTGCTGTTCGACCCGGTCTGGGGCGAGCGCTGCTCCCCGTTCTCCTTCGCCGGACCGAAGCGGCTCCACCCGGTGCCCGCGCCGCTCGCCGCACTCGGCCCCGTCGACGTGGTCGTGATCTCCCACGACCACTACGACCACCTCGATCTGCCCACCATCAAGGCCCTGGTCTCGACGGACACCGTCTTCGCGGTCCCGCTCGGCGTCGGAGCCCACCTCGAACGCTGGGGCGTGGCCCCCGACCGCCTGCGCGAGCTGGACTGGAACGAGACGGCGGAGGTCTCCGGCATCCGGTTCACCGCCACCCCGGCCCGTCATTTCTGCGGCCGGGGCCTGCGTAATCAGCAGCACACCCTCTGGGCCTCCTGGGTCGTCGCCGGTCCCGACCACCGGATCTACCACAGCGGTGACACGGGCTATTTCCCCGGCTTCCGGGACATCGGCGCCGAGCACGGCCCCTTCGACGCCACCATGATCCAGATCGGTGCCTACAGCGAGTACTGGCCCAGGAACCGTACGGAGCCCACCCCGCTGTCGGGCGCGTGGCCGGACATCCACATGACCCCGGCCGAAGGCGTCGAGGCCCATCTCGATCTTCAGGGGCGCACACCCCACGGCGTTCTGCTGCCGATCCACTGGGGCACGTTCAGTCTGGCCTTCCATGCCTGGGCGGAGCCGGGGGAGTGGACGAGGGACGCGGCGGCCGAAGCGGGGCAGCCCGTGGCGTTCCCCCGGCCGGGCGAGCCCTTCGAGCCCGCGGGAGTCCTCCCCGTCGAACCGTGGTGGCGGCGTGTGTCCCACTCCATCGCCCGCCCCTGGCGCGGATCCAAGCCCGCGGCCGTCTCTCCCGACGCCGCACCCCAGGGCGATCTCGACCTCGCGGCCGAGCGCTGAACCCAGCCTGGCGCTCCCCCCTGGCCGGGCCGGGCGCTGAGCCCCTGGCCGAGCGTTGACCTCAGCCGGGCGCCGGCCCCGGCACCGCGCCGACCCCGGCCGGGCGCGGCCCCCGTCGTGATCGCCCGCGCCCCGCGCCCCGCGCCCGCGCTCACGCCCAGCGCCCCGGGTCCTCGCCGCGAGCCCCGGGGGCGCGGCGGCGGCGACCCCGTCCGGCGTGCCCGCCCGCCGGGGTACCTCCCGCCCGAGTCGTACGCCGGTGAGTGACGGGCTCCGAGGCTCGGCCCCGCGAGGGAGTACCGCAGGGCATCGCCCCGCCGCCGCGACCGGCCCGGCCCCGTCGCCACCACCTGACCGCGCCACCACCTGACCGCGCCGCGCCGCGTTGCGATCACGACCGCCGAGATGTTCCCGTCCGGTCGAGGAACGCGCGTTCCGGCCATGTCCGTACAGGAGCCCCGGACCGGCTCCCGGGCGGCGGCGCGCTCGGCTGATCGGGCGGTCCGGGCGTCCGGCGCGGTGCGCTCGGACGCGTAAGCGGGGGAAGGACCGCCGCCGGAGGGCAGAGCTGCCCCCGGACACGCCCCGGCAGGGGCATCGGCGTCCGCCGCGCGAAGATCTCCAGGCGGACCTCACGGGCAGGCCGACGGGCTGATCGGCGACGTCCGCCGGGCGGCCCCCGGCCGAGCCGAAGGTCCGGCGCTTCCGGCGCGAAGCCCCCATGGCGATGCGCACGCCGACCGGCCCGGCCCCACCCGTACCCCCTCCGCGCCCCGGGCACGAGGGCGTCGGGGCTCGGGCCGGTGCGCCGGGGCGAAGCAGTTCCGGCCAATCTTTGACGCGCCTATGACAAGTCTGTGTCACTCCTGCAACTCTTCCCCCGTTCGTCGCACCGTTGCTCGGCACGGCTCTGCCCGGACGTCCGCATCAGGCCGTCCGAATCCCCCTTGCAGAAGGAGTCCGCGTGAGATCCACGCATGGCCGGCGCACCACCGCGACCGGGGCCCTCATGGCCGCGGTCGTTCTCCTCGCCGTCGGCCTCCCGGCCAGTGCCTCGGCGACCGGGACCACGGTCACCGATCCGGCCCCGGCGAAGATGACCAAGGCGACCAAGGCGACCAAGGCGGGGAAAGCCGACCCCGGCGCGCTTCCGCTGAGCCTCACCCCCGCCCAGCGGGCCGAGCTGATACGCGCCCAGAGCGCCGCCACCGCGGCCACGGCCAGGAAGCTGGGCCTCACCGCCCAGGAGAAACTCGTCGTCCGCGATGTCGCCAAGGACCGCGACGGCACCCTGCACACCCGCTACGAGCGCACCTTCGCCGGCCTTCCGGTGCTCGGCGGCGATCTCGTCGTCGCCGGGACCGACGCCGGCCGGGCCAAGGCGGTCAGCAGGGCCTCGAAGGCCACGCTGAAGAAGCTGGGCACCACGGCCCGGATCGCCCCGGCGGCGGCCGAGAAGCAGGCGCTGGCCCGGGCGAAGGCGGAGGGCTCCACCCGCACCGACGCCGAGCGCGCCCCGCGCAAGGTGGTCTGGCTGGCGCAGCAGGACAGGCCGGTCCTCGCGTACGAGACGGTCGTCGGCGGTCTCCAGCACGACGGCACCCCCAATGAGCTGCATGTCGTCACCGACGCCGACACCGGCGAGAAGCTCTACGAGTGGCAGGCGGTGCACAACGGCACCGGCAACACCCAGTACAGCGGCCAGGTGACCCTGGGCAGCACCCGGTCGGGGTCCTCGTACAACCTCACCGACGCCGGGCGCGGCAACCATGCCGCGTACGACCTCAACAGAGGGACCCCGGGCACGCCCGCCCTGTTCTCCGGGCCCGACGACGTCTGGGGCGACGGGCTGCCGGCCAACGCCGAGACGGCGGGCGCGGACGCCGCCTACGGCGCCGGGGTGACCTGGGACTACTTCAAGAACGTGCACGGCCGCAGCGGCATCCGGGGCGACGGCGTGGGCGCGTCCTCCCGAGTCCACTACGGCGACAACTACTCCAACGCCTTCTGGCAGGACTCCTGCTTCTGCATGACCTACGGCGACGGCTGGGGCAACGCCCAGCCGCTCACCGCCATCGACGTCGCCGCGCACGAGATGACGCACGGCGTGACCTCGGCCACCGCGAACCTCGTCTACAGCGGCGAGTCCGGCGGTCTCAACGAGGCGACCTCCGACATCTTCGCCGCCGCCGCCGAGTTCCACGCCGACAACCCCCAGGACGTGGGCGACTATCTGGTCGGCGAGAAGATCGACATCCGGGGCAACGGCACCCCGCTGCGCTACATGGACCAGCCGAGCAAGGACGGTCCGTCGCAGGACTACTGGTACGCGGGCCTCGGCAACCAGGACGTCCACTACTCCTCGGGCCCGGCCAACCACTGGTTCTATCTCCTCTCCGAGGGCAGCGGCGCGAAGACGATCAACGGCGTCGCCTATGACTCGCCGACCTCCGACGGCCTGCCCGTCACCGGTATCGGCCGGGACAAGGCCGCGCTGATCTGGTACAAGGCGCTCACCACGAAGTTCACCTCCACCACCGACTACGCGGGCGCGCGGGAGGGCACCGTCGCGGTCGCCACCGAGCTGTACGGAGCCGCGAGCCCCGAGGTCAAGGCCGCCATCGACGCCTGGGCCGGGATCAACGTCGGCGACCGCCCGGGCGGCGGCGGCGACCCCAACCCCCCGGGAACGCCCTTCGAGAACACCGCCGACATCGCCATCCCGGACCTCGGCCCGGCCGTCACCTCCCCGGTCACCGTCTCCGGCATCGCGGGCAACGCCCCGGCCGCGCTGTACGCGACGGTGAACATCGTCCACACCTTCCGCGGCGACCTGGCGGTCGACCTGATCGCCCCGGACGGGACCGTGTACCCGCTGAAGGCGTCCAGCGCCTACGACTCGGCCCCCAATCTGGTCAAGACGTACACGGTCGACGCCTCGTCCGAGACGGCCAACGGCGTCTGGAAGCTCCAGGTGCAGGACAAGGGCTGGCAGGACACCGGCTACATCAACAGCTTCAGACTGACCTTCTGAGCCGACGCCCCCCGACGCCCGCCCCCCGACGATCGGCAACAGGCAACAGGCAACAGGCAGCGGGCAACGAACAACGGGCGATCGGCAGCAGCGCGGCAGGCAATCCACAGCGGCCCCGGGACCACCCCGGGGCCGCTGTCGGCCGTCGTCCGCCCTCCCCCTCCCCCACCGGATCGACTCGCCCTTTTTCGTACCGGAGTGCGGGGCCTCATACCAGAGCGGGGTGAATAGCGGGGAACTTTGTCAACTCCTCGCCGTCCGGGCTCGTTGGACGACTACCGTGTGTTGCCAGTGATCAACGGTGGGCTTCCATCGCCCATGCCGTACGCCGTTGTCCGAGCCGAACCCCACCCCAGCCCGCCCGATCCCCCCGAGCGAATACGCCGAACCCTGGGACCCCCACGTACCAAGGACGCCGATGTCTCCATTACGCGCACCCGCCACGCGGCCGGACCGCCGTGACGGCGGGCGCCACGGCCGGTCAGACACCCGCCCCGCCACCTCGCCGGGCAGACCGCGTCCCCTGCCGCCCACCCCGGAACACCGCATTCGCCCCCGACTCCTCCGCACGGCGGTGCTCCCCGCCCTCGTCGCGGCGCTGAGCGGGGCGATCGCCGTCACCTTCACGGTGCAGAGCGCGACACCACGGCCCTCCGCCGCGCTGTGGGCCGTGCTGACCGCCACCGCGGCCCTCGCCATGGCGGCCGTCGCCGCCGCGGCGGTGGGCGCGGACCGCATGTCCTCGTCGCTGCTCCACCGTTTCGCCTCGCTGCACCGCTCCACCCAGCGCCGCCAGGCCGATCTGCGCACCGTCGTCGACCGGCTCCGGCGGGGCGAGGGCCCGCCCCCCACCCGTACCCCCCAGCGAAAACCCCCCAACGGCGACGAACTGGACCTGCTCGCACTGGAGCTGAGCCGCTCCCACGACACCGCGGTGGTCTCCGTCGTCCAGGCGTCCAAGCTCTCCAGCAGCGTCGGGAACGAACAGAAGCTGGAGGTCTTCGTCAATCTCGCCCGGCGGCTCCAGTCGCTGGTCCAGCGGGAGATCCAGCTCCTCGACGAGCTGGAGAACGAGGTCGAGGACCCGGAGCTGCTCAAGGGGCTCTTCCACGTCGACCATCTCGCCACCCGCATCCGCCGGCACGCGGAGAACCTCGCCGTGCTCGGAGGGGCGATCTCCCGCCGCCAGTGGTCCAACCCGGTCACCATGACCGAGGTGCTCCGCTCCGCGATCGCCGAGGTCGAGCAGTACCCCCGGGTCAAACTGGTGCCGCCGATCGACGGCACCCTGCGCGGCCACGCCGTCGCCGACGTGATCCATCTCCTCGCCGAACTGGTCGAGAACGCCTCCGCCTTCTCCGCCCCCAACACCCAAGTGCTGCTCCGCGCCCAGCATGTGACGGCCGGCATCGCCGTGGAGGTCGAGGACCGCGGGCTCGGCATGCCCATGGACGAGCAGAACCGGATGAACGCGCTCCTGGCCGACCCCGACCAGGTGAACGTCGCCCGGCTCCTCCAGGACGGACGCATCGGCCTCTTCGTCGTCTCGGCGCTCGCCCGCAGACACGGGATCGCCGTCCGCCTCCAGTCCAACATCTACGGCGGCGTCCAGGCCATCCTCGTCGTCCCGCAGGGGCTCCTCGGCGCCGAGTCGCAAGGGCTCCAGCACATCGACACCTCGGCGTCCGGCGAGGCGGCCGCGACGGAAGGCGCACCGCCGGCGCTCACCGCGCCCAAGGCCGTACTCCCCGAGGCCGCGCCCGAGGAGACCGCCGCCGCCCCCCGGCCGGCCGCGCCGGAGCACCGGCCCGAACCGGCTCCGGCCGCGCCCCGGCCCGCGCCGCAGCCCCGGACCCGGCCGCCGGGACCGGCCCAGCCCCAGCCCCAGCCCCAGCCGTCTCCGGTGCACAGCACCCCCCGGACCCTCGCCCCCCTGCCCGTACGCGCCGAGCACGTCGACCGGCCCAATCCGGCCGCCGCGCGCCCCGGCGCCCACCACCGCCCCCGGACCGCGGCCCCGCAGGCCACCGAACGGCCCAGCCTGCCGGTGGTGCCCATCGGCGCCGTACGGGGAGCCCTCGGCCGTCCCCAACTGCCCAGGCGGCGCAGCCAGGCGCATCTGGCGCCGCAGCTCAGAACGGGGCCGCCGGCGCGCAAGGAGGAGGACCACGCCATCGCCGACCCCGGACTGATGGCGGCCTTCCGGCGGGGCATCGGCCGCGCCGAGGCGCACATCACCGCACCCGCACCCGCCCCCGTATCCGACGCGGAATCGGCTCCGGCCCCGGCCCCGGCGCCGCTGAACACCCGGGCCCGCCGCCCCGAACCGCAGCACCACGACAACATCTCCAAGGAGTAGATTCACCATGGCGAGTGATGCGCCGAACGGCCATGCCTCGGACCTCGACTGGCTGCTCAGCGGTCTGGTCCAGCGTGTGCCGTACACCCGCAACGCGGTCCTGCTCTCCTGCGACGGCCTGGTGAAATCCGTCCATGGGCTGGACCCCGACAGCGCCGACCATCTGGCGGCGCTCGCCTCCGGTCTGTACTCCCTGGGCCGCAGCGCCGGAGCGCGCTTCGGCGACGGCGGCGAGGTGCGCCAGGTGGTGGTGGAACTCGACTCCACGCTGCTGTTCGTCTCGACCGCCGGATCCGGCACCTGCCTGGCCGTGCTCGCGGGCCGAGAGGCGGACGCCGCCGTGCTCGGCTACGAGATGGCGATGCTGGTGAAGAGCGTCCGGCCGTACCTCACCACCCCGGCCAGGCAACCGAGCGGGGCGCCGAGCATTGCGGGTCGCTGACCGTGCCGGCCCCTCCGGACGGGCCGTTGCTCGACGACGCGGCGGGTCGGCTCGTCCGGCCGTACACGGTGAGCGCCGGCCGGACCCGCCCCACCACCACGCTCGATCTGCTCTCGCTGGTGATGGCCACCGGGACCGCTCCGGCGGAGAGCCTCGGGCCCGATCACGCGTCGGCGCTCGAACTGTGCGGCGGCCCGATCTCGGTCGCCGAGGTCTCGGCGCATCTGGGACTCCCCGCGGCCGTGACCAAAGTGCTGCTCTCCGACCTCGTGGACTGGGGCGCCGTCACCGCCCGGGCGCCTCGCCGCCACCCCACACCGACCGACCGTTCCTTGCTGGAGGCAGTGCTCGATGGCCTACGACGACGGCTCTGAAGTCGACGGCACCGTGCCGGACGACGGCTTCCCCACCGCCCTGAAGATCCTGGTCGCGGGAGGTTTCGGGGTGGGCAAGACCACCTTCGTGGGCGCGGTCAGCGAGATCGAACCGCTGAGCACGGAGGAGCTGCTGACGCAGGTCAGCAGGGCCACGGACCCGTTGTACGGAGTCGAGGCCAAGTCCACCACCACCGTCGCGATGGACTTCGGCCGGATCACCCTCGACGACCGCCATGTGCTCTATCTCTTCGGGACGCCCGGCCAGGAGCGCTTCTGGTTCATGTGGGACGAGCTGTCCTGCGGAGCGCTCGGCGCGGTCGTCCTCGCCGACACCCGCCGGCTCCAGGACTCGTTCTCCGCGGTGGACTTCTTCGAGGGCCGCGGCATCCGGTTCGTCGTGGCCGTCAACGAGTTCGACGGGGCCTACCGCTACACCCCCGACGAAGTACGGGCGGCGCTCGACCTCAAACCCCAGGTGCCGGTGGTGATGTGCGACGCGCGGATCGCCAGCTCCGGCATCGGGACCCTGGTCACGCTCGTTCAGCATCTGCTCACCCCCATCGCGGCGCCGGCCCCGGCGCCGAGTTTCGGAGCCCCGACATGACCTACCACCCGACCGGGCATCTGCTGCTGACTCCCATCGACCGCGAAGCGCCGGTACGGGTGCGGCGCCTGCGCGAGCTGGGCTTCGGCGACCGCCCCGACCCCGCCTTCGACGAGTTCGCCGACCATCTCGCGGCGGTGACCGGAGCGCCGTACTCCATGGTCAACTTCATCGACGAGAACCGGCAGTACTTCGCCGGTCTGCACACCCCCTCCGGTCAGCACAACGGCGGCGATCTGTCCGCCGCCGCGGCGGCGGGCGGCGAGGTCAGCCGCTTCATGGCCCGTGACCACGGCTACTGTCCGCATGTGGTGGTACGGCGCAAGGCGCTGGTCCTGGAGGACGTCTGCGACTATCCGCGGTTCGCCGGGAACCCGGTCGTGGACGAGATCGGCATCCGCTCCTATCTCGGCGCGCCGCTGATCGACCGTACGGGGATCGCCCTCGGCACCATCTGCGTCGTGGACACCGAGCCGAGGCCCTGGGGCCGGGCGGGCCTGGAGACGATCAAGGCGCTGGCCGCCGAACTCATCGAACAGATCCACCGCCGCGAGGACGGAAGCCTCTGAGCCCGACGGCGGTGGCTCCCCCCGGGGCCTTCCGGCCGCCCTCCCGGTGACTACCCCGGCTCCTCCGGCGCTCCCGACGCTCCCGGCTCTCCCGGGGAGGCCACCCGGCCTGCGCCGGGTCCTGCGCCCGGCCCCCGTCCGGTCAGACGGCCGGTTCCAGCCGTACGGTCTCGGACAGCCGCTGCGACCACTGCCCCTTCGCCGTGCCGAGCGCCACCTCGGCGAGCCGCAGCAGCTGTACGTCGGAGGTGCCGGCCGGAGCGAACATGTGCAGCGCGTCGCGCAGATAGCGCTCGATCGGCCGGTCGGTGAAGAGCCCGGCGGCGGCGTGTATCTCCATGGCGTTGCGCGCCGAGTCGATCGCCGACTCCACATTGATCAGCTTCGCGTTCATCAGCTCCGCGTCGCACGGCAGCCCCTGGTCGAGCAGATGCACCGCGTGGTACGCGGAGAGCCGCGCGGTCATCAGCCGCGACTGGAGTTTGCCCAGCGTGAGCTTGACCGACGGCAGATCGTGCAGCGGCTTCCCATAGCGGTGTCGCTGGGCGCAGAACCGGGTGGTCTCGTCCAGGATCGCCTGGTGGATGCCGAGCGACACGGCGGTGAGATTCGCCCGCCCGTACAGCACGCTGGAGGAGTACGCCACGGCGAGCCCGTCGCCCTCCTCGCCCAGACGGTTCCGCGCCGGGACCCGGCAGTTCCGGAAGAACAGCTCGCCGAAGCTGAAGCCGTGCAGCCCCATGGCCGGGAGCTGCTTCCCGGTGCTGAATCCGGGCCGGTCGGACTCGACCAGGAAGGCCGTCAGCCCGCGCGATCCGGGGCCCGTCCTGACCACCACACCGTGCAGATCGCCGACGTGGCTGTTGCCCACGTACACCTTGCGGCCGTTGAGCACGTACTCGTCGCCGTCCCGTACGGCGGTGGCGGCCATGCCCAGCACATGACCGCCCGACTCCGCCTCGGTCACGGCGATCGTCGGCAGACAGCCGCCCGCCGAGATCAGCGGCAGCCAGGTCTTCTTCTGCTCCTCGTTCCCGAAGTGAACGATCTTGGCGGCGCCGAGCTGGGAGGCCTGGAGCATCGCGCCCATCGCCCCGCTGACCCGGGACAGCTCCTCGATGATGATCGTTTTGGCCAGATGGCCCGCTCCCATGCCCCCGTGGTCGCGGCTGATGGTCGCGCCGAGCCAGCCCTGCCGGGCTATCAGCCGGGACAGCTCGCGGTGCGCCGTGCGGGAGGCCTCCATCGCGGGGATCCTCGGGCGCACCTCTCTCTCGGCGAAATCTCTGACCCGGGCGCGGAGCTGATGATGAAGCCGATTGGTGAAGTACCCGTCCATCGCGAGCCTTCCTCTGCGAAACGCCTGCTCGGGCGATTGTTCGAGCAGGTGGTGCATCGACAGTGGTCCCCGTACCGAGAGGCCGACCACCTCGGTTCTGCGGTACGGCATTCCCTTCGTGCTTCTGTGTGCCACATGCCAACGGCAATGGATTCCCGGCGCGGAGGCGTCGAGCGGCCGCAAGCCCTTTCAGTCGAACATGGGTTCGATGTCTGGCGGTGTCTGAAGAACCGATACGGCATAGGCGTGGCCGGAAGCGGACGCATCCCGGCGGTGCGGCCGGAGGCCAGAACCAGCCGGGCCGGCGCGTGGGGGCAATCGTCGGCGCGCACGCCAGGACGGGTTGCGAGCAGCGTGCGCATGGGCGTGCCTTTGGTCGCGCGCCCCCAGCTCGGAGGGGAGGAACACTATGGCTTTGCCCCGATATGCGGGTGAGTGCCGGGGAGTGCCGGGGGTCCTCCCGTCATGTTCCAGGGCGTGCGGCCGCTCCCGCGCGAGCCCTTTTCACACCTGGTGCTCCAGAACATGCGTGAAAAGCTCCCGCACTACCCTCCCATCGCTCCCGGTTCCCCGCCGGGGAATGTCGGGAACGCATGCCTTGTCCGGTGCCCGGAGGGGAATCCCGGGTCGCGAGAAAGCGCTTTCCCCGCCGCTCTGTCACAGTGCGTCACTGCGCGTGTGCGGTATTCGCGTCGGCTTCCGCTCCAGGCTTGCGGGCTGGGCTGGGCTGGGCTCGGTCGGGTCGGGTCGTTCCGGGGCCGGGTCGGCCGGTTCGGGGTGAGTGTCGGTGGCACGTCGTACCGTCGTCCCATGGCCACAGCCGACGATGTGCGAAGAATCGCGCTCTCCCTGCCCGGAGCGCTGGAGAAGCTGACCTGGGGCATGCCGACATTCCGCCTGGAGAGCGGCGGGCGGATCTTCGCCTCGCTCGACGGCGACGACGCCGCGGTGGGGGTGAAGTGCCCGAAGGAGGACCGCGAGGAGCTGATCGCCTCCGAACCTGGGAAGTTCTTCATGCGCGCCGGCCACGACGACGCCTACGCCTGGATCCGGGTCCGGCTCGCGTCCGTCGACGACGAGGACGAGCTGTACGCGATCCTCCTCGACTCCTGGCGTCAGGCCGCCCCCCGCTCCCTCCTCGCCGCCCACCCCGACCTGGCCACCCCGCCCTCCCCCTGACCTCGCCGCCCCGGCACCCGTCCGGCCCTCCCGGCGGTTCGTGACCACCGCTCCGAGTGCGGTATTGTTCTCATGCGCGTTCAGCCAGGGGAAACCCCAGGTCAGACGGGCACCGGGACGTGGCGCAGCTTGGTAGCGCACTTGACTGGGGGTCAAGGGGTCGCAGGTTCAAATCCTGTCGTCCCGACCAGCGTTTTCGCAGGTCGGAGGCGGTATCGGAGTAATCCGGTACCGCCTTTCCGTGTTTCTTGGGGACCACTCGGTTTGGCGGCGTTTTCCGGGGGTGCGCTGGACAGTGAGGCCGAGGGGTGCGCGGACGGGGTCGAGGTGGGCGGCGAGAACGGTTCCGGCGCGTGAGGTCGGTGCGGGGGCAGCGCTGGGCGGTGAGCAGGGATCGCTGTCCGGTGATCTTGCGGAGCGGGTGGGCGGGGACGCCGGGGTCGGCGAACCGGGTGGGGTCGGTGTGCCGGAGGTCGTGGCGGCGGAGACGTTCGAGACCGAGTGAGACGACGACGTCGTCCCGGTGAGTGGTGTCGGACAGTGCCGCGCGGGAGATGTGTCCACCGTGCGGCCCGGGGCGTCGGAGCTGGGTCGGTGGCGAGGATGTGTTCGGCGGCGCGGGGCCGGATCTCACCAGTAACGGCAGGCAGGTCCACGGCGGCCAATGCGGTGCCGAATGTCGCCACCAGGTCGGTGGACGGCTCCAGCGGTTTCGGTTCGTTTCGGTGCGGCCGCTTGTCTCCTCGGCTCCCGACCGTCCCTCTGGTGCCACGCGTCGGCAGCCACGTCACGGGTCAACCCCGCCCGCGAGCCGCCCAGATGGCCGTCAGGCCACTCGTCAGAGGTCGAGCGGAGCCCCGCGGTGAGCGAAGTCACGGGTACGGTTCGCCGCTGGTGGTGCTGTTCACAAGCCAGCTGTCGGGCGCGCCGGAAGCGGAATGGGATCATCGTACTGGCTCTCGGGTGGTCGGCACCGGAAGCTTCGAGGGGCGGCGTCTCCGGGAGGCCGCCCTGTCCGTGTTCTCGTGCCGCCGTGCAGGAACGCTGCACGCAGGGCCAGTTGACAAGGGAAGCAAGGCTTCCGGCGTCCGTCCTGGATCCCGCCGACTTCAGCCATCCATACGATGTAAAGGTAGCAACTGTGCATTTTCTGCCGCGGCGTGCGCTGACGCCGCTAGCTGTAACTTCACCTGGAAGACGGGTGTTTGCTCCCTTGGCCGGGACGGCGCTGACCTGTGTGTTGGCACTTCTCGCGGGCCTGGTCACTGTGATCGCCTCGGCATCGCCGGCCTCCGCCGCCCAGCCGGACCGTAAGAGGTTCATGGCGACGTTCAACATGCTGCACTCCACCGCCGGCGGTGACATGTGGGCAGCGGTCGCGGAGATCTCCCGCAGCTTCGGTGTCGTCGCCCTTCAGGAGGTCCCGCGTAACGGCCAGCTCGTGCCGACTCCGCCCAACTTTCCCCATGGGAGCACCCTTCTGGGGCAGATAGGTACGGGAATCTGGGAGTACGAGTGGCGCATCGGGAGAGGCGCCGACGACGTTCGGTACATGTATCTGGCGACGAATCCCACACAGCCTCTGGGGATCGTCACCACCCGGCGGGCGGATCACGTAGAACTGATCGCGCATCAGACCATTCCGAACTCTCGTCCGGCGCTGTTCATCGCGCACAATGACATCCAAATGGCGTACGCCTCGATCCATGCCTTCTCCGGGAACGGCAACGACGGGGTGGGGTTGGTCAACGCGGTACGTGACGCGACGACGGCCTACGGGGCCGCGAATCCCCCGCCTCCGGGGGGAGATCCGTGGAACTGGGCGGTTCTGGGAGACTACAACCGCGACCCTTCGCTGATGCGCAATGATGCCAACCTGCCGCAGGGTGCGACTGTGGTCAGCCCCACTCAGAGTTCGCAGCAGGGGGGAAACACACTTGACTACATGGTGACGTCGATGGCGGCGAACTTCTTCAACGCGTCGACCGCGGCTCCCTGGAGTTCGATCCGCAACAGCGGAAGCGACCACCAGCCCGTCCTGTTCAGCCCGATGCGAGCAGAAGGGGCGAACCAGGGCTGGACCTACCGCTTCGCCAATGCCACCGGGCCCAAGCACTCGGCCATCTCCATCCCCAACGGCTCCACCGCGAACGGCGCCGCCGCAGCGCGAGAGGGGTGGAAGCGTGAACTGAGCCAGGTCTGGAGGGCCGAGGACTTCGTCTCCGACGGGTCCAACAGCGCACACAAGCTGATCAACTCGCAGACGAACAAGTGTCTCACTCTTGATGTGGCGCTCAACGTCGTTCGTCAGGCCGATTGCCGCGACAGGGACTCCCTGAACCAACTGTGGCAATACCACACGGCGGGCCGAAATCTCCAAAGCATGGACACGTCCGGGGGCGTAGGATTCGTCGCCCGGTCGACGGACCCCGCCAATGAGAGTCTCACCACCGGCACCTACGCATCCACGATCCCTGACGAGTATCAGTGGACGATGGAGCCCATCGACCTCCGGCACTGGAACACGGGCGGCTTCCCCGCCGGTGACCAGGATTCCAATCCCGTATACATCAAGGACGGCAATGCGAATCAGAAGCTGAAGGCAGGCGCCGACCATGTCTCGGGCGGGCACGCCAACCACAGCGACAATGAGCACCACGGCGACGAGTTGTGGAATCACCAGCCGTCAGGCGTTGCGGGCGGCCGCCAAGTGGTCAACGTAACCACCCAGGAATGCCTCACAAGCCCGGCTTCGGGCCAGGGGAAACCCACGATGGAGCCCTGCCAGTCCGGCAACCGGCACCAGGCGTGGGAGTACGTCAACGGGCATCTCATGGGGATCGCCGTGGGAGCCGTCGTCATCCTCGCCGGCGGGGAACTCGTGATGGCTGTGGGCGCGGCCGTCGTCGGGGTCATGAGCTTCATCACCGGTCGAAAGCTGGGCGGGCACGTCAGCCTCGCGGTGATGCCGCTGGGTGACTCCATCACCTTGGGAGTGGGCAGCAGTACGCGGAGCGGCTACCGGCCCGCGCTCAGCCAGATGCTCGCCCAGGACACCTCAGCGGTGAAGTTCGTGGGTTCGATGCGGGACGCGGACGGCACGCGGCACGAAGGCCATTCGGGGTGGCGCATCGACCAGATCAGCGCGAACATCGACCGCTGGATGGCTGACGCCAAGCCCAATGTGGTGCTGCTGCACATCGGCACCAACGACATGAACCGCAACCACGAGGTGGCCACCGCACCCCAGCGACTCGGCCGGCTCGTCGACCAGATCTACGACGCCTCCCCGGCCACCGTGGTCGTGCTGGCCTCGCTGGTCCCGGCCGCCGACCCGGTCGTGCAGGCCCGCGTCAACGCCTACAACCGGGCCATCCCCGGCATCGTCGCCGATCGCGCCGCCCGCGGCTACCGCATCGCCCAGGTCAGCATGGGCGAACTGTCGGTGACGGACCTCAACGACAACCTCCACCCCAACAACAGCGGCTACGCCAAGATGGCCCGCTCCTTCCAGGGCGGCATCGTCACGGCTTCGCAGAGGAACTGGATCGTCCCGGAGGTCACGGTCAAGCCCGCGCCCCCCGAGGCGGGCCAGGGCGAGGCGGCCGGTGACTACCGCGTCGACGTCAACGGCGACGGCCGCTCGGACTACCTCGTCGTTCAGGACAACGGAGCCGTGCAGGCGTGGGTGAACTCCACCGGCGCGGACGGCCAGGTGAAGTGGTCCGACTACGGCACCATCGCCTCCGGATCCGCTCAGTGGACCGGTGCGCAGGTGCGGTTCGCCGATGTCGGCGGTGACGCCCGTGCCGACTACCTGATCCTGTCCGCCACCGGAGCGGTCCGCGCGTTCATCAACCAGGGCGGCAACGGCCGTGGCGGCTGGCTGGACGCCGGCACCATCGCCACCGGATCCGCTCAGTGGACCGGTGCGCAGGTCCGCTTCGCCGATGTCGGCGGTGACGCCCGCGCCGACTACCTGATCCTGTCCGCCACCGGAGCCGTCCAGGCGTTCATCAACACCACCCGGCCCGACGGCACGCTCAAGTGGGACGACTACGGCACCATCGCCTCCGGATCCGCTCAGTGGACCGCCGAGGACGTGCGGTTCGCCGATGTCGGCGGTGACGCGCGCGCCGACTACCTGATCGTCGAGGAGAACGGAGCGGTCCGCTCCTACATCAATCAGGGCGGCAACGGCCGTGGTGGCTGGCAGTACGCGGGCACCATCGCCACCGGCTCCGCTTCCTGGAACGCGACCCAGGTCCGCTTCGCCGATGTCGGCGGAGATGCTCGCGCCGACTACCTCGTCCTGGCCGACAACGGGGGACTGACCGGGTACCTCAACGTCACCAACGCAGCCGGCAAGACCACCTGGGCGGCCCAGGGCGTCATCGCGTCCGGAACCGGGAACCCTGGCCACCGCGTCAGAATCGGATGAGCCGGTAAGTCCGTAAGCCTGTAAGGCCGCGAGGCCGCGGCACCGTGGGGTCACAGCCCGCCAGGACTGTGACCCCACAGTCTTGGCCGCCTCCCTCTGCCGGTGGCCGCTATCACCGGCGTCGCCGCCGTGTCCCTCGCAGCGCCCTGTCCCGCTCGGGCCGGACGGAGCGCTCGGCGTCGCCGCGCATGTCATCACTGCTGACAAGCCCAGGCAGCATCCTGGCCCGAGTCCGCCGTCCAGGAAGGCGAGCACCAGTCCGCGGTGACGGCCTCGGCACATCGAGTTGTGGATCGCGATCCGGCTCCGCGACCGCAGCCTGTTGCGAAGAACCCGGTCATCCATCGCTCTGCGCCGACCGGCTCTGAACAGCGGGAAGACCGTTCATTGAGGCGGACGGGGAAGCCCGGAGAAATATCTGATGATCCCCTGGGTGGCGCCGGATATCCTGCATTGTTCTGAAACAAGCCAGGGAGGTCCCTCACCATGAGCAGTGCCACGTCGCCCTTTCCCGATCGGATCGAGCTCAAGGGGGAGGGCCTCGTCCTGCGTGATTGGGCGGAGGGGGACCTGGCCGCGATGCCGGAGTTGTTCGACCATCCCGACATCGCGTACTGGACGCCGATCGTCTCGCCCTTCGACGAAGCGGCGGCCCGCGCACGCCTGGACCGGAGTCGGCGGCTGCGGGCGGAAGGCACGGCCATCCTCCTCGCCATCACCGTGGACGGCGGCGCACCTCTCGGCGAGGTGATGCTGCGGCGTGCCCCCGAGGGCACAGAACTCGGCTACGCGGTCGGCCCGGCGCACCGCGGTCAGGGGGTGGCTGGGCGGGCCGTGCGGGTGATGGCGGAGTACGCCTTCGGGCAACTGGCCCTGGACCAGGTGATCCTGGAGCTTGAGGCCGAGAACGCCGCCAGTGTCGCCGTGGCCACCAAGGCGGGGTTCAGCTTGCTCGATGTGCCGTTGATCAAGGGCGAGGACAAGGGACGGCCCTATGCCCTGCAGACGTGGGGGCTGAATCGCCCCTGATTCCCAGCGCTCAGGACGAGGAGTCCGCCGGCATCAGACCAGCGCCCAGGGCGTACGAGCAGCCGAGCGGGCCGTTCTTCAGGGCCGGCAGGGCACCCCCCCGAGTTGCCGGTGAGTTCCTCCTCCGAGCGCCTGCCTCGGGCCGTGTCCCCGGCCCCGGGCCAGAGCCGCGCGGATCGCATCGCCGGACCGGAGCGGACCAGCTCGGCCCGGCTCGGCCCGTACCCAGGCGACAGTGGTTCAGGCGCCCTGCCCGCCCCGCCCGTCCGGCGCGCCCCGCCCGTCCGGTGGGGGCGAGTGGCGCGGGGAAGGGGAAGGGGAAGGGGAAGGGGCGGAGGCGAAGTGGATGGGGGACTGGAAGCGGGCTTTGCGGGCGGCGCGGCGGAAGACGGTGAGGACGGCTGGGCCGGCGAGGGTGATGCAGATGAGGTTGGTGACGGCGCGGCCGGTGTCCCAGCCGAGTGAGGTGGCCAGGTCGAAGGCGAGATAGCGCTGGAACTGCTCGGTGAACGGCAGCCCGGGAAGGTAGGCGATGGAGCTGTTGGGGTCGAGTGAGAAGGGCCAGAAGGAGAGGTTCAGCAGGAAGCCGAACAAATAGCCGGAGAGGGAGCCGTACACCGCGAGCAGGGCGACCTCGCGGCGGCCGGTGGCCTTGGGGAGGAAGCCCGCGAGCATGCCGACGAAGGCGCAGCCGAACATCTGGTACGGCATCCAGGGCCCGACCCCGCCGGTGATGAGGGCCGAGGCGAAGAGCGACGTACAGCCGAGGGTGAAGCCGAAGCCGGGGCCGTACACCCGCCCGGCGAGGACGAGGATGAAGAACACGGTCTCGATGCCGGCGGTGCCCGCGCCGAGGGGGCGGATCGCGGCGTTGACCGCTGAGAGGACGCCCAGCATGGCGAGGGCCTTGGAGTTGATGCCGCCCTCGGCGATCTCGGAGATCACCACGCACAGCACGATCACCAGGAGTACGCCGAAGATCAGCGGCGGGGCGTAGTTCGAGCCGAACTTCCCGGGGGCCACCAGGAAGGGCCAGAAGAACGCGACGACGCCGAGGAAGGCCGCCATGGCGATGACGATCCCGGCCCGGGCGCGGATGCGAATGGCGGCGGTGCGTCTGCTCACTCGCCGGGCTCCGTTCCGCCGGCGCCGAGCACGGCGGCCAGCTGGTGCACTGTGAGGAAGGGCAGCGGGGAGAGGATCTTCGCGGTCTGCGGGGCGAAGACGGGGGAGGCGACGATGATCTCGGTGGTGGGGCCGTCGGCGACGACGTCCCCCTCGGCCATCACCACGACCCGGTCGGCGGCGCGGGCGACGAACTCCACGTCGTGGGTGGAGATGACGACGGATCTGCCCTCGGCGGCGAGACCGTCCACGATGCCGATCAGCTCGCCCTTGGCCCGGTAGTCGAGACCGCGCGTGGGCTCGTCGAGGAGCACGACCCGGGGCGCGGCGGCGAGCTGGATCGCCAGGACCAGGGCGAGCTTCTGGCCCTCGGACAGATCGCGGGGGTGGGCGGTGTCGGGGATGCCGGGAGCGAGCCGGTCGAGAACGGCGCGGGCCGGGATCCCGTCGGCCGCGACGCCGGACTCCGCGTCGGCCTGGTCGAGCTCCTGTTTGACGCTCTCCAGATAGAGCAGGTCGGTGGGAGTCTGCGGCACCAGTCCGACCAGTCGGCGCGCCCGCGCCGCCGGGACCTTGCCGGGGTCGGCAGCCCGGGCGCCGCCGGGCTCCCCGACGGCGACGGATCCCGCCCTGCGGGGGCCGGATCCCTGGAGCGCCCAGAGCAGGGAGGACTTGCCGGAGCCGTTGCGGCCCATCAGGGCGGTGATCTCCCCGCCGCGCAGATCGAGGTCGACCTCGCGGACGGCGGGCACGCCCTGGTACGCGACGGTGATGCCGCGCGCGGTGAGGATCCGCGCCCGGTCCGTGCCGGGAGCGGGCCGCACGGGCGGGGGAGCGACCCCGGCCAGCCGGGCGCGCAGCGGGGCCGCGGCCCGGCGGGCGTCGCGGATGGAGAGCGGGAGCGGTGACCAGCCGGCGGCGCGGCCCAGTTCGACGACGGGCGGCGCGATCGACGACGTACGGAAGATCTCGGCGGGCGGGCCGGACACGACGCGGCCGTCGCCCGGGAGCTGGATCACGCGGTCGGCGTACTGGACGACGCGCTCCAGCCGGTGTTCGGCGACCAGGACCGTGACGCCGAGATCGTGGACGAGGCGGGTCACGGCGGCCAGGACCTCTTCGGCGGCGGTCGGGTCCAGTGCGGAGGTGGGCTCGTCCAGGACCAGGACGCGGGGATGGGCGGTGAGGACGGAGCCGATGGCCACACGCTGCTGCTGTCCGCCGGACAGCTCGTGGAGGGCCCGGTGGCGCAGATCGGCGAGGCTCAGCAGATCGAGGGTCTCCTCGACGCGTTTGCGCATGGTGGCGGGCGGCACGGCCAGCTGCTCCATGACATAGGCGAGTTCCTCCTCGACGGTGTCGGTGACGAAGCCGTCGAGGGGATCCTGGCCGACGACGCCCACGACGTCGGCGAGTTCGCGCGGGGGATGGTCGGCGGTGTTCCGGCCGTCCACGGTCACCCGTCCGTAGAGGGTGCCGCCGGTGAAGTGGGGTACGAGGCCGTTGACGGCGCCGAGCAGGGTCGACTTGCCGACGCCGGTGTGACCGACGACGAGGCACAGTTCGCCCTCCTCCACCGTCAGATTCACATCGCGCAGGACGGGCTCGGCCATGTCCTCGTACTGGACGGTGACCCGGTCGAAGGTGATCACGTGAGTTCCTCGGTGCGCTGTGCGGGGAGGGCCGGCCGGACCGGCCGGCCCGGTGGCGGGGCCAGGAACCCGGCGGCCCCGGCCAGCAGGATCGCGACGGCCGGCACCAGCGGCAGGGTGGGCCAGCTGAGCGGGTGGATGGACGGGTTGAGTTCGGCGGCGTCGAAGCCCGCCTTGCTGAAGAGGAGTACGGCGGAGAGGACGCCGCAGCCGGCGACGGCCCATTCGGCGGCCCGCCAGGGGTCGGGCCGGTAGGTGGTGCGGGTGACCCGGCGGCCGCCGAGACGGAGCCCGCCCACGCACAGCAGGGCGCCGGCCGCGAGCGCGGGGAAGCCGAGCAGCGGGGGAGCGGTGGCGTCGAGCAGCCCGTACGCGCCGGCGCACAGGCCGCACATGCCGAGGAGCATGAGGGCCCCGGTGGCCCGGCGCGAGCGGCGGGTGGCCGTCCCGGCCCGGCCGTAGCCGCGGGAGTCCATGGCCGCGGCGAGCCGCAGGGAGCGTTCCAGGGCGTCCTCCAGGACCGGCACGATGACGCCGCGCAGGGCGCGCAGACCTTTGGAGCGCCCGGCGCGCAGCCGCCGTGCCCGGTGTACGCGCTGGACGCTCTGCACGAGTTGGGGCGCCACGCTGATGGATACGGTGACGGCGACGCCGAGTTCGTACAGCGCGCCCGGGAGCACCCGCAGCGCCCGTTTGGGGTTGGCGAGGGTGTTCGCGGCCCCGATGCAGCAGAGCATGCAGGCCAGCCGGAGGCCGTCGGTGGCGGCGGAGAGCAGGGCCTCCAGGGAGACCGGGCCGCCGATCTGGATGCCGGCGTACCAGTCGGGGGTGGGGATGTGCGGCAGGGCGAAGAGGAAGTGGTCGCGGGGGGTGATGCCGGTGGCGAAGACCGCGCGGAAGACCACCCGGATCGCGACGACGGTGAGCGCGAGAAGGAGGTAGTACTTGAAGCCGCGCGCCCAGGGGGCCTCGGTGCGGCGCATGGTGATGACGTAGCCGAGGACCGCGAGGACGAGGAAGAGCAGCAGCGGGTTGTTCGTGCGGCTCACCGCGGTGGCGAGGGCCAGGGCCCAGATCCACCAGGCGACGGGGTGAAGGGTGCGGGGCAGACGGCGGCCGCCCGGGTCCGGCGCGAGGCCGGACGCGGGCGGCCGGGCCGCTGTCGTGACGGGGCGGGACACGGGCTACTCCGTGCGGCGGCGTCTGGCCGCGTACCAGGCGCCGCCGCCGATCAGCAGCACCAGCGCACCGGTCGCGACGGCGGGCAGGTAGGAGCCCTTGTCGTGGGCGGCGTCGGCGGACGGTACCGCGTCCACCACCTCGGGCGCGGGCGCGGCCGCCGCCGGGGCGCTCGTCGTGGCCTGCGGGGTCGGGGAGACGCTCTCCGACGGGCTCGGCGAGGGGCTCTTCGGGGCGGCCGGCTTCTTCGGGGCCGCCGGACTCCTCGTCGCCGAGGGGGCGGGCGTCCTCGGCGCGGGCTTCCTCGTCGGGGGAGGCGTCGAGGCGGTCGGCGGCGGGTTCTCCGGCGCGGGGCCGGTGTCGGCGCCGGGGGGAGGCGGCGCGGCGGTCCGGGTGTCCTCGGGCGCGGGCCGGCCGCCGCCGACGGGCTCGCTGTTCTTGGCGCGCAGCTGGTCGGGGGTGACGGTGGGCCGGCCCTGAGTGCCCTCGACGTCGGTGCCGCCGAAGGTCCACAGATCGACGCTGCCGGGCTTGGGTTTGTACAGCATGGCCCCGAGCCGGCTGTACTCCCAGGTGTTCTCGCCGGGGTCGGCGTGCCAGTACGACCAGTACGCGGAGGCCGGCGGGGTCAGGACGCAGTCGTCCTGCCGGGGCGTCGGGTACTGCTTGCCGCCCTGGTGACCGCTGTAGCCGATACGGCAGATGAAGGCCGGGCCGTCGTGACCCGTGCCGGTGGTCCGCCAGCCGCCCTGGTTCAGGAGTTCGTACCCGGTGGTGGGCGTCGTGCCGCACGAGCGGTAGACGGGCCCTCCCCAGTGGCTGAAGTCGACGGCCAGAACGGCGCCGGACGAGGTCGTGCACTGTCCCATCGGCTGCGGGGCGGCCCCGGCCGGGGCGACGGCGCCGGCGAGGGCCGCCGCCGTCAGGCCCAGCGCGGCGGCCGTACGGACGAGGGCGCGCGGGACGCGGCGGGCGCTCACGCGCGGCCGCCCAGGGTCCGGCGCCTGCGCGCGAGACGGGTCGCGCCCCAGCCGCCGAGGACGAGGAGCACGGCCGCGGCGGCCAGGGCGATGACCTCGGATCCGGTGGAGGCGAGGCTTCCGTCGCTGTCCGTGCCGCCCGCCGAGCCTCCGGCGGCGGCGGTGCCTCCGGCGCCGGAGCCTCCGGCAGTGCCCGAACCCCCGGCGGACCCGGAGCCTCCGGTGTTCTCCCCGGGGGTGACGATCTCGGGTGCGGAGGGGCTGGGCCGCGGGGTGGTGCTCGGCACCGGCTCGGGGGTGGTGCGGCTCAGATCGCGGGTCAGCACTCCGAAGGAGACGGCGGCGGCTCCGCCGACGGCCTGGGCCGAGGCGCGGACGTCCGATCCCGGCTGGCCTCCCTTGGCGACATTGAATCCGCCGTCCTTGTTCTGCTGGGAGGCGAGGAACTTCCGGGCCTTGGCGATCTGGTCCGCGTACTTCGCGGCGTTCAGCGACAGGCCCTGAACGGCGAGCGCCGCGGAGTTCACGGAGTTGCCGGAGGCCCCCGTGAAGCCGCCGTCGGAGAGCTGGCGGCCGGCCAGCCAGCCGAGGGCCTTGTCGACGGCCTCCCGCGAACCGGCGTCGGGCAGCAGGTCCAGGGTCATCGCGGCCATCGCCGTGGAGTCGACCTCCGGATCGCTCTTCTCGCCGATGAGGCTGGGCCAGGCCCCCGTCGACGCGTTCTGGAGGCTCTTGAGGTAGGCGATCGGCTCGGCCGCGGCGGCGGTCTCGTCCGCCCGGACCTGGGCGATCACGCCGAGGGACTGGGAGAAGACGGAGGTGGCGTACGCGTAGTTGCCCCTGGCCGCGCACTTGCGGGGGGTGGCCGGGGTCGCCGCGGAGCAGACGCCCCCGGCGAGCGCGGCGATCAGGTCGCGCCCGCCGAAGTCGCGCGGATCGCGGCCCACGGACTCGGCGAGCACCGCGGCCTTCCCGATGAAGCCTCCGCCCGCGTGCTTCGTCCCGATCCCGGTCCAGTCGTGGAGGCCGCGGCCCGTGCCGTCCTCGCCGCCCTTGTCGAGGAAGTCGACGATATTGCGCAGGGTGGCGTTGTCGTGGCCGGTGGCGGCGAGCGCGTAGGCCCCGTCGATGGTCAGGCCGTACTCCGCGAAGCCGGGGCTGGACTCGTAGTAGCGGCCCTTGACCAGCCGTTTGTGGTCGGCGAGGTAGGCGGATCCCTTCTTCAGGTCGGGGCCGTCGCCGGAGGGCTTCGCGGGGGGCTTGGTGGGCGGGTCGGTCGGGGTGGTCGGCGGGGCGGGCTCCTCGGTGGTCAGCGACACCAAGTCGGTCTTCGCGCTCGCGATGACGGCCGCGGTGGTGGCGTAGAGGAGCGGGCTCGTGCTCTCCTCGTCGAAGGCGAAGCCGCCTCCGGGAAGCTGCTGCCGGGAGAGCCAGGAGAGACTCGCGTTCGCGTGGGCCCGGTCGCCGAGGGCGCGCAGTGTCTGGGCCGCCCAGCCGGTGGCGTAGGCGCTGCCCGGGGCGCTGTACGACGTGGCGGGCCAGGCGCCCGTCCGGAGCTGTGCCTTCTTGAGCGAGGAGCGGGCCCGGGTCACCACGGGGGTGTGGCCGCCGGCCCGCTGGAGGGCGAGGGCGACGAGAGCGGTGATTCCGGCCTCGCTCTCGCAGACCGCGCCGTCCAGGATGAGGGAGGAGGGGAATCCGCCGTCGTCGCACTGCAATTGGGTCAGCCGGGTCACCGCGTCGGCCGGCGGCGTCAGCCCGCCGCTCAGCAGGGCGATGACGGCCATGGCCTGGCCCTGGGTCCCTCCGGTCGTACGGAAGTCGCCCTTGGACGCGCAGCCGGGGACGGGCTGCGGCGCGTCGGAGCCGCTGAGGCAGACGTTCGCCATGAGGTCGCCGAGGAGGTCGTGGCCGCCGAACTTCCGGGGGTTCTTGCCGGTGGCCTCGGCGACGAGGGCGAGACGGGCGGCGGCGGTGGCGTCCGGGGCCTCGTCCTTTCCGGCGGGGTAGGCGTACGCGCGGGTGTGCTCGGGTCTGCCGAGGAAGTCGGCGATCCGCCGGGCCGTGGGAGTGCCGTCGTCGGGGGCGGCCAGCGCGTAGGCGACGTCGGTGGTGGCCAGGTAGTCGGGCGCGGTCTCGCCCTCGGCGACGACGCGCTGCCCGTTCGTCAGCCGCTCGGTGAGCCAGCGGGTCGCGGCCGGCAGGTCGACCGTGCCGGGCGGCACGGTCGGCGCGGCCGGGTCGCCGGGGGCCGGCGGGTCGCCGCCCTCCGCGCGCACGTCGTCGGGGGTGAAGGCGGGCCTGCCCTTGGTGCCGCTGAGGTCCGTGCCGCCGAAGACCCACGCGTCGACATCGCCCGGCTTGAGCGTCCGGGACATGGCTCCCTGCGGGCTGTAGGTCCACTTCCGCTGGCCGGGCGAGGCGGTCCAGTACGACCAGTAGGCGGTGGCCTGCGGTGTGAGGACGCAGTCCTCCTCGGCCGGAGTGGGGTACTTCTCGCCGGAGTCGAAGGACTTGTTGCCGATGCGGCAGATGAACGCGGGACCGTCGTGGTTCGTCCCCACCGTGGTGAAACCGCCGGAGTGCAGCAGCTCGTAGCCGGTCGTGGGGGTGGTGTCGCAGCCGCGGACCACCGGGCCGTCCCAGTGACCGAAGTCCACGGCGACGATGGCCCCGGACGTGCGCGTGCACCGCTCGATCGGGGCCGCGTCCGCGGGCGGGGCGGCCGTGAGGTATGTCACGCCCGCGCCGAGCGTCAGGACCGAGGCCGTCACGAGGGACAGCAGCCGCCGTCCCGCTCCCGGCCAGCGTTTCTCCTGCTGTTCGGTCCCCACCGCGGCCCCTCGTCTCTGCCGGGCGGCTGCGTACGTGGCGACGCGCCCGCCCCGCACGGCTGTTGCGCCATGACGAGGCGGCGACGACCACGCCGTAGTCCGCGACGGCGCTCCTCGTGCTCCATCCCCGCTCCAGGCATTCCGGCTCACCCGGACGAACCAGGTCTACGGTTGCGGGTCAGCGCCGGAATTCGACCGGCTTCCCCTGGTGCTGAGTGCTTATCAGGCGGAGTGCAACACGGATCCGGCGGGGCCGTCAAGGTGGTGTGCGCCCCGTGCGAAGGACCCCAAGGCCCTTCATTCGCGCCTCGGTTGCACGGCTGGCGCGCCTGTGATCGCTCGGGTAGCGTCCTGGGCTGCCAGGTGGGGGAATCCGGTGCGAGGCCGGAGCTGACGCGCAGCGGTATGGGACGGCGGGGGCCGTCTCCGAGCCCGAATGCCCATAGGCGACGCAGTACAGGAAGCCGTACCACGCGACCCGGACGGCGGCTCCTCGGGCCGTGCCCGGCCGTGCCGGTGATCCGCGGCCCGCCCGGCACGCTGGAGCGGCCGGCGTCCGCCGATTCCAGGAGCAGACCATGCCCCGTCCCCGCACGTCCCGCCGTCTCACGCTCGTGACGCCCGCGGCGCTCGCCGCCTTCGCCCTCACCGCGCTGCCCGCCTTCGCGACCTCGACCCCCGCGCAGATCGCCACGTCCAAGACCAACGGTGTCGCCTACCTCAAGTCGCTCCAGGCGGCGAACGGTGCGTACGCCGGATCCGGCCTCTCCAACGAGTGGGCGTTCAGCGCCTTCGCCGCCGCGGGCACGGCCGTCGTGGACGTCGCGCCGGGCGGCGACACCACCAAGAACGCGAGAACCGTCTACCGGAATCTGCTGTCCACGGCCGCCTGGCCGTCGGCGTCCCCGGTGGTCACCGACTACGAGCGCGGCGCGCTCAACGCGTACGCCGCGGGCATCGACCCGGCCCGGGTCTCGGCCTCGCGCAATCTCGTCGCGGACATCTACGCGTACTGGCAGACGGCCGAGGCGGGCTACTTCGGCCCGTCCGCGAACTTCAACGGCACCGTCTTCGCCGCCCTCGCGCTGGGCGGCGCGAAGACCCAGGCCGGAACCGCCCGCGTGCCGCAGGCCCTCACCGCTTCGACGGTCGCCCGCCTCCGGGCCAACCAGCACAACGACGGCGGCTGGACCTACCAGAAGGTGGAGGGCGATCCCACCGCCGTCAACTCCGCCGGCGATGTGGACATGACCGGCGCCGCGATGGCCGCCCTGTGCGTCTCCGGCGTCCCCGGCACCGACGCGGACGTCGTCCAGGCGAAGAACTTCCTCAAGGGCAAACTGGCCGCGGCCTCGGGCGCGTTCAACTCCCTCTACGGGGTCAACACCAGCTCCAACGGCTGGGCGATCGCCGGTCTGAACGCCTGCGGCATCAACCCGCAGTCCGCGGAGTTCACCACGATCAACGGCAAGACGCCGGTCGACTTCCTCATCGCCAACCAGTACAACCCGGCGGGCGGTTTCAAGTACAAGCCCGCCGATACGTCGGCCTCCGCCTACGCCTCCATCGACGCCCTGCGCGCGGTCGCCGGAGGCGGCTTCACCTCGGCCCCGCCCACGCCGGTCACGCCGGGCGCGCCGCAGTGGGTCGCCCAGAGCGCCTTCACCCCGGGCGCCGCCGCCAGGCTCGCGCTGAGCGTCGACGACGGGGCCGGAAACCTCAAGGTGTGCGCGGTGTCCTTCACGCCGACGGGGGCGACCACCACCCTCGGCGACGTCCTCGCCGCCGCGACGGGCTCCGCCGCACCCTCCGGCTGCGTCACGAGCGTGGCCCCCTCGTCCGGCACGGGGGCCGTCACCTCGGTCAACGGCAAGGCCAACAGCGGTTCCAGCACCTGGAAGGTCAGCGTCGACGGCTCCTCCTTCGCCGGCGCCCTCCGCGAGAAGACGATCAACGTGGGTGACACCATCGCGCTGCGCTGGGGCGTCTGAGTCCCCGGGGCGGGGGCTCGCGCCGGGTCTCCACCCGGCGCGGCCCCCGTCCCCCGTCGTGAACGGCCTTGGAGAGACGGGCTGTTGGCTAGAAGGCGGTCCAGGTGAAGGCGACCTGGTCGCCTGCGCTCAGCTTGAACTGGCAGCCGCCGACCGGGGTCGGGACGCCGTTGACGGAGATGCTCCAGTAGGCCGCGCCGCCGCCGCTGACGTTCTTGATCGTGTCGACGGAGAAGTCGTCGAACGCGGGGTACCAGGCGCCGTCCCAGGTGAAGCGCTTCTTTCTCGCGGCGTCGTCCAGCGCGGCGGTCGGGGTGGGCACGGCGCTGGGATGGGCCGAACCGTTGGTGCCGTCGCACTTGTGCGTACCGCCGGTGGCCGTGGTCACATCGTGGCCCTTGGTCTTGATCCTGCCCTGGAACAGCGGACCGCTCGGTCCCTGCACCGTCAGGCTGACCTTGACCGGGGCGTTCGTGTGCGGAGTGGGCCCGGCGTGGGCGGCGGCGGGGGCCGTGGTGAGCGCGAGCCCCAGGGCGGCGGCGGCGACGAGTGCGGTGCGGACGGGATGCGGGCGCATGGGTTGCCTTTCGAGCGATGCCGGTACGCGGCGCGACCCTGTGCCCACGGCGCCTTCGGCGGCCGTGTCGCCCCGAGCGCGGGGGAGACGGACTCGTCGGCGATCCGAGACGGCTCAAAGCTTCGCGCTGCAGACCATGACAGTGGGAAGCGGTACGACCGCGTGCTGGGCTCTCCGACTCGGGGCGCGGAGACGCCCCACACGGTTGCAGGTCAGCGCCGGATTCCCACCGGCTTCCCCCGGGACACACGACCATTCGGTTGTCCGCCCGGACCGGCCGGGCAGACGAATCGTACGGTCGTATCTTCGTGATGAACAGGGGCTGATTTCCGGCCAACTCCCAAGGGGGATCGGGCCAGAGCCCCGGCCGAACGCCACCGGAGCGCGGGGGTGCCGCGGCCCGCCGCCCGCGCGCGTCCGTGAGCGGCCGCGCGACCCCGGCTGCCCCGCCACGGCCCACGTGGCGGCGTACGGGGCGGTCCGCCCGCCCGTGCACGTGCGGGTGGTCCGCCCCGTCTGTTGTGTACGCGTCCGCTCGCCGCGCACGGTGTCGCCCGGGCCGACAGGGCGTGGCGGGGCGGTGACGGCGGCGGCGGACCGGAATCGCCGCCGACTCGTGGGCCGGGCGCGGGCGCTTGCGCGCCGCAGGGCTGTCGGAGGCGGTGGGCCCCGAGGCCGGCGGTATGAGGCCCGTCACTCTCCGGGCACGCCGGGCCGGGCCTGCGCGATCATGGCGCGAATGGACTCCCGTTTCCTCGGCATCGCCGATCTGGACGAAACCCCTTCCGTGGCGGTCGTGATCGACGTCATGCGTGCCTACACCGTGGCCGCCTGGGCCTTCGCCCGGGGGGCGGAGAAGATCGTCCTGGCCGAGTCGCCGGACGAGGCCCTGGCGCTCAAGGCCCGTCACCCGGAATGGGTGGCGATCAAGGACGGTCCGCCCGCGCCCGGTTTCGACGCCGTCAACTCTCCCGGTCTGCTGCGCTCCCTCGACCTCGGCGGGCGCACCGTCGTGCAGAAGACGACCGCGGGGACCGTCGGCGCCCTCGCGGTCAAGGAGGCGGCGCTGGTGCTGTGCGCCGGCTTCGTGGTGGCGGAGGCGACGGCCCGGCTCCTGCGGGCGCGCGGGAGCGACAGCGTCACGTTCGTGGTCACCGGCGAGGACGGGCGGGCCGAGGAGGATCTGGCGTGTGCCCAGTACATCGCCGGGAGGGCCGCCGGGGCCGGGGCGGACGCCGCCGAGTACCTCGGCCGCGCCGCCCGGTCGCGCGCCGCCGCCGAACTGACGCAGGGGGTGCGCCGAGGAGCCCATCCCGACGACGTCGCGCTCTGCCTGGAGGTCGACCGGTTCCCCTTCGCCATGGTGGCGGCCTCGGAAGGCCCGCTCATGGTCCTGCGCCCGCACGCGATGCCTTCGCCCCGGTGAGACGGGAGTCGTGAGTCGGGCGGAGTCGTCGGGCGGACCGGGACGCCGGCGGCGAGTCGGGCCGTCCGGCCCGCCGCCGGGGGCCGGGCGGCGGATGGGTCCCGGTGTCCTGCGGCGGCCCGGCGGCCGTGGACGGCGGAGCGGTCAGTTTCCGGCGATGACCGTGGTGACCACGGTGGTGGTGACGACGACCGTCAGCGTCGCCCGCACGGACTCGACGACCCGGTGGACGGCCGGCGCCGCCCAGTGGCCCCGTGCGATCGCTTCCATCGCCGCTTCGGCCCGAGACGTGTCGGCGGCCGGGAAGGCGAGCCGGGCCAGCCCACCGCCGTGCAGCAGGGCGATCAGGCTCGCCGTCCGCTCGTCCGGGCTCCCGCCGCGCAGCACGGCGGCGTCGAGCCGCTCGCGCACGGCCGCCTCGACCGAGCCGTCGGCCTCCGGGTAGCGGCGTACCGGAAAGAGCCCCAGGACCTTCTTGGTCTCCTCACGGACCAGGCCCTTGTCCACCAGGCCCGCGCTCGCCGCGGCCACCGCGTCCTTCTTCAGGTGCTGGATCCAGTCGGCGGCCCTGCCGGGCTTCTCGCGGCCGGCTATGGCGGCGAGCGCGGCGTCCAGGGACGAATGGCCCACGGGGGAGGGGTCGATCGCCGACACGATGTCGCCGTCCACCGTGATCCGGCCCGCGAGCGCCAGCTCCACCAGCGACGCCCCGGCGATGGCCCAGCCGACGTTCGCCGGCTCCCGTCCGGCCCCGGACTCGTCGTCCAGCGACAGGAGCAGGAGCTGTTCTCCCAGCGTTGTTTCCATGGTTCCTACTCTCTTTCAGGGGGGCGACGACTTCACAGGGGGCGACGACGTGACGTCGAGGTCTGTGGGGGACGCGGAGGGCTCTGCTTCGGAGCCATGTCTTCCGTCTCGTTCCCACCCCACCCGCTGAGACGCCGCGTGCGGTTGGAGCGGTTGCGCGCGGCGGCCGGGGGCGGAGTCGTACGTACGGTCCGTGCGGGAGGAGTCCCCGGGACGCGGGCCGCGCTGCTTACGCGCGTACCGCCGCTACGGCCGCCCGTCGGTGACCGCCGCGACGACGGTACGGGAGCCCGCGGCCGCGCGGACGCCGGAGCGGGCCGGGGTATCACAGCGCGATCGCGTGATGATCTCGGCGCGGAGGGGTCGTCCGGCTCCGCCCGCGGGTGTCGTCCTCCCGGAATCCATGGCCGGCCCGTGCGGACGGCGTCCGCGCCCGCGTGGTGAGGGACCGCCACCGGCTCTCCGAGAGCACGCGGGTTCAGCCCGGTGAACGGGGCTGTCCAGGACGGTTCCGACGCCGTGGCCGCACCGACCACGACGGAATCGTTCCGCCCGTCCCGTCTCACCGAGGCGTGAGGGAATCGCCGGCCGCGCGTCGCCGGCCGGGCCACAGGTCGTCGTAGGCGGCATCCATGAACCGCACCTGCGGCCCGCGCAGTGCCGGCGCATCGGCGATCTCGCCCCGTGCCGCCTCGGCGAGGCGGGTCGCGAAACGATACGCCGCGCCCCGCAGCCGCTCGTCCCCGGCCGCCAGGTCGATCTCCGCCCGCGCGAGCCACAGGTCGTCGACGAGCCGGTCGAGCGCGAGGCCGGCCGCGGCTCTTGCCGCCGGGCGCGTGAGCGCGGCCTTCTCCACCTGCGACGCGATGCTCAGGAACTTCAGGATCACGTTCTTCAGCTCCGCACGGTGCGCGGCCGACTCCTGCGTCTCAAGCTGCCGGGTGCTCGCCCGCGACGCCATGTACTGGCCGAACAGCGACCCGCCCGCGCCGGGCGCGACACCTGCCAGGGACAGCGGCGCCGGCCCCAGAGTTCCCCGAGATCCTATGACCGGAGTATCTCAACTCGTCGATCGAGAGAGCCGGGATTTCTATGGACCGCCCATGCCGAGGCGTTTACGGGACAATGCCAAGAAGGGCTGATACGGCGGTATTCGCCCGAGAAGGCCGGTCGCGGACATGACGTCACGGAACCGGTCCGCCGCCCGATTCGGATCGATGAGTGCGGTGAGACGGGAGAAGGGAATCCTCACACCCTTCGGAACCCGGCGGAGGATATTCGCTCCCGCTCGACACGGCCTCGAAAGGGGGCGATGGATCTGCTGAGAGCGGGCACGGGTATTCCCGCGCTCGCGGGCGGTGCGCAGACGCTTCGGGCCTTAGGAATGCCTTACGGCTGTGCGGTCCGGCTGTAGGCCGTCCGAGGGCTTGTCATTCATCGGCCTGAAAGAAGAACCAAGGGATCCGGCGCGTGGACCGCCGCCGCAGAGCCGGGGTGCGATCGCCGAAGGCTCGCGGAACGGCTTCCGGGCGGGCGGTACGGGGACGGGCGGGCCCGCCGGCTTCCGGGCCCCGCCCCCGCGAGGGGACGGTCCGCCGCGAGCGATCCGATCACGTGGTGATGTGAACGGTCGTTCTCCAGAGCGTCCCGTACCCGGAGGGCAGCGCGATCGGGCCGGTGCCGCCGGGGCCGAGCCCGCTCGCCCGGCGTATGGGCGCTCCGGCCCAAGGCCGTTCCTCCGTGAGGCCGGAGACACGTGTCGATGCCCGTGGCGTCGGCTTCGCGCGGCGCCCCGGTGACGATCGGCCGCCGTCGAGCGGGAAGCGGGCGCCGGTCCGGGCGGTTCGTCCGCGATCACCGTCATCGGCCGCCGCGCTCCGGCCCGGCGGCCGGCCCGGTGATCGCGATCACCGTCATCGGCTCACCCGTGACGCGACCGGAGGGCCGGAAGCGCCGGGCGGGCGCTTCCCCTGCCGAAGATCCCCCGTACTCCTCGGTGATAACGGCGTCGAAGGCGAAACCCCCCGGGCCCGCGCATCCGTATCGCGGGGGGATACCAAAACGAAAGATGCCGAGTTCGCCCAGTTTCCGGCGGAAGTCGCGCGGAACGCGCCCATTCGCTGGGGATGCGCGCGACTTCCCCGGTGATGAAGTCCCGCAGTTCCGATCGAAACACCGTGTGGGCTCTTCGGTGAAAACAGTGCGGCGCACGCCGGTCCCATGCCGTACCGAACGGCGTCCTGTCAAGAAGCTGTAGCTTGAATGAGGTTGACGGGCCCGTCCGGGCCGGTACAGGATCTCACCGGGTGTCCCGGGGTCTTCCCCCGGACGCCGGGTCAAGTTACCGAAGATCACGTGGCCTTGTCTCCGCAGGTGGTCGTGTGCCTAGTATTCCGATGCCGGATCGGGAGGCTCAATTGCCTTCATGACAGTAATTTCACTCACTGGGGGACAGCGTGACGAAATCCTTGAAATCCGGGATTCTGTTCCATGCGCGAGGCCCTCGCCCGCAGGACCGTCCGTGTCCGCCGGGCCGGCTCGCCACCGGGGCCGTCGACGGAACGCCACCGCCGGTCAACGGCTTCACGGGCCGTTTCCCGGACGCGACGGGCGGCGGGCCGGACCGCGAGGGCCCGTATCGACCGGGTCCTTTCCGCCAGGACCCCGTCCGGCGTCGCGAGGCCGAACTCGGCGGCCCCGGCGCACCGCGGGTGCGTCCCGCCCCCTGAGGCATTCCCGGCTTGTCGCACAGTGCCGCCGCACCAGCACCATTCCCGAGCGACACGACCATGAACGGCACGACCGGGATCGGCGCGTCCGAGACCGGTACGACCGAAGCGACGCGATCCACCGCTCACGGCAGACACATCAACCGGCCCACCACGGTTCCGTACGCATTCCGCTCCCCGGGGCGGCGAAGTCCCGGCGATCCCGCGAGGTTTTCCCCGGCGCGGTCGCGGTCCCGGTCGCGACGACACGAGGAGGATGAACCAGCCGTATGAGCACGCAGATGATTTCCCCCGGACCATTCTGCACATCGGCGGCCACGGAAGACGTCAACACGGTCATCTCCGATTTCCTCGCGGAGAAGAAGGAAAACTGCGGCCATGTGCCCATGGTCCAGCTCCTGGACGCGCTGGCCGCGTTCATGGAGAGCGGCAAACGCATCAGACCGGTCCTGTTGCTGACCGGCCGGCTGGCGGTGGGCGGGGAGCACGGCGGCGCCTCGGCCGTACGGGTCGCCGCGTCGCTGGAGATGTTCCACGCGTTCGCCCTGATCCACGACGACATCATGGACGGCAGCGACACCCGCCGGGGCCGCCCCACCATTCACCGGGCCTTCGCCGGAGAGGGCGGCGACGGCCGCGGAGAGCGCTTCGGCGCCGGCGCCGCGGTGCTCCTCGGCGACCTCGCCTTCGCCTGGTCCGACGAACTCCTGCACACCGCGGGACTCGACTCCGCCCAGTACGCCGCCGTGATGCCCCTGATAGCCGAGATGCGCTCCGAGGTCATGCTCGGCCAGTACCTGGACCTGAGGGCCACCGGAGAGCTGACCGACGACGTCGAGGCCACGCTCACCGTCAGCCGCTACAAGACCGCCAAGTACACCATCGAGCGCCCCCTGCACATCGGCGCCGCCCTCGCCGGCGCCGGACCCGAGACCATGGCCGCCTGCACCGCCTTCGCCCTCCCCCTCGGCGAGGCGTTCCAGCTCCGCGACGACATGCTCGGGGTCTACGGAGACGTCCGCGACACCGGGAAGTCCCGTCTGGACGATCTGCGCGCAGCCAAGAACACCACGCTCGTCGCGCTCGCCCTGAGCAGGTGCGACAGCGCACAGGAGGCCCGGCTGCGCACGCTGATCGGCGACCCCCGGCTCGACGAGGCCGGCGCCGGGGAGGTACGCGCGATCTTCGAGGTCACCGGCGCCCGCTCCGCCGTCGAGCGCATGATCGAGGACCGCTACCGGGAGGCCCTGCGCGTCCTCGACACCGCCCCCTTCGCCGCCGAGGCGACCGCCGTACTGCACCGCATCGCCCGCACGGCCACCAGGAGGAACACATGACCACCACCGCCACCCCGGCCGGAACGGCACGCTACTGGCAGGAGTGCACCGACCGCTTCGCCGAACTCTTCGGCCGCCACCTCGTGCACGACGCCGAGCAGGTCCCGATGACGGACGCCGAGCTGCGCGAGGTCATCGACGCCTGCAACCGCGCCGTCGCGCCCCTCGGCAAAGAGGTCTCCGACCGCCGCTGGGTCTCGTACATGAACGTCGTGCGCTGGTCGCAGAGCGCGCGGCACATCAAGGACATGGAAGCCTTCAAGGCCGTCTGCGTGCTCAACTGCGTGACCTTCGTCTGGGACGACATGGACCCCGCGCTGCACGACTTCGACCTCTTCCTGCCCCAGGTGCGCGCGGTGTGCGACCGCTACTACGACAAGGAGGACGCGGACTTCGCGTACGAGGGCGCCCGCGCCTTCATCACCAGCGACCACATGTTCCGTGACTCCCCGGTCAAGCGGAAGCTCTGCGGGACCTCCCCCGAGCAGTACTTCCGCTTCCGGGTCACGGACATCGGGGTGGACTTCTGGATGAAGATGTCCTATCCGATCTACCGCAACCGCGAGCTGACCGAACACTCCAAGTCGGGCCTCGCCGCCCGGATGGCAGCGCGCGGACTCACCATCGTCAACGACTTCTACTCGTACGACCGGGAGAACGCGCTCGGTCAGATAACCAACTGCTTCCATCTGTGCGATGTCTCGGACGAGGCTGACTTCCGGCGCTTCTTCGCACAGCGGCTGGACGATCTGGGCGAGGACATGGAGTGCATCAAGGCATTCGACGACCTCACCCGGGACGTGCTGCTCGACCTTCTCCACGGCAATTTCGTGTGGACCACGCAGGACCGGCGCTACCAGAGCCCCGTGAACGACGTCAACGCTCTGATTCAGTAGGGGGATCTCTCCGATGCCGTCCCCGAGGAAAAGCCCCGCCGACCGGCCCTGGCGCACCGGCGCCGCGACCGGCGGCCTTCCCCTGCTGGGCCATGTGATCCAGCTGTGGCGCCGCCCCCTGGAGTTCCTGGCGTCCCTCCCCGCCCACGGCGATCTCGTGGAGCTGCGCCTCGGGCCCGGCCGCGCCTATCTCGCGGCCCACCCCGAACTCGTCCGGCACATCCTGCTCAGCCCGAACGACTTCGACAAGGGCGGCATCTTCGACAAGGCGCGGCAACTGCTCGGCAACAGCCTGTCGGTCTCCCGGGGCGACGAGCACCGCCGGCAGCGGCGCATGATCCAGCCCGCGTTCCACACCCCCCGGATCGCCGAGTACACCAACGCCGTCGGCGCCGACACCCGGTCGATGACCGACGGCTGGCGGCCCGGTGAGGTACGGGACATCGGGGACACCATGCAGGCCCTGCTGATGCGGGTCGCCGCGCGCACCCTCTTCTCCACCGGGCTCGACGAGAGCACCGTCGAAGAGGCGCGGCAGTGTCTGAAGACCATCTCCCGCGGTCTCTACCGGCGCACCATCGCGCCCCTGGGCGTCGTGGACAGGCTCCCCACCCCCGGCAACCGGGAGTACGCCCACGCCAACACCCGGCTGCGGGCGATCGTCGCCGAGATGATCGCCCGTCAGCGGCGCGAGGAACGCGAGCGCGGCGTGGAGCGCGCGAGCGAGGAGCGCGAGGGCGGGGCGGACCGGCGCGCGGAGTGTCCGCACGGGGACGGTCCGCGCGGGGACGGCGCGGAGCAGGACAGCGCGCGCGGGCCCGGCGCGGCGGAGGACAGAGCGTGCGAGCACGGCGCGGCGGAGACCGGCGCGGCGGGGAACAGCGCGCGCGAGCACCGCGCGGGCGGGCCCGGCGCCGGTGACGGCGACGAGTCCGGGGGCGACGACCTGCTGTCCGTACTGCTGCGCGCCCGGCACCCCGACACCGGCGCGCGGCTGAGCGACCGCGAGATCCTGGATCAGGTCATCACCTTCCTCGTCGCGGGCAGCGAGACGACCGCCGCCACCCTGGCCTTCGTCTTCCATCTGCTGGGCACCGCCCCGGAGATCGAGAAGCGGGTGCACGCCGAGATCGACGCGTCACTGGGAGGCAGGCCCCCGCGCCACGCCGACCTGCCGACGCTGCCGTACACCCGCAACGTCATCACCGAGGCGCTGCGCCTCTACCCGCCGTCCTGGATGGCGATGCGGGTGGCCGCCCGCGACACCGAACTCGGCGGCCGGCCGATCCCCGCCGGCACGATGATCTTCTACAGCGCCTACGCCATCCACCGCAATCCGGAGATCTTCCCCGATCCCGACGCCTTCGACCCCGACCGCTGGGAGGGGGAGCGCGCCGCCCAGGTGCCGCGCGGGGCGCTGCTGCCGTTCGGCGCGGGCGTCCACAAGTGCATCGGCGACGTCCTGGCCCTGACCGAGACGGCGCTCATCGTGGCGACCGTCGCGGCCCGCTGGCGGCTGCGCCCCGTGTCCGGGACACGGCTGCGGCCCGAGCCGAGGGCCACCCTGGAACCGGGCCCGCTGCCCATGATCTGCGAACGCCGCTGAGCGGCCGACGGCCTCGCGCGGTTACGCGGCCCGGACGCCGCCGGCGCACGACCGACAGCCCTCTCGCCCCACCGAAGGAGATGTCAGACGTATGAAGAGCGCTCCCGACACCGTGCCGCGCGGCTGGGCGGTGGCGGCCGCGCCCGGCCGGCTGCCGGGTGTCGGCCATGCCCTGTCGATGGCCCGCAGGCCGCTGGAGTTCCTGACCTCGCTCGCCTCCCTCGGCGACCTGGTCGAGGTCAGGCTGGGGAGCCGCCCCGCCTATCTGCCCTGCCATCCGGAACTGGTGCGGCAGGTGCTGCTCAACGCGCGGGTGTACGACACCGGGGGGCCGGTGAAGGACAAGGCCCGGCCCATCCTGGGCAATGGGCTGATCACCTCCGACTGGGCCGACCACCGCAGACAGCGCAGGATGGTGCAGCCCGCCTTCCACCCCGCGCGCATCGCCACCTACGCCCAGGTCATGCGGGACGAGTGCGCGCGGCAGGTCTCGCTGTGGGAGGCGGGGCGGCCCATGGACATCGCCGACGCGATGCAGGGCCTCACCGCCCGGGTCACCGCCCGCGCGCTGTTCTCCACCGACATGGCTCCGCACTCGGTCGCCGAGATCCAGCGCAGCCTGCCGCTGATGGTCAGCGGCGCCTATCGCCGGGCGGTGGACCCCACCGGACTGCTGGCCAGGCTGCCGCTCGCCGCGAACCGAGCGTTCACGGCGGCCCTCGGCCGGCTGCACACCCTGATCGACACCATCGTCGCCGACTACCGGCGGGCGGGCGAGGACCGGGGCGATCTGCTGTCGGCGCTGCTCGCGGCGAGCGACGAGGAGGACGGCGGGCGGATGTCGGACCGGGAGGTCCACGACCAGGTGATGACGCTGCTGCTGGCCGGGGTCGAGACCACGGCCAGCGCTCTGACCTGGGCCTGGCATCTGCTGGCGGCCAATCCGGAGGCGGAGCGGCGGCTGCACGCCGAGGTCGACGAGGTGCTGGCCGGCGGCCGGACGCCCGACTACGCCGACATCCCGCGGCTCGCCCACACCCAGCGGATCTTCACGGAGACGCTGCGGCTGTATCCGCCCGCGTGGATGTTCACCCGGATGACGACCGAGCGCACCGAACTGGGCGGACGCCGGCTGCCCGCCGGTACGGACGTGCTGATCAGCCCGTACGTCATCCATCGCGACCCGGGGCTGTTCCCGGACCCGGAGGCGTTCGACCCGGACCGCTGGCTGCCGGAGCGGGCGAAGAGCGTCAGCCGGGGCGCCTATCTGCCGTTCGGCGCGGGGAGCCGCAAATGCATCGGTGATGTGTTCGGGATGACGGAGGCGACCCTGGCCCTCGCCGCCATCGCCTCCCGGTGGCGGCTGCGGCCCGTACCCGGCACGACCGTACGGCCGCGGGCCCAGATGAGCCTGACCACGGGGCCGCTGCAGATGGTGCCCGTACCGCGCTGAGAGGGGACGGGCACGGGCCGCGGCGCGCAATCCGCCCCCGGCCCGCGCCCGTCCGGCGGCGATGTGCGCCGGACGGCCCGCCGCCGGTTCCGGTACGCGCCGCGCGGGCGGCGAGCGCCCGCGATGAGCGGGTACGCCGTGCTGGGCCCTGCGCCCTGCGCCCTGGGCCGTCCGGCCGGTTCCGGGCTGTGCCAGGATGCGTTCATGATCTGTACCGGAAGGGGCCGTGCCGCGTAGAACGCCGGGTTCGCTGCGGCCGAGGGAGCATGCCTGGCGGCGGCCGTGGGTGCGGTATCGCGATCTCCCTGGTCTGTCGGGATCGGCCAACGCCGCCGTCCGGCTGCTCGAACGGGAGCGGTGGTCCCCGGGCGTCGTGTCGGCGGCGCTGAGCGTCTGGTCCGCGCATGTCCACGGCACCGGGCGGCGCCGGCGGCCGTGGGAGGCGGAGTTCGCCTGCCCGTGCTGCGGCGAGGGCTGGTCCCGGGACCGGCTGCGGGAGGCGCTGTTCCTGCTGCCGCCGAAGGCCGCCGCCGAGCTGCGCGTACGGGTCGAGCGTCTGGACGCGGTCCTGCTCGGCCGGACGCATCACGATCCGGCCGCCGATCCGGACCTGGAGTGGTGGCACCGCAGATGCTGACCGTGGCCTGCGGCCGCCGACGAAGCCTTGCCGTGAGCCGTGAGCCGTGAGCCGTCCCGCTCTGACAACCGTGCCGCCGTGCCGGCGTGCCCCCCGTCCCCCCGTCCCGCCGGGCCGCCGCGCACCGCCCGGAAGACACCGGCGCGAAGCCCGCGAAGACACGGGCGCGAAGCCCGCGCGGACCGTGGAACAAGGCGGAAGCTGACCCTCCGGACAGGTAGATTCAGGGTTAGGTTAGGCTAAGTTAAATCTTGGGTTCTTCGCAGTTCCGTCGCCCCGCTGTGTCGGCTGCGCCTGTCGTTTCTAGGAGTCATCCGCCGTGCGTTCCGTCCGTTTTCGCAAGTCCATCGTCGTCACCAGCACGGTCCTGTGCGCGGGCATCGTGCTGAGCGCCTGCGGGGAGTCCGGCAAGGCGTCCGACTCGGACAAGAGCCAGGGCGAGGTCACCGTCACGACCGCCAAGGGCGAACTCGAAGTGCCCCTGAAGCCGGCCAAGGTCGCCGCGCTCGACAACACGTCGTTCGCGACGCTCAAGGCGTTCGGCGTCAAGCCGGTCGCGGTGCCCAAGGCGCTCCTCCCGAAGGAGGGCTTCGAGGACTGGATGAACGACGCGTCCATCAAGGACGTCGGCACCCACCGTGAGCCGAAGTTCGAGGCGCTCAACGCCAGCGAGCCCGACCTGATCATCGGCGGCTACCGGTTCACCGACCACCACGACAAGCTGTCCAAGATCGGCAAGACGATCGACGTCGCCCCGTCCGACGAGGCCAAGGACGGATACGTCGCGTCGCTGAAGACCCAGACCGAGCAGCTCGGGAAGATCTTCGGCGAGGAGGCCAAGGCCAAGGAGATCGTCGCCGCCCTGGACAAGGCCCAGAAGTCGGCCGCCGACGCCACCAAGGGCGAGAGCGTGTTCCTCGCGGTCGCCAGCGCCGGAAAGGTCGACAACGGCGCCAGCCGCATCGGCCGGCTCTCCGAGCCGCTGAACCTGAAGAACGTGCTCGAGGCCGAGGGCGAGGAGAGCACCTCCGTGCACGACAACTCGGGGCTCGCCCCCGAGACGATCGCCAAGCTCAACCCCGACTGGATGATCATGCTGGACCGGGACGCGGCCGTGGGCCCCGAGTCCGGTGAGGCGATCGCCGCGAAGAAGGTCGTGGACGGCATGGAGGCCTGGGACAAGACCACCTTCCGCACCAAGGACCAGGTCATCTACCTGTCCAGCGACTTCTACCTGACCGAGGGCATCCAGGCGTACACGGACTCCTTCAACACGGTGGCGACCGCGTTCAACGCGGCCGGCTGACACACCCACGTCCGAGCGGCCCCCGGCTCAGCCGGGGGCCGCTCGCACCCCACCGCCCCGGAAGCCCCATGCGCCGACTCCCGCTCACGCTCGCCGCACTCTTCGTGCTGGCCCTGGTCACCGCCTCGCTCTTCATCGGCGGTTACGACATCGATCTGCGCGCCCTGGCCACGGACCCCGAGGCCCGGCGCATGTTCCTCATCTCCCGGGTGCCCCGGACCCTCGCGCTGGTCTTCGCCGCGGCCGCCATGGCCGTCTCCGGCGTGATCATGCAGATGCTCGTACAGAATCGTTTCGTCGAGCCGACGACCACGGGCACCAGCGAGTGGGCCGCACTCGGCGTGCTGCTCCTCACCATCCTCGTGCCGGCCGCCTCGCCGATGGTGCGGATGGGCGCCGCCAGCGCCTTCGCGTTCGCCGGCGCGCTCGTCTTCCTGGTCGTCCTCGGGCGGATCGCGCTCAAGTCACAGGTCATCGTGCCGATCGTGGGCATCATGCTGGGCGCCCTGGTGAGCGCGGTGACGCTGTACATCGCCTCGTCCACGAATCTGCTCCAGATGCTCGCCACCTGGCGCTCGGGCGGATTCAGCTCGGTGGTGCGCGGGAACTACGAGCCGCTGTGGGTGGTGGGAGTCATCGTCGTCGGTCTGTATCTGGCGGCCGACCGCTTCACCATCGCCGGGCTCGGCCGCGACACCGCCACCAGCCTGGGACTCCCGTACCGCCGCATCATGTTCACCGGACTGGTCATGGTCGCCCTGGCCACGGGCGTCACCACCGTCGTCGTCGGATTCATCCCCTTCCTCGGGCTGATCGTGCCGAATCTCGTCTCGATGGCACGCGGCGACGACATCCGCCGGAACCTGCCCTGGGTGGTGCTCAGCAGCGTGGCCCTGATGATCGTCTGCGATCTCGTCGGCCGGCTGCTCGTCTTCCCGCTGGAGATCCCGTCGACGGTGGTGCTCGGCGCCGTCGGAGCGGTCGTGTTCGTCGCCATGATCCTGCGTCAGCGAGGGAAGGCCCATGTCTGAGAGCCGACCGACGGCCGCGCCCCCGTCCGGCACCGCCCGGGACGGCGGCGAGGCCGGCCCCCGCGCCGCTTCCGGCCGCACCCGGCCCGTCTCGCGGGGCATCCCCGCCGCCGTACGGCTCGCCCTGGCGGGCGGGATCGCCGCCGTCGCGGTGGTCTGCTTCCTCTTCCTCTTCATCGAGGGATCCTTCGAGTTCGCCTTCGAGCGCCGGCTGACCATGCTCGGGACGATGGCGGTGGTCGCGTTCGCCCAGGCCGTGGGAACGGTGGTGTTCCAGACCATCACCCACAACCGGATCCTCACCCCGTCGATCATGGGGTTCGACTCCGTCTACATCCTGATGCAGACCCTCCTGGTCGCCGTCTTCGGCGGCAGCGTGCTCGCCGCGACGGACGGGCTGCCGAAGCTCGTCACCCAGACCCTGCTGATGGCCGGCTTCACGATGCTGCTGTTCGGCTGGCTGTTCTCCGGGCGCAAGGGCAGCATCCATGTGCTGCTGCTGGTCGGCGTGGTGCTCGGACTGGCCTTCCGCAGCCTGTCGGACTTCCTCCAGCGGCTGCTCTCGCCCGCCGAGTACGACGTGCTCTCGGCCCGGCTCTTCGGACGGCTCAGCAGCGCCGAGGCGGGGTATCTGCCCATCGCGGGCATCGTCTGCCTGATCGTCGGAATCGTCGTCTGGCAGCGCCGCTACCGCCTCGACACCCTGCTCCTCGGCCGGGACGCCGCCACCAACCTGGGCATCGCCCACAAGCGCGAGCTGTCGCTCATGCTGCTGCTGATCTCCCTGCTGATCGCGATGTCGACCGCGCTCGCGGGCCCCATGACCTTCTTCGGCTTCGTCACCGCGATGCTCGCCTACCAGATGTCGGGCACCCACCGGCATGTCGTGGTCCTGCCGATGGCGTTCCTCATCGGGCTGATCACCCTGGCGGGCGGTCAGTTCATCATGGAGCACGTCTTCTACGCCTCCGGCATGCTCACCGTCGTCATCGAGTTCCTCGGCGGGGCGATCTTCCTCGTCCATCTCCTCCGGAAGGGCACCCTGTGATCGAGTTCACCGACATCCGCAAGGCGTACGGCGAGGACGTCGTGCTCGGTCCGGTGTCCGGGCGGATACCGGCGGGCGGGGTCACCTCGCTCGTCGGCCCCAACGGCGCCGGCAAGTCCACCCTGCTGACCATCATCGGCCGGCTCGCCGAGCCGACCTCGGGCACCGTGACCGTCGACGGCCTCGACGTGCACCGGGCCAAGTCGCAGGACGTGGCGCGGACGCTCTCCATCCTCCGCCAGGAGAACCACTTCACCGCCCGGGTGACCGTGCGCGAACTCGTCTCCTTCGGGCGCTTCCCGCACAGCAGGGGCCGGCTGACCCCGCAGGACATCGCCCATATCGACGACGCGCTCGAATTCCTCCACCTCGGCGATCTCCAGCACCGCTATCTCGACCAGCTCTCCGGCGGCCAGCGGCAGCGCGCCTACGTGGCCATGGTGCTCGCCCAGGACACCCGGTACGTCCTGCTCGACGAGCCGCTCAACAACCTCGACATGAAGCATTCCGTCCGGATGATGAGCCAGCTGCGCCGCGCCGCCGACGAACTCGGCAAGACCGTCGTCCTGATCGTCCACGACATCAACTTCGCCGCCACCTACTCCGACCGGATCATCGCCCTCCGCGACGGCCGTATCGCCGCGTCCGACACCGTCGACGCGATGATGCGCGCCGAGGTGCTCAGCGAGGTGTTCGACACTCCGGTCCAGGTCCACGAGGTCGACGGGAAGCGGACCGCGGTCTACTACCGCTGAGACGCGACCGGGCGCGCCCTGTCCCGGGGCGCGCCGGAGCCGAGCGGTACGCGGGCCCACGCCCCGTCGAGCGTCGGCCGAGCGCCCGGCGAGCGCCCGGCCCGGGTGGCCGTCCCGAGTGCCCGACCGAGCGTCCGGCCGCGGACGAACGACCGCCCGAAGGGAACACATCCGGCGTTTTTCCCGTCCTGTCGCAGGGGAGGCGCGGTGCAGCGCGCCCCCGTGCCGACTTCTGAGGGGGCTCATATGCCGATGCGAAACAGGTTCGACAGGCGTGCCGCGACCGCCGTGCTCACCGCGGGCGTTCTGGCCGCGGCGGGGCTCGCGGCCGCCGTGACGCCCGCCGCCGCCGTCCACGGCGGACGGAACACCACCGTGAAGGCCCATCCGTACGCGATGCTCATCGAAACGTCCGACGGCCGCCAGGTGTGCGGCGGCACGCTGGTGGCGCCCGCCAAGGTCCTCACCGCCGCGCACTGCGTCGCGGACGCCGACGCCGCCCTCGCCCTGAGGGTCGTCGGCGGCCGTACCAGCCTCGCCGGGACCGAGGGGACGGTCCGGGGCATCGCCTCGGTCAGGCTCCACCCGAAGTTCGAGCAGGCCAGGCTCACCTACGACGCGGCCGTGCTCGAACTCTCCGCGCCGATGCCGTACGCCCCGCTGCCGGTCGCGGGCTCCCGGGACTCGGCCCTCTACACCCTCGGGAAGAAGGCGAAGGCCGTGGGCTGGGGCAGGACCGCGAGGGACACCCCCGCGACACGGCTGAAGTCGGCCGTGCTCGTCCTGGCTCCCCTCAAGACCTGTGAGCCGTTCACCGAACCGACCGACTCCAGGGCGCTGAAGGTGTGCGGCGCGCCGACCGCCGGGACCTACGACAGCATCTGCCGCGGCGACTCCGGCGGTCCGCTGGTCGCCGGCGGGAAGGTGATCGGCATCGTCTCCACCGGGAACAAGTACTGCGACAACGACCACCCGGACTCCGTCTTCACCCGCACCAGCGCGGTCGCCGGGGCCCTCGGGCTGCCCGTCTCCTGACACCGCCCGGTCCGCCCGGGGCCGCCCGCCGCGCGTCAGTGTCCGAGGGTGTGGTCCAGGATCGCGGCGGCCAGCGGGGCGAGCACCGCGCGCGGCAGCGCGTGCCCCATGCCGGGGATCTCGACGAGGCGCGCGCCCCGGATCGCCTGGGCGATGTGCTGGGGGTGCGGCGGCGGGAAGACCGGTTCGGCGGGGGCGGAGACGACGAGGGTCGGCACCGAGGTCCGGGCGAGCCGCTCGGTGCGGTCCAGGCCGGAGGCGTCGGCGCGGGCGTGCGCGGTGCTCGCGGTGTGGTGCCCGGTGTGCTCGACGATCCTCCGCTCCAGGGCGCGGGCCTCGTCGGCGTCGAAGGGCAGCAGATCGCCGCCCAGCGCCCGCCAGTGCTCGACCCGCCGTTCCAGCTCCGCCTCCAGACCGAGGTCGGCCACGGGCCGCGACCACATCTCCAGCAGACGGGGTGCGATGCCGGGCAGCTCCTCGGGCGGGGTCCGGGTGCCGTCCGGACGGATGTACGGGGCGGTGCTGAGCGCGCTCGTGCCGACGAGGGTCGCGCTCAGCAGCCGCTCGGGACGGTCGGCGATGAGGAGTTGTGCGAGCGAGCCGCCCATGGACATGCCGACGACATGGGCGCGCTCGACGCCGTGGCCGTCCAGCACCGCGAGGGCGTCGTCCGCGAGCCGGGCCAGGGGATAGGGCCGCTCGTCGAAGGCCCAGGTGGAGCGGCCCGTGTCGCGGTGGTCGTAGCGGATCACCCGATGGCGGGCGGCGAGCGTGTCCACCAGCTCGTCCGGCCAGCCCAGGCCGGACGCCTGCGCGCCCATGATCAGCAGCAGCGGGGGCGCGTCGGCGCCGCCGCGCTCCTCGGCCCAGAGGCGTACACCGGGCGCGGCCTCGACGAAGCGTTCCATGATGCTCCTCCTGTCGCAGTAGAGACGAGACGTATCGTATCGCAAGGAGCGTGAATCCGGCGGGAAGCCCCGGTCGGGCCTGCGGATCGGGGTACGCGTCGGGGCTGCTCAGGTGCTCAGGCGCTGTGGGCGGCGGTGGCTCCGGAGCGCCGATCGGCCGTCGGGCGGCGGTCGGTGGTCAAGTGGGGGAGCGCGCGGTCGCCGCCGGGACCGTCCCTGGCACGGCACGGCACGGCACGGCGCGGCACGGCGCGGTCGGCCGCGCGGCGGTGCGCCGGGCGGCCTCGGTCGCCGCGAAGGCCCGGCCGCCCCCACCGCGGCGGATCTCATCCGCGGTCGCCCGTGGACCGCCGGCCGAGGACCGGGAGCGCCGCTAGGAGCTGTGGTCCGCCGGCTCCCACACACGGTGACACGCACGGCACTCCAGCATTCCGTCCAGCCGGTCGTCACTGACCACCGTCCGCGCCCGGAAGCCGCCGCAGCCCGGGCAGTTGCGGCCGCGCCGGTTGGCCCAGCGGGGGGAGGGGCGCCAGGTGGACAGGACGTAGACCACTCCGACGACGACGGCGGCCATGGCCACCAGCAGGACCACACCAAGCACGGACATCCCCCTCACTCGCGTACTCATGTTCGTCGCCCCGCATCGTAGCTCCGGGGTCCGCCGCCCCGGCATCGCGGGCCGTCCGCTTCCGCCGCGCGGGCGGGCCGTGCTCCGGCCCGAATCGACGTCGCCCGCCCTGCCGCCGACTTCCCGCCCAGGGCGTACGCACGGCTCACCCGAGAGTTGAACTCCGGCCCTGTGTACGGATTTCAGCCATCAATCGGATGAGATGACAACCAGAGCGCCGCCGTTCCCCTGTTTCCAGACAGGAGTGGGACGCGGGGACACTCCGGGGCCCCTGACCGCCCCCGCCCCAGCAAAGGGAATTGATGCATTCCAGGAGACGTCAGAACCTCGGCGCCGCGACGCTCACCACAGCGGTCGCGGCGGCGCTCGTCGCCGGACTGACCGCCCCGGCGTCGTCGGCCTCCCCCGCCCTCCGGGGGGACACGGCCGCCGCCGCGGCCTCCGCGAAGATCGCCGGGCCGGCCGGGAAGAGCGGTGAGGGCAGGGCCGCCGGTCTGCGCTGGGTGACCCTGATCACGGGTGACCGCGTCGGGACGGACGCCACGGGCAAGGCCGTCGCCCTCGACCGGGCCGAGGGCCGGGAGCAGGTCCCCGTCCAGACCTTCACCCATCGCGGCGACGTCTACGCGGTGCCCCACGACGCCCGGGCGCTGCTCGCCGAAGGACGGCTCGACCGGCGGCTGTTCAACATCACCGCGCTGAGCGGGGCGGACAGCCGCAAGGCGTACCGCAAGGGTCTGAAGGTGATCGTCGCGTACGAGGGAGCCTCCGCCGCGACCGCCCGGCAGGGCCTGCGCGCCACGGGCGACGTACGGATCGGCCGGAGCCTGCCGAGTCTGAACGCGGACGCCGTGACCGTCTCGGAGCGGGAGGCCGGGGCCCTGTGGGAGGCGCTGACCCGCACCACGTCCGGCAAGGACGCGCGTACCGCCGCGGTCTCCGGCGTCAAGCACATCTGGCTGGACGGGGTCCGCAGGGCGAGCCTCGACAGGAGCGTCGCCCAGGTCGGCGCGCCCCAGGCGTGGGAGGCCGGCTACGACGGCGCCGGCGTCAAGGTCGCCGTCCTGGACACCGGGGTGGACGACGGCCACCCGGATCTGAAGGGCCGGGTCGTCGCGGCGAAGAACTTCAGCGAGTCCACGGACGCGAAGGACCGCGACGGCCACGGCACGCATGTCGCCTCGACCGTCGCCGGTACGGGAGTGAAGTCGGGCGGCACCCACAAGGGCGTCGCCCCCGGCGCCGAGATCCTCAACGGCAAGGTCCTGGACGACTCCGGCTTCGGCTCCGACTCCGGCATCCTCGCCGGGATGGACTGGGCGGTGGAGCAGGGCGCCGATGTGATCAACATGAGCCTCGGCGGCCCGGACGGCCCGGAGATCGATCTGATGGAGGCCCATGTCAACAAGCTGACCGCCGAGAAGGGCGTGCTCTTCGCCGTCGCGGCGGGCAACTCGGGTCCGGACGCGGGCTCGATCGGCTCCCCGGGCAGCGCGGACGCCGCCCTGACCGTCGGCGCGGTCGACGACAAGGACGAGATGGCGGGCTTCTCCAGCGTGGGCCCGCGGGTCGGCGGGGGCACGGTCAAGCCGGACGTCACCGCCCCCGGTGTGAACATCGCCGCCGCGGCGGCGGCCGGCACCGGTCCGGGGAGCCCGGAGGGGTACGCCTCGCTCTCCGGCACCTCGATGGCCACTCCCCATGTCGCGGGCGCGGCGGCGCTGTTGAAGCAGCGGCACCCGACCTGGAAGGCCGACCGGCTCAAGAGCGTGCTGTCGGCCTCCGCCAAGGACGGCGGCCACACCCCCTTCCAGCAGGGCGCCGGGCGGCTCGCCCTGGACCGGGCGATCCGGCAGAGCGTCGTCGCCGAGCCCGGCTCGGTGAACTTCGCGAAGCAGGCGTGGCCGCACCACGACGACAGGCCCGAGACCCGGAAGGTCACGTACCGCAATCTCGGCGACCGAGACGTCACCCTCGATGTGACGGTCGCCGGACTCGACCCGCAGGGCAAGCCGGCCCCGGCCGGCTTCTTCGCCCTGGGCGCTCGGAAGGTGACCGTCCCCGCGGGCGGCGCCGCTTCGGTGGATCTCACCGCGGACACCCGTGTCGGCGACCGCGACGGCGTCCACACGGCCGCGGTCGTCGCGAGCGACGGCGCGCAGAGCGTGCGCAGCGTCGCCGCCGTGGAGCGCGAGCCGGAGTCCTACGACCTCACCGTCACGTTCCTCGGCCGGGACGGCAGGCCGAACGCGGGCTTCGCGGCCGACCTCGGCTCGCCGGACGACGCGGACTTCGGCCGGCAGTCCCTCGTCAACGAGTCGGGCACCGCCAAGGTCCGTGTCCCGAAGGGCGCGTACGTCCTGGACGCCGGCGGGGCCGTCGACCCCGCGAACAGCACCAAGGGCTTCGACCATCTGCTCCAGCCGAAGCTGGTGGTGAACAAGAACACCACGGTGACGGTCGACGCCCGCAGGGCCGAGCCGGTCTCGATCACGGTCCCGGAGAAGAGGGCCAGGCTCGGCGGCGCCCTGCTGTCCTACTGGGTGTCCAGGTCCGAGCTGGGCACGAAGGGCGGCCACTACTACCCCACGCTGACCGGTGTGCGCACCGCGCACCTCGGCCCGGAGGTCACCGACGGCTCCTTCTCCGAGGTGTGGGCCACCCAGTGGAACGCGGGCTCCGCGGGGGATTACCACACCATCGTCGGCGGCCCGGCGAAGAAGTACTCCACCGGCTACACCAAGAGGTTCAAGGCCGCCGACTTCGCGAAGGTCAAGGCGAACGCCGCCGCCTCGGCGAAGAACAAGCGCGGCGGCCTGTTCACGATCAGTCTGCTCGGCTCGGCGTCGTTCTTCACGAACGGCCCGGAGATGGCCTTCCCGGGCTCCCGGACCCAGTACGTGGCCGCGAGCCCGAAGGCCACCGTGTCGCTGGGGGCCACGCAGTTCGGCCCGAAGGACCCGGACGGGCATCACGCCGAGGAGATCTGGTACGGCACCGCGGACAAGAAGTACTCCGCGGGCAAGTCCTACACCGAGACGCTCGGCGGCGGCGTCCACTCGCCCAAGGTGGCCGAGAACTACGGCGTCTTCAGGGACGGCGACCAGATCATCGCCTCCACCTATGTCCACGCCGACGCGGCGGGCCATGACGGGGCCTCCGACTACACCTCGGCGCGGACCACGCTCCACCGGGGCAAGACCAAGATCGGTGAGAACGCCGACCCGCTGCTGGGCCGGGAACCCTTCGACGTGGGCGCGGGGGACGCCGAGTACACGCTCGCGACCTCGGTGAAGCGGGACAGGAAGGTGGCGGCGACCGCCGCCCGTACCGACGCCGCCTGGACCTTCCGCTCCAAGAGGCCGGCCGCGGGCGAGCTTGTCGCGCTGCCGGTCTCCTCGGTCCGCTTCACCCCGAAGCTGGCGCTGGACGACACCGCTCCGGCGGGCCGGCAGCACACCTTCCCGGTGACCGTCGAGGGCCCGGCGGCCGGCAAGGGGCTGAAGTCCCTGACGGTCTCGGTCTCCTACAACGGCGGCAAGACCTGGAAGAAGGTCACCGTCGCCAAGAACAGGATCACGGTCAAGAACCCGGCCGAGGGCAAGGCGATCTCCCTCAGGGCCCAGCTCACGGACAAGAAGAACAACAAGAGCGCCATCACCGTGTACGACGCCTACTTCGGCAAGTAGATCCGTCGCCGGTGACCCGGTGACCCGGTGACCCGGTGACCCGGTGGTCAGGTCGTCAGGACGGCCCGTGCCGCGCCCGAGAGGGCCGGTGCGGGCCGTCCCGTGTATGCGGTACGGGTACGCGCGGAGGGCCCCCGTCCGTCCTGGCCGTACCGTCCGCCCCGGCCGTGCCGGACGCTCGGTTACGGTGAGGGCATGCCGTCGCCCCGTCCCCAGGCCGCCCCCTGCCAGCCCGACGCGGCCCGCCGCCGCCCGCCGGCCGCGCCGGCCGCGCGGGCCCCCGGGCCCCGTACGGCAGCCGAGTCCCGCGCCGCCGCCGCGGCGCGCGCGGCCAACGCGACCCCGAGGGCGACCCGGGAGACGCGTTCGCTGCCGGTCGTCGCCGCGGGCGCGGTGGCGATGCCGTTCGCGATCCAGGCGTACGACGAGGTCGTCGCCCACGACACCACCTGGGGCGAGCACTCCCACCCCTTCCACGAACTGCTCTGGAACGAGCGCGGCGCGTCGACGGCCGTGGTCGGGGCACGGGTCTGGACGATCACCCCGGCGCTCGGCCTCTGGATGCCCGCGGGCACCGTGCACTCGGGTTCGGCGGTCGCCGGGACCTGGTTCCGGGCGAGCTTCTTCGGCTTCCGGACCACCCCGTCCATCTCCGACACCCCGGTGGCCGTCGAGATCACCCCGCTGCTGCGGCTGCTGCTGGAACGGCTCGGCGAATCCCGGCTCTCCCCCTCCTCACGGGCGACCACCGAGGCGATGGTGCTCGACGTGCTCGAACCGTCGCCCCGCGAACTGCTCGTCCAGGCTCCCGCCTCCGCCCTGCTGCGCCCGATCGCCGAGGCGCTCCGCGAGGATCCGGGCGATCAGCGCACCCTCGCGGAGTGGGCGGCGGAGCTGGGGGTGAGCGCCCGGACGATCAGCCGCGCGTTCAGCGCGGAGACCGGCACCAGCTTCGCCCGCTGGATCGCCTCGGTCCGGGCCCAGCACGCCGTCGCCCTGCTCACCCGCGGCTGGGAGGTGGAGGCGGTGGCCGAGGAGGTCGGATACCGGTCGGCGAGCGCCTTCGGCGCGGCCTTCCGGCGGACGACCGGGCTGACCCCGGGCACGTTCCGGGTGTCCTGAGTCCCCTTCTCCGGATCCGCCCGCCGGTTCTGTCCGTCAGGTCGGACCGCCGCGCCCGCCCGGTCCACCGGTTCTGTCCGCCCGCCTGACCTGCCTGACCTGCCTGACCTGCCTGACCTGCCCGGTCCGCCCGTGGCCGCCCCGGGCCCGGTACGGACGATTCCCCCTGCCCGCACCGGCCCGCGTCCCGATCGCTACATCAGGTGTCTCATAAGATCGATTGCGACACAGCCGGAGCTTCTCCTAAAGTGCCAAGGCAAGCCTTACCTAAATCGCTTGCTTCCAGCGCGGTGCACACACTCCACGACGGCATCCCGGGTCCCGGGCGTGCGAGGACCGGCACCTGGATCCGGACCAGTGGGGTTGACATCACATGCGTTCACATCGTCTGAGGCTGTTCACGGCGGCCGCCGCTCTCATGACCCTCTCGGCCTGCGGCGGTTCCTCCTCCGGGGACGGCGGCGAGGACGGGGCCGCCAAGGACGGCGGAGCGAAGGGCTCCTCCTCCGGCACGTTCCCGCTCACCGTCGAGCACGCCCTCGGCAAGACGACCATCTCCGAGAAGCCGAAGCGCGTCGCCACGGTGAACTGGGCCAACCACGAGGTGCCGCTCGCGCTCGGCGTCGTCCCCGTCGGGATGGCCGCCGCGAACTTCGGCGACGACGACGGCGACGGGGTGCTGCCCTGGGTCGAGGAGAAGCTGAAGGACCTGGGGGCGAAGACCCCGGTCCTCTTCGACGAGAACGACGGCATCGACTTCGAGGCCGTCGCCGACACCGACCCGGACGTCATCCTCGCCTCCTACTCCGGCCTGACCGAGAAGGACTACGCCACCCTCAGCGAAATAGCCCCCGTGGTGGCGTACCCCGAGGCCCCGTGGGCGACGCCGTGGCGGGAGATCGTCCGCTCGAACAGCGCGGCCATCGGCCTGGCCGGCGAGGGCGAGAAGATGATCAAGGACCTGGAGGGCGAGATCGCCCGGACCGTCGCCAAGTACCCGCAGCTCAAGGGCAAGTCCGCGATGTTCATGACCCATGTCGACCCCGGCGACGTCAGCAAGGTCGGCTTCTACACCGCGCACGACACCCGGACGCTGTTCTTCGAGGACCTCGGTCTGAAGATCCCCGGCAGCATCGCCGGGATGTCCAAGGGCACCGACAAGTTCGCCCTCACCCGCAGCGCCGAGCAGGCCGACCTGTTCGACGACGTCGACATCATCACCGGCTACGGCGACGAGAAGGGCGAGCTGGCCGCCACGCTCCGCAAGGACCCGCTGCTGTCGAAGGTCCCCGCGGTCGACCGCGGCTCCCTGTATCTGCTCCCCGGCAGCTCCCCGCTCGGAACCGCCGCCAACCCGACGCCGCTGTCGATCTCGTGGGTGCTGGAGGACTACGTCGCCGCGCTCGCCAAGGCCGCGGACAAGGTCAAGTGACGACGGTCCCGGACCGCCGCCCGCCGGACGCCGCCGAGACGCGGCGTCCGGCGCGGACGCGGCTGCTCTGGCTCCTCGCGGCGGTCCTGGCGTCCGCCGCGCTCATGGCGGCCTCCGTCGCGTTCGGCTCCCGGGCCGTCGGCTGGTCCGACGTCTGGGCGGCCCTCGGCGGAGCGGACGCCACTCTGGAACAGGCGGCCGCCGCCCAACGCGTCCCCCGGACCGTGCTCGCGGTCCTCGTCGGCGCGGCGCTGGGCGTCGCGGGCGCGGTCATGCAGGGAGTGACGCGCAATCCGCTCGCCGACCCCGGCATCCTCGGGGTCAACATGGGCGCGTCGCTCGCCGTGGTCACCGCGGTCGCCTTCTTCGGACTCGCCTCCCCGGTCGGATACGTCTGGGTCGCGATGGCGGGGGCGGGGCTGGCGGCCGTCTTCGTGTACGGCGTCGCCGCGCTCGGCCGCGGCGGCCCCACCCCCCTGAAGCTCGCCCTCTCCGGCGCGGTGACCTCGGCCGCGTTCGCCTCGCTCGTCACCGCCGTGATGCTGCCCCGCAACGACATCGCCGGAAGCTTCCGGCTCTGGCAGATCGGCGGCGTGGGCGGCGCGTCCTTCGAACGCGTCGGGCATGTGCTGCCCTTCCTCGCGGCGGGGTTCGCGATCTGTCTGCTGTCGGCCAAGGCGCTGAACTCGCTGGCGCTGGGCGAGGAGCTGGCCGCCGGGCTCGGCGAACGGGTCGCCGTCGCCCGGGGCGTGGCCGCGCTCGGCGCGGTCGTGCTCTGCGGCGCCGCCACCGCGGTCGCCGGACCGATCGCCTTCGTCGGCCTCGTCGTCCCCCACGCCTGCCGGCTGCTCGCCGGCGTGGACCACCGCTGGCTGCTGCCCTTCGCCGCGCTGCTGGGCGCGGCGCTGCTCACCGCGGCCGACGTGGTCGGCCGGGTCGTGGCCAGGCCCGCGGAGATCGATGTGGGCATCGTGACGGCGCTGATCGGCGCGCCGTTCTTCATCTGGATCGTCCGCAGGCAGAAGGTGCGTGCCCTGTGAGTGCCCTCGTCCTCCCCGCCCGGCCGTCCGCCGCCGCCGACGTGGCCCGCGGCCGGGCCCGCCGGGCGCTCCGCCGCCGCGCGGTCGCGGCGCTGCTGGCCGTCCTGGTGGCCGCCGTCTTCGTCCTGTCCCTCATGGCGGGACGGACGTACTACCCGCTCGACGAGGTGATCCGGGTGATCATGGGCGAGCAGGTGCCCGGGGCCTCGTTCACGGTCGGGCGGCTGCGGCTGCCGCGCGCCGTGCTGGCCGTCGTCGCGGGCTTCAGCTTCGGCCTGGCGGGCGTCACCTTCCAGACCATGCTCCGCAATCCGCTCGCCAGCCCCGACGTCATCGGCATCAGCTCCGGCGCGAGCGCGGCGGCCGCCGTCGCGATCGTCACGCTCTCCCTCGGCGAGACCCAGGTGTCGGCCGTCGCGATCGTCGCCGCCCTCGCCGTGGCGCTGCTCGTCTACACCCTGGCGTTCAAGGACGGAGTGGTCGGCACCCGGCTCGTGCTCATCGGCATCGGCATCGCCGCGATGCTCGACAGCGTCGTCGCCCACGTACTGTCCCAGGCGGGGGAGTGGGACCTCCAGGAGGCGATGCGCTGGCTCACCGGCAGCCTCAACGGGGCGGCCTGGGAGGAGACCCTGCCCGCCGCCGCCGCGCTCGCGGTGCTCTGCCCCGTACTGCTCTCACAGGCGCGGAACCTGTCGGCCCTGCAACTCGGGGAGGACACCGCCGCCGCCCTCGGGGTCCGCGTCGAGCGCACCCGCGTCACGGTGATCGTGGCCGCGGTCTGCCTGATCGCGTTCGCCACGGCGGCGGCCGGGCCGATCGCCTTCGTCGCCTTCCTGTCCGGCCCCATCGCGGCCCGGATCACCGGGCCCGGCGGGTCGCTGCTGGTGCCCGCCGGACTGGTCGGCGCGCTGCTGGTGCTCGTCGCCGACCTCGCCGGACAGTTCGCCTTCGACACCCGCTTCCCGGTCGGCGTCGTCACCGGTGTGCTCGGCGCGCCCTATCTCGTCTACCTGATCATCCGCACCAACCGGGCCGGAGGCTCCCTGTGACCGCGCACCACACACTGGCGGCCGAACGGCTCACCCTCGGCTACGGCGACCGCACCGTCGTCGAATCCCTCGATCTGTCCGTGCCGCCGGGCCTGATCACGGCGATCGTCGGCGCGAACGCCTGCGGGAAGTCGACCCTCCTGCGCTCCATGTCCCGGCTGCTGACGCCCCGCGCGGGCCGGGTGGTCCTGGACGGCAAGGAGGTCCACCGCCTGCCCGCCAAGCAGCTCGCCCGTACGCTCGGACTGCTGCCCCAGTCGCCGGTGGCCCCCGAGGGGATCACCGTCGCCGACCTCGTCGGCCGCGGCCGCCATCCCCACCAGCGGGTCTTCTCCCGCTGGAACGCCGAGGACGACGCGGCCGTGGCCGCGGCCCTGGAGGCGACGGACACCGTGTCCCTCGCCGACCGCAGCGTGGACGAACTCTCCGGCGGCCAGCGCCAGCGGGTCTGGATCGCGATGGCCCTCGCCCAGCAGACCGACATCCTGATGCTGGACGAGCCCACCACCTTCCTCGACGCGAGCCACCAGGTCGAGGTCCTCGACCTGCTCACCGACCTCAACCACGCGCGCGGAACGACCGTCGTCATGGTGCTGCACGATCTCAATCTCGCCGCCCGGTACGCCGATCACATCGTCGCCCTCGCCGGGGGCCGGCCGCACGCGGCCGGGACGCCGGACGAGGTGCTGACGGAGGAGAACGTCCGCGCGGTGTTCGGCCTCGACAGCCGCATCATCGAGGACCCCGTCTCCGGACGCCCCCTGATGCTCCCCATCGGACGCCACGGCGTCCGGCGGGCCGAGGACGCGCTGCCCGCGCCCGGCGCGCGCTGACGACCCGGCCGCGCACCCGCGTACCCGGGCCGGACGGCCCGTACCGTCGCGTGCCCGGCCCGGGGGCCCCGTACCGCCGACCAGCGTTCCCACCCACTCACCAGGAGCCCGCCTTGCCCAGCAGGACTGCCACCACGGCCGCGGAGCCGACCGCGGCGAAGGCCGACGACGCGCACGGGGCCGAGGGACGCCCCGGCTGGACCGAGCTGCGCTCCCGCGCCGAGCTGAGGGAACTGCTGGGCGAGCCGCACCCGGTCGTCATCGACAAGGTGCACCCGCTGCTCGACGAGGAGGACCGGGCCGTGCTGGCCCGGTCCCCCTTCTGTCTGCTGTCCACCTCCGACGCCGACGGCGCGTGCGACGTCTCCCCGCGCGGCGACGCCCCCGGCTTCACCCATGTCGTCGACGCCGGCCGCCTGGCCCTGCCGGAGCGCCCCGGCAACCGGCGGGGCGACAGCCTGCACAACATCCTCGACAATCCGCACGCCGGGCTTCTCTACCTCGTCCCCGGCAGCCGGGACATCCTCCGGGTCAACGGCAGGGCCCGCATCCTCACCGACGCCCCCTTCTTCGACGCGATGGCGGTGGCGGGCCGGCGTCCCGAACTCGCCGTCCTGATCGAGATCGACGAGATCTACCGGCACTGCCACCAGTCCCTGCGCCGCTCGGGACTCTGGTCCACCGCGACACGGGAGGAGAGCGGCTAGAGCCCGTCACGGCCCCCGCCGGATCCCCCGCCCGGCCGGGTTCAGCGCGACGGCAGCGGGACCTTGGCGGCCGTGCGCTCCCGGGCCGGATCCGGTCGGCACACGACATCCCGCGCCGGGAGCGCGCCGGTGGTCAGATAGGCATCGGCGACCTTGTCCGCGCAGGAGCTGACGCCCGTCCCGTACACGCCGTGGCCCTCGCCCTCGTCGACGGTCACCATCCGGGAGCCGTCCATCGCGCGGCGCAGCCCCTGGGCGCGGTCCAGCGGGGTCTGGGAGTCCCACTCGTTCTGGAGCACCAGCGCCGGGACGTCGTTGTCGACCTCGGTGACCGGCTCGGCGGGCCTCCCCCAGAACGCGCACGGCGTGATGTTCGCGTTGTAGTCCCCGTACAGCGGATAGCGGACGGTGTCGCGGACCGCGTCCCGGCGGTAACTCTCGGGGTCCCTCGGCCAGTTCGCGTCGCCGCAGGTGACGGCCCAGAACATCGAGGTGGCGTTGTCGTCCCAGGGCGGCACGGGCGGCAGCTCCGGGGTGGGCTCGCCCGCCGCGGCCCTCCGCAGATTCACGACCGCCTCGGCCCCGGCGCGCGCTGTGAAGAACACGGTGCGCATATTGGCCCGGATCCGCGCGCCGTCGAGGAGCGCGCCGCCCACCCGGATGGGCTCCCGGTCGGCCTGGGCGACGATGTCCCAGAAGGCGCGGGAGACCTCGGCCGGGGTGTCGCCGAGTCCGTACGCCGCCGAACGCGCGGCGGTCCATCGCGTCCACCGGTCGAACGCCGACTCGGCCGCGGGCGCCCAGGACCGGAAGGTGTCCTGCCACACGTCGCCGGGGTCCAGCGCGCTGTCGAGGACGAAACGGTCGACGCGGCGCGGGAACATCTGGGAGTACACGGCTCCGAGATAGGTGCCGTACGAGTATCCGAGGAGGCTGATCCGGCGCTCCCCGAGGGCGGCGCGGATCACGTCCAGGTCCCGGGCCGTGTTGCGCGTGGTGAAGTGCTTCAGCGTGTCCTCGCCGTACTTGGCACGGCATTTGTCCGCGATATCGCGGACGAGAGCGGTGTGCCGGGCGAAGCTCTCCGGCCGGTAGGCGCGTTCCCCGTCCAGCTGCTCGGGGGAGAGCCCGCAGGCGAGCGGGGAGCTGCTGCCGACGCCCCGGGGGTCAAAGCCGATGAGGTCGTACCGCTCCCGTACGGAGGCGGGGAAGGCCTCCTGGAGATAGGCGGGCATGTCCAGGCCCCAGACCCCGGGGCCGCCGGGGTTGATCAGCAGCGCGCCCCGGCGCTTGGCGGGGTCGGTCGCCTCGATACGGGATATCGCGATGTCGAGCCGCGCGCCGCCCGGACGCCGGTGGTCCAGGGGGACTTTCACGGTGGCGCACTCCAGTACGGCGGGCAGCTCGGGGCCGCACGCCTTCCAGACGGCCTTGCGCGGCGCGCGGGCGGCGGGGACCGCGCCCGCGGCGGTCGCGGAGCCGGCCGGGCCCGCGACCGCCGGGGCGGCCGGGCTCCCGGTGTTCGCCGCGGCGGCCGGGGCGGTGGCGAGCGCCGGGGCCAGCGCCGCCATCATGCTCACCGCCAGCATCGGCGCGAGATGTCTTACCTGCACGAAATCAGTCCTTCCGGACGGCTTGCCAGACAGGTCGGCCCCGGTCGTGGCGGGCCGTTCCGCACATCATTCACCGGACGGGGATGTCTTGAACTCGACTGGTACGACAGGAAGTTCACGCCGAAGGGAGGGCAGACCCGAAGGCTCCGGCCGGTTCGCCGCCGGGGCGAACCGGCCGGAGCCGGTGATCATGCGATACGGGACTCCGTACGGGCCGGCGCGCCCCGGTCGCGGCGGTCTGCTGCGCGCGGCGGCGGGCGAACGGCTCGACGCCGCCGCCGGGTCGCCGGCGACGGCGTCGAGGTGGCCGGCGACGGCGTCGGGAGGGGCGCGGCCGTCGGCCGTCAGCCGGGCGGCGTGCCGGAGCGCTCGGTCGTCGTGAGCGTCGAGGTGACGACGACCTCCAGCCTTCCCGAGCGCCAGCCCGAGAGTCCCCACGCCGCCGGGAGCTGGAGGCTGAAGAGCGCGAAGACGCCCGTCACGAACGCGCTGTCGACGGGCGCCTCGTCCCCCGCCGCCCAGGCCGTGAGCCCCGCGCACACCAGCAGGACCACGGTGTAGAGGGCGCCGTCGGTCACGATCACCCGCCAGCGCGGCAGGGGCTGGAGGAAGCGCCGCGCGACGGTCAGGGACACGAGGGCGGCGGCCGGGAAGACCAGCTCCCACGGGTCCACCGCCCGGGCGGCGCTCCCGTCGTCGTCACCGGCGGAGAAGCCCAGCACCAGGAGTTCGAGCCCCAGGCCGAGCAGCCAGGACAGGACGCCGACGAAGAGCGCGTAGGAGAACGCACCGCGCCATGTGACAGCCACGCCAACCCCTTTCGAACAGGGCGCCCCGCGGCGCCCCGCTCCCCGGCTCATTCTCCCACCGGGACTCCCGCCCACCGGTACGGGGCTCAGTAGCCGCCGCTGTTCCCGATCGTGCCGCGGTCGCACAGCGGCTGGGACAGGCAGAGCAGGCTGCTCATCCGCGACTGGTGCACGATCTTGGTGGAGTGCTTCCGGCCGGAGTGGCCGTACAGGTACAGCTCGTGGTCCGGGGCCTTGCGGTACTTGCCGGTGGCGTAGAAGTCGCCGTTACGGGCCAGACGCATGTCGAAGGTGACTCCGATTCCGGCCCGGCGTACACCGGACTTGGGGCAGAACGGGTCGGTGGCGTCGAGGGTGCCGCGCACCGAACGGGTCTTGCCGTTGTGCCGCGTCATCGTACGGAAGTCGATCTTCTTGTCGCTGGCCTTGCGCTTGGCGACGTACTTGCCGTTCTTCTTGTAGACCTTGGTCCAGCCCGTCGCCGGGTACAGCTCGTACTCGGACTTGGTCCAGTGCACGACGCCCCGGACCCCGGCCCGGAACGAGGGCCCGGTGATCTTCTTGGAGTAGCCGCGGTTGTCGCCCGCGTACTTGTAGCCGGTGGTGTACTTGCAGCCGGAGTACGAGCCGAGCTTCTTCGGCACGGTGGCCCACTTCTGGCGGATGAAGGAGCGCCACACCACGGTGGTCTTGGAGTACTTCTTCGCCTTGGCCTCGATCTGCCGCGCGGTGGCGGCCAGCGTGTCGGCGTCGTCGGCCGCGGGCACGGTGGCGTTCAGCCCCCAGGTGTGGCCGATGCCGCCCCTGGTCTCGCCGAACACCTTGTACTCGGCGACCGCGCCGGGCACGACGGCGGTGTCGCGGAGGCTGTGACCGGCGGTCTCGGCGATCTTCACCCCGTCGCGGTACACCGTGTACGTGGCCGCGCCGAGGTCCGGCCAGGACAGATCGACGAACTTCGAGGAGGCGGCCCAGGCGGCGCGCTCGGCCCTGTTCGGCGAGGAGGCGAGGGTGACGTCGGCGACGGCCTTCTGGCCGCCGACGGCGAGGACTTGGGTGTCGGTCGCGGTTCCGACATGGCTCCGGACGGTCGTGACGCGGGCGCTCGCGCTCCGGGACGCCTTCGGGGCGCCGAAAGTGCCGCTGTCGGCGTCGAGGACGAAGGCGGCCTCGGCCGTCGCGGTGCCGGCGCCCTGCGGCGCGGGGGCGGCGACGGCGCTGGTGAAGCCGCCCATGAGGAGCGACGCCCCGGTGACGGCGACGACGCCGGTGCGGAGTCGGGCTTGGATGGCCATGGGAAAGGTGTCTCCCTCGCGTGGTGATTGACGGGTCGGGTCTTCACGGCAGGAGCCGTCGGGTTCCGTGCGCCGGGCGTGGTCGCGGGCGATCCGGAACCGCCGGTGGTCTCCTGCCGGCGGAATGACGGAGAAGGGCGGAACGGCGGCTGCTCGGGCCGTCGTCGTGCCGTGGCGAACGACGATCTCGTACGGAGATCTCTTATGGTCGACCGGAAAGGCTCGGCGCTATTCCGTGCGCGCGGCGGAGGCGAAGCCGGTGATCGGGAATATCACGTGACCCTCGAATTCGCCCGTGTCGCCGAGCGCGGCGCCGCCCGCCCGGGCGGCGCCGCGGGACGCGCGCCCGAGCGGCGCGGCCCGTGCCCGCCGAAACTGCTCCGGCCAGGCATGATGGGCCGTCATGGGCTCTGCGCTGTCAGATCCTGGCCACTCCCGGGCGGCTGTCCGCCGCCCGGTGGGCGTTGTGCCGGGCGGGCTCGTTGTCCCACCCGGGGTCGATCGATCGCCTTCGCTTCTCCATGTGCTCTCCCCCGTACAGTCGCAGCCGGGGGCGCAGTTGGATTTCGCATCCCCCGATGACGCTTGAACGATAGCCGCCGAATACCGTCCGGCGTCAACGGGATTGCGTGGTGGCCGGGATTCGGGAATTCGGTCGACCTCTCCCGAATCCGGCGGAAGGGGAGGCGGCCGTTGAAACGGAATGCCCCCTTCGGGGGCGGCTGGGGGAGGGGGCGGCGGTCGCGGGCGGCTGCCGTGCCTCCGCCGCCCGTGCCTCCGCCGCCCGTGCCTCCGCCGCCCGTGCCTCTGCCGCCCGTGCCTCCGCCGCTTGCGGCGAGCCGGCCCCTTCGCCGGCCGCCGATCGGTCCTGCCGATCCGTCCCGCTTCCCGAGCGGGGAGCGTTCGCGGCACATCGCCGCGCTGGCCACGAGGCGGAAACTGAGCCGGTACGGAGGGCCGTTCGGCGTTCCGGGCGTCTCCCGGCGATCCGCCCGGGCGTCGGCGTCCCGGGCGTCACCGCGCACGATCGGCGCGGGCGGCGGAGTCCCTGCCGCATGGCTCGCTGTCCGCGCTCGCGGTTCGTGGCCGACGGCTCCGGGGGCGCTCGGGCATCACCGGGTGATGTCCGGTGCGGTCCGGTCCGGTCTGGCCCTGACCGCACCGCCTCCGAGCCCGGGTGCCGCAGCGCTCCCGCGCCGAACCGCCGGGCCCAGGGGCCGTGTTCGTCCCCCCGGTCGCCGCCCGTGGTGGACGAACCCGGTCCCGGCCGTGCCTGCCGAGTGCCTCGGGCGCGCGCCGCCCGAGATCGCTCGTGCTGGGCGGTCGGCGGTGCGCGATGCCTGCGGTCGCCCGGGCCGTGCGTGCCGTGCGAGTGGCCGGTGGTAGACCGGCGCCTGGTGCCGGTCGCGCCGCTCTGAGGCGCCGCCGGGGGCGCGCGACGCCCGAGGTCGCCCGGGCCGGGCGTACGGCCGGTGGCACGGGGCGTCCGGCGCCGGGTCGTGCTGGTCCGAGGCGTTCGTGCCGCCGGTGGTGCGCGACGCCAGGTGCGGGTCGAGCCGCCTGCGGTCGTTCGTGCTGGTACGTGTCCGGCGCACGCCCGGTGCGCGATGCCCGGGGTCGCCCGCGCCGGACGCGTCGGCCGGACCGTGGTGAACGATGCCCGAGGCCCCTCGGGGCGGCCGTACCGCCGGGCAGGCGCGCGCTCCCCGTCAGACCTCCAGCCGGGCCGCCAGTCCGTCGAGGACCCGGTCGAGTCCGTAGTCGAAGTCCTCGTCGCGGATCCGACGCGGGTCCGCGTCGCGCCGGGCGGAGCTGCCCTCCCGCAGCCGGGGGTGCTCGCGCGAGGCGTCGTCGAGGGCCGGGCGCAGATCCGCCACCCACTCCCGCTCGGTCTTGCCGCTGCGGGCGATCAGCGAGAGATACGCGGCCTCGGCGGTCGCGATCCCGATGACGTATGCCATGAGCGTCCCCACCGCACGGTCCCTCTCGGCCGCCGGGAAGCCGGCGGCCTCGAACTGGGCGAGCAGCCCCGACGACATCCGCAGCGCGTTGGGCCCGATGTGGATCAGGCCGGTCTGTCCCAGCTCGGGGGCGATCCAGGGGTGGCGAAGCGTCATCGCCCGCAGCTCGGCGGCGGTGTGGGCGACGGCCGTACGCCACTGGTCGCGCCCGGCGGCGGCCGGTGCGTCCAGCTCGCCGTAGACCTCGTCCACGACCAGCTCGATCAGCTCGTCCTTGTGGGTCACGTGCCGGTAGAGCGAGGTGGCGGCGGCGTTGAGCCGGGAGCCGAGCTTGCGCATGCTCAGCGCCTCGACGCCCTCCGCGTCCAGCAGCTCGATCGCCGCGGCCACGATCTGCTCCCGGGTCAGCTGCTCCCGCTGCCGGGAGCGCTCCCGGGTCCACACCGATCCGGTCGGCTTCTTCTCGGCCGGCATGAAGGCCCTCTCTCCCGCTGGTCCCGCTGTCCCCCTCAGAGTAGCGCACGCTGTACGCACATTGCGTACAGCGTTCCTTCGTGCGTACAGTGTTCGCATCAAGAGAACGCCGTACGCATCGGGTGGGAGTCGACATGCCGCAGAACATGAACCGGGACGAGCAGTACGAGCGGGGCCGGCGGGGGGCCGAGGCCCCGGCGGACCGGACGCCGGACCTCGCCCGCTGGCAGGCCCGGCTCGACGAACTGCGCGCCGAGCACCGCGTACCGGCCGCGTCGCTCGCGATCCTCGTCGACGGGACCGTCCACGAACTGGCCAGTGGCGTACTGCACCGGGGGACCGGCGTCGAGGCCACGACCGACTCGGTCTTCCAACTGGGCTCGATCGCGAAGATCTACACGGCCACCCTGATCATGCGGCTCGCCGAATCGGGCGAACTGGACCTGGACGCACCGGTGACGGATGTGCTGCCGGAGTTCTCGGTCGCCGATCCGGCGGCGACCAGGGAGATCACCATACGCCGGCTGCTCAGCCATACCAGCGGTCTCACCTGCGACTTCACCTATGACGGCGGACGCGGCGACGACTGTCTCGCCCGGTATGTCGAGGCCGCCCGGGGAGTGGCGCTCGACTGCCCGCCCGGCACCGCGCTCTCGTACAGCAGCGTCGGATACAACGTCCTCGGGCGGATCGTCGAGGTGGTGACCGGCAAGGTCTGGGACGAGGCGCTGAGGGATCTGCTGCTCACCCCGCTCGGGCTCACGCACACGATGACGCTGCCCGAGGAGGCCCTGCGGTTCCGGGCGGCGATGGGGCATCTGGGCGAGGCGGGCCGGGATCCGGAGCCGGCGCCGAGCTGGGACCTGATGCCGCGCTCGGCGGGCCCGTACGGCCGGGTCATCGCGACGGCCGGAGACGTCGTACGGCTCGCGCGGGCGCATCTCGACGGCGGTGCGGCGCCGGACGGGACCCGGGTGCTGTCCGAGGAGAGCGCGGCGCTGATGCGGCGGCGCGTGGTCGACTCCCCGGACCGGTGGACGGTCAGCGCGGACGGCTGGGGGCTGGGCTGGACCCTCTACGACTGGGGCGGCGTCCAGGGGTACGGGCACGACGGCGCGTCGATCGGGCAGTACGGCTATCTGCGCGTGGTCCCCTCGGCGGGCGTGGCGATCGCGCTGCTCACCAACGGCGGCGGCGCGCGTGAGCTGTACGCGGCGCTCTACCGGGAACTCCTCGCCGAACTGGCCGGGGTGACGATGCCTGCGCCCTTCGCCCCGCCCGCCCGGCCGCCCGCGGTGGACCTCGCGCCGTACGTCGGTACGTACCGCCGCGAGGGTGTGGTGATCACCGTGACCGAGCGCGAGGGCGCGGGACACGCGGTGTACGAGTTCGTCGACGGCATGAAGGACTTCTCCGAGCCGCTGGAGATCGGCCTGGTGCCGGTGACGGAGACGGTCTTCGCCGGTACGGGGGTGGGCGCGGCCTACAGCGAGGACTACATGCCGGTGGTGTTCTCCACGCTGGCGGACGGGACGGCGTGCGTGTACATCGGCATGCGCTGCGGCCCCAAGGTCGCGTAGCGGGCCCGGCCGGCTGCGGCGGGCGTCCCGGGCGCGCCGACGGCCCCCGCCCGGAGGGGAGTCCGGGCGGGGGCCCGTCCGTGAAGGGGGCCGGGAGCGGTCGCCGGCTCCGGCGGCGGGCCCGGTGAGCGACCCGCCCGGCGGGCCGGTCGCCGCGCGCGGGTCCGGCTGCCGGCCCCCGTTCCACCGGTCCTCAGCCGACCGGCCCCCGGGGCACGGCGGTTACGCCGCCAGATGGGCGGCCACGGTCCGCAGCAGCTCCTCGGGGCTGAGGGACTCGGTCACGTCGGGGACGTCCACCTCGTGCAGCGTCTGTCCCTCGCCGGCCGCGAGGACCGCGTATTCGGCGGACCGCCGGGCCTCGGAGGAGTGGCCCTGCTGCACGGCCACGACCTTGCCGTCGTCCTCGGTGATGACGGTGAGTTTCATGCGAAGCCACCGCCCTGGAGATTGTGGGTACCCGCTTCTCCGCCCACATTGCGAATGGTCACGCCGTACTCGGTGTATCCGGCGCCCGTTCTCCGCTTGCTGTGGTTGAACGCGATGTGCGCCGGGCCGTTTCCGGACGGTTTGACGTCCGGCCAGGCCGTCTGCGCGCCGCGGTCCTCACCGTTGCCGAAGATGAACCACCAGGTGGTCTGGGCTCCGGCGGCCAGAGTGGTGATGGAACCAAAATTGTTGAATGCCACGACTTCTTCCTCTCGAATATCCGAAGGTGAAGGTCGTCAACATGAAGAGGACCGCCGGGGCGGTACATGTCTCAATTTCCTTGCCAGACGGCCCAATTCAGGTGGCGTATTGCCATCATGGCGGCTGGTCATCGCACCGGCCATCGCTCGAAAGGGGGATACCCCCGGTATTTCGGCGCTATTTCCACGCTCGCGGATCGCTGCTGCCCCCGGTGCCCGGGGTCGTGACACCGGAGCGCACGCGCCCCGGTCGCCGCGGCCCGGCGGCGGCCGTCCTGCCGGCCGTGTGCCGGAACGGGACTGCCGCCGGCCGCGTTCGCCGAGGTCTGCCGGCGGGTGCTGCCCGGCTCCCCTCGGCCGTAACGGCGAAGGCGCTGACGGGCGCCGAACGCCCGGGGCGGGCGGCCCTCATCCGGTGAGCACCCTCCCGTCCCGGAGCGCGGTGTACGCGGCCCAGGCGTCGAGCAGCGGCGGGACCACCGAGGCCCGGCGGCCCGGGGCGTGCGTCAGCGCGTACCGGACGGCGGCGGGCGAGGCGGCGGGGAACAGCGAGCACAGCAGCGCGGCCGCGCCCGTGACGAAGGGCGCGGCCGCGCTGGTGCCGCTCACGGTCCGCGGGGATCCGTCGAGGCCCGGGCCGGTGATCCGGTCGCCGGGCGCGCCGAGGCCGTTCCGTCCGATCGAGGCGCTCAGATTGGACTGGGGCATCGGCCGCCCGGCACGGTCGTACCCGGTCACCGGGATGACCCAGGGATGGCCGGTGAGCACCGAGGAGCCCATCCGGCCCTGATTGCCGGCCGCGACCACGGTGATCACACCCCGGTTCGCCGCGTGGTCCAGGGCCGTTTCCAGCGCGTGGTCCCGTACGCCCGAGGGCGCGGGCTGCGCCATGCTGAGATTCAGGAGCCGGGCTCCCGCGTCGACGGTCTCGGTGATCGCCTCGGCGAGTTCCCCGGTGCGCACCCCGGTCAGACAGGTCGCGGGCCCGCCGTCCGGCGGGCGGTCCGTGAAGAGCGGCCGGACCAGCAGGGTGCAGCCGGGGCAGACGCCCGGATCCCCGGCGAGGATCCCCGCGACGAAGGTGCCGTGCGCACAGCACACATCGTCCCGGCGGCACGCCTTCGTCCCGGCGGGGCGCGACTCCCGTACCGTACGGCCCGCGAGAGCGGGGTGGTCCGGGGCGACGCGGCCGTCGATCAGTCCCACGACGACCGAGGACCGGCCGGCCGTGCGCGCCCGCAGGGGCGTGAGGCCGGCCAGGTCCAGCGGTTCCATGGTCACCCTCTCTCCGCCGGGCGGGCCGGGGCGGTCACGGGCCCCACCAGGCCGGGTCCCGGCATCTGTCCTCCAGGCAGCGCGCGTAGCACTCGTCGAAGGCGTCCAGACCCTCGCAGCGGAACCGGCAGTCCGGGCCCTCGACGCTCTCGCAGGTGATCTCCTGGGGCAGGAGCCGGTCGCCGGCCGGACGGGCCGTGCGCGGCGGCCCGGGGGGCCCGGGCGGTCCCGGTGGGTTCCTGGCGAATCCGGGCAGACTCATCGTCGTGTCCTCTCCCGAGGACGGCGGCCCGGTCGGTCGAACGGGCCCTCGCCGGGACCGGCGGTCAGCACAGCTCCGCCTCGCACTTGTCCTCGCAGCCGGGACCGCACCACTCGTCGTCGGGGTTGTAGGGATCGCAGGTCCAGCAGATGTGCCGGCACTCCATCTGGCAGAACGACTTCAGCTGGGGGACCAGCAGGTCGCCCGCGGATTCGCGCGGCGGCCGCGCGGGGGCGAATCCGGGCAGAGTCATCCGGGGTCACCACTTCTCCGAGCAGAGCCTGTGCAGACAGTTCCGTACACAGGTGCGGTAGTTGTACGCGCCCTTGCACTGGTGGCGGCAGACCGGGCCGAGTTCCTCCTCGCAGGTGAACTGCTGGGGAAGGAGCAAGTCACCCGCCTTCGCTCCAGTCGCCGTCGGGCCGACGGCGAATCCGGGGATACGCATTTCCGTTCGCCTCCCTCGTGGCTTACCGGTCGTAGTACGTCTGCAACGGGGTCACGGGATAGGGGAAGAGTCCGTCGACGCCGACGCGGACGGACCATTTCTCCGTGACATTGGTACGGCGGTGGGTGTAGGAGAAGATGACCGTGATGACCGTCCGCGCTCCGCTGACCCGGGACGGCACGGCCTCCACCGCGGACAGGGTGTAGCCGTCGGCGTACGCCTCGTTGGTCTTCTGATAGATCTCCTGGTTCCGTACGGTGAGGTAGTTCAGGGCCCGGTCGGCCGGGCCGGTGCCCGCGTTGTCGCTGAGCTGGAGCAAGCGGTCGAGCAGGGCCGTCGCGGCCTTCTCGAAGTCCTTGCGCGAGGTGCCGTCGGGCCGTTCGAGCGCCCGGATCAGCTCCTTGCTGTCAAAGGCCCAGATCTTCTCCGCCCGCACCACGGGGACGGAGAGCCCCTGGCACGCGTCCGGCGGAGCGACCGGGCCGAGACGGCCGACGACCACGGCGAGGCCGCGCCGGTCGGCGACCGGGCGCAGCGCCTCCAGCAGCTCCGGAAGCTCGGTCGGGTCGGCGGGCTCCAGCAGATAGGCGTCGACGCCCTGGACGGAGAGGACGTAGCACATCTGCCGGGCGATGTAGCGGTTCTCCGGGTCGGACAGCACCCGGTGGAGCGCGTCCTCGTCGGTCGCGTCCGGCTGCTTCGCCTCGCCCGCGACCTGGCTGAACTCCCGCTGCACGGAGATGTCGGGGAACACGGCGCGGACCCGTCCCAGCACATAGACATGGCCCGGTCCCGCGCTCCGCGCCGCCGGTCCGTCCTGGCCGCCCGCATGGGCGGGGTCGCCGTCCGCCCCGCAGCCGCAGCACGCCTGGGTCACGGGGGACGGTTCACCCGGCGCGTCCGGAAGGGCTTCCGGGGGCGGCGGTCGCACCTCGTCGTCGGCCGGCAGGTCTGTCGGGGTGTCCATCGGTTCGGACTGCATCGGTCACTCCTCGCACACGGGTTCGCGCCGGATCGGGTCCTGCCCCGGCCGTCCCGGTTCGTGTCGCGATCGTGCTTCCCGCCCCGCCGGAGCGCGCGACGTCCTCCCGCGCACCTGGTACGTAGGTACGTACGCCCGGGGGCCGTCCGTACCCCCGGATACGGGGAGTACGGCTACGGAGGCTCAGCGGGAGGTCCGGCGGCCGCCGATCACCAGCCAGCGGTTGAGCGCCTCGGCCCTGCGGCCGCAGCCGCCGCAGGGGCGGACGCCCACCGTCGTGGTCATCCGGGCGACCGCGTCGCCCAGTCCGATCCCGGCGTCCTTCCGCGCGAAACCGGGAAGGCCCACCCGGTGCCGGGGCTCGCCATCTCGCCTGCCCCGCTCGCTCATTGACTCCTCAACCATCCTTCTCGTATCCGGTGTACCCCACCTCTTCCATCCTCCTCCCGACCGAGCCCCGCCGCATGTTCCGGAGCGAGCCCGTCCGCCCGTCCGCCGCCCGGTCGGCGAGCAGCGGCCCAAAGAGGCCGGACCGGCGGGGATTCCGTCGGCCACGGCGGACCGCGCGGCCGTGCGCGGACGCGGACGCCCTCATCTGATCCGTCCAAGGCGGCCGTGGGCCGGCCGACTCGGGGGATCTCCCGATGACGCCGTCGGCACATCGGCCGGCCAGGACCGCCGCCGCACTGATACTGACCGCCGTCGCGACGGCCGGCTGCTCGTTCGGCGGGACCGGCGAAGCCCCGCCGAGGCCGACGGCGGAGACGGCGGCGCCTCCGGTGTCCGAGAAGGCCCCGGACCACTCGCCCTCGCCCCCGGCCGCCGCCGCTCCCGTGCTCGCCGTCGGCCGGACCGGCGCGTACACGGCCGTGAACGGCGCGGACGAGACGATCACCACGACCATGAAGGTCACCCTGGAGAGCGTGAAGTATGTGACGCCCGCGGCCGTCGACACCACGAACGAGCCGAAGGGCGTCTACGCCGTGCTGACGCTGACGGTGAAGAACGCCGGCGCCGAGCCGGGGGAATTCGCGTCGTACGGCGCCCTGCGCCGGCAGGACAGCACGACGGCCGCGCAGGACGCGACCACCCTGGAGACCACCGGGGACGGTCTGAATCTGGACACGACCTACAACCCGGGACAGGGCGCGCGGGGCGACAGCGTGCTGGACGCGGTCCGCCGGGGCGGGACCGTGACGTACTACGACGGCACGGAGCGACCGGCGTTCATCGTCACGATGCCGAAGCAGGGGCGCCGCGGGCCTCTCCCACGGGGCTCCACGCGGACTCCGGCCACGCGTGGTCGTCAAAGCCGTCCGGGAGCTTTCCGCACGGGGCGTGGGCGGTCACGGCGAGCGTTCCCGTGGGCTCGTACCAGGCCACGTCGATCCGATGTCCGGCGGCGGAGCGCTCGAATCGGAAGCCCGTGCCGGAGACGTTCTCGTCGCGGAGCCGCCAGCCCTCCCGCACCAGCCGTTCCCGCACGCGCTTCTGGCCGGCGAGGGCGGTGTCCCGGGGCACGTCCGTGACCCGCCACGCCAGCCGGAAGCCGCGTACGCCGCCGAGGCTCCCGTCGACGCGCGTGACGGACCGGAGGCCCCGGTAGGAGCAGGCGGTCGTCTCCACGCCGTTGGTGATCGCCTCGGCCGACGCGGGCAGGGCCATCTCGTCGTGGGCGCGCTGGGCCTCCTGCTTGAGCCGTGCGGCGGTGCGGTCGGGGTCGGCCGCCGGATACGGCTCCCCGTTCCACAGCCGCTGGCCCAACACGAGCACGGCGATGGCGAGCACCACGACAGCGGTCAGCACCGGCAGCGGACGGGCGAGACGCTTCCTCAGCACGCGGCGGCCCTCCCGGCGGCCGGCGTCACGGACGGTCGGAGGGCGCGCGGCGCCGGGGTGGAAGGGGTGGAAGGGGTGGAGCGCGGGGCGGGCTGACCGGGACTCATGGGGAGGAGCGTAGAAGGGCGCGGCCGTGCGGCGCCTGGGGGCGGCTACTCACTTACGGGTGAGTAGCCGGGCCGGTCAGCCGGTCAGCCGGGCGGGAAGCAGGTCGGCCGGCCGGGCGGTCGGCCCGCCGTGCGCTCATGGCCGGGCGTCGAGGAAGGCGCGGAGACGGGCGGTGAGGACGGCGGGCTGGTCCTCGGGGATGAGGGTGTAGCTGTCCGCGATCTCGACCAGCTCGGCCCGGGGCAGCAGCTCGGCCAGACGGCGGCCGTGGGACGGGGGCATCACCCGGTCCTCGGCCGCCCATACGACCAGCGCGGGGCGGTCGAAGGCGCGCAGCGCCTCGGACCAGGCGAGCAGTTCCGCCTTCGGCGGGGTGCTGAGGACGTACGCGCGCAGATCGCGGCGGATCGCGGCGGAGCCGTTCAGCGGCCGGAACCAGCCGTCCATGACCTCGGCCGGCACCGGCCGCTTGGTCATCCGGCCCCAGGTCACCGGCAGCCGGCGCAGAGGTCTCAGCCGGAGCAGCCCGAAGGCCAGGGCCAGGCCGCCGGGCAGACGGGCGGAGGCGACCAGATTGCGACCGGGCAGTCCGGGCGGGTAGTTGTCGAAGGCCTCGCAGGAGGTGAGGACGAGCCGGCCGACGCGATCCGCCCGGCCGTCGGCGACCAGGCTCTGCGCGCCGCCCCAGTCGCTCAGCACCAGCGTCACATCGCGCAGGTCGAGACGTTCGAGGAGTTCGGCCACGAGCCGGGCGACGCCGAGGATCGACAGATCGGCGTCCGGTCGCATCGGCCGCCGGTGGCCGCCGAGCGGGAGAGTGGGGACGACACAGCGGTACGCGTCCCGAAGCCCGGGGACGACATGCCGCCAGAGCGAGCCGTCCATGGCGACGCCGTGCAGAAGGACCACCACCGGGCCGTCGCCGCCGGTGTCCTCGTAGTCGATCGTTCCCGCGGACAGCTCCAGCTCGGGCATAGGTGCCCCTCCCACGCTCGTGTCGATGGACGGACGGACGGGCGGACGAACGGGCGGGCCGTACCGGACACCCGGTGCCGGGGTGCTGGGCGCGGCCCGGTTCCCCGGCACCGTAACCCGACCGCCGCGCACGGACGGCTATCACGGCGGGGGAGCGGAGCGTGCGTCCTCGGAGCCAGGTCGGCCTGTCGGCCTGTCGGCCGGTCAACCGGTCAGTCGGCCGGCGGCTCCGTCGGCGACGTGGTGAAGCCGACCGCCCACGTCGTCGACCGGACTCCCGGCACAACGCCACCGTCCCTCGGGGGGAGTCGCCCGGGCCGCCCCGGGCACGCTCCCGGGCGTCGCGGCGCCGGACGCGCCCGAGTGCCCGGTGGAGCCCGAGGCCGTCGCGGTCCTCGACCGACGCGGCCCGCCGGCGGCGACGGGGCTTGCGCCTCCACCGAGTGGAGGCAGCAGGATGACGGGCATGGACGGCACGACGCTCCACTCGATCGGTGAACTCTCCGCACGGACAGGTCTGTCCGTGCGGACGATCCGCTTCTACGCCGATACGGGCGTCGTCGCGCCGACCTGCCGAAGCCCCGCCGGTCACCGGCTCTACGACCTCGACGCGCTGGGGCGTCTGGAACTCGTCGGCACCCTGCGTGAGCTGGGCATCGATCTCGCCACGGTGCGACGGGTGCTGGGGCGTGAACTGCCGGTGGCGGAAGTCGCCGCGGCGCACGCCGACGCCCTGGACGTCCAGATCCGTACGCTCCAGCTGCGTCGCAGCGTTCTGCGAGTCGCGGCCGGACGCGGATCCAGCCCCGAGGAGACCAGGCTCATGCACCGACTCACACAGCTGTCCGGCGAGGAACGCCGACGTCTGATCGACGCGTTCGTGACGGACACCTTCAGCGCCTCCACCACCGTCGCAGCCGAGGCGGCGGCGGTCGCCATGGTGCGCGCCGCCACCCCCGACCTGCCCGACGATCCCTCCCCTGACCAGGTCACCGCCTGGGTGGAGCTGATGGAGCTGATCGGCGACGAGGACTTCCGCGCCCGGCTGCGCCGGACGGCCGTCCACCAGGCCGCCGGGCGGCCGCTCGACATCGAGACGGGGGCGGGCCCCGAGCTGACGGAGTTCACCCGCCGACAGCTCGCCCGGGCCGTGGAATCGGACCTGGACCCGCTCGGGGAGGAGGCCGGGCGCCTCGTCGACGACCTCGTCCGCCGATTCGCCCAGGCGTTCACCCGCGCCCCCGACGCCGAGTTCCGCGACTGGATGGCCCGGCGGTTCGAAGCGGCCCACGATCCCCGGGTGGACCGCTACTGGCGGCTGGTGTGGATCGTCAACGGCTGGCAGGTGGTGCCGGGGCTGGTCCCCGCGTACGGCTGGCTCGTCCGGGCCCTGCGGGAGAGGCCCGGGGCCCAGGCCGTTTCTCCGGGGTCAGCGCCCTGCCCAGGACGAGGGAGCCGCCGCGACCGATGAGTCCCGCTCCTGTGTGGAGTGGTTTGTGAGCGAGGCCACGGCCGGTGCCGGAGCCCTGTTCCTGGCGGCCTAGCCGCGCGGCTCGTCGCCCCCGGTCCGGCCCGGTCGGCCGGTCATCGCCGCGTGCACGTCCGCGAAGGCCGAGTCCAGGGTGTCGGCGGTCCGCCCGGGGGCGGTGGAGCCGGGCCTCTCCGGGGTCAGCGTCCATGACCAGCCGCTCTCCGGGCGGCCCTCGATCACCGCCGTGCGTCCGCCCGAGGCGAGGGTGATGGACAGATCCCCGCCCGCGAGCGCGGTGATGTCGGCGCGCGCGGTCTCGCCGAAGAGCCGCGCGACGGCCGCCCGCGCTCCCCGCTCGGTGGTCTCCGGCTCGCCCGGGACGGTGAGGACGACCGTACGGCCGTCCGGGTCGGTCAGCGTGTGCCGGCCGGGAGTCAGGTCCTCGACGCTGTCGTGCGCGGGGGCGGTGAGGCCCAGCCGCAGCGGGCCCGTGGCCGGGCGGCGCTCGCCGCTGGGGTACAGCTCGAACACACAGCCGTCCAGCTCGGCCGCGTAGTGCTCGGGGCCGTCGCCGTGCCGCTCGGCGGCGAAGTCCAGGCCGATGCCGGTGTAGAAGGTGCGGCAGGCGTCGAGCCGGTCGGTGTAGATGACGATGAGATCGGTGCGCATGGAGGTCTCCGGATCGAGTGGCTGTGACGGGGGCCTACCCATCCCGGCGGGATGCATGGGCGGTCCGGCCCCCGGCCCGGCGGGTTCGCGCCGAGCGCCGAGCGCCGAACGCCGAGCGCCCCGTCGCGGAGCACCGGCCACGGGGACACCCCGCCGCCCGCGCCGCCGCCGGACGGGCCCCGCGCGGACCTGTCGCGTACCCGCGCCGACGCCGGACGGCCCGTACCCGCGCCGCGAAGCACGGCCCGTACCCGCACCGCGCGGAACGGCCCGTTCCCGCGCCCGGGACGGACTCCGGCCGCCGGGCGGACGTCCGCGTTCCGTACGGCCGTTCCCCGGCGCGCGAAACGCTCCCCGGCGGACGAGGACGCGGACGACGCCCGCGTACGGAGCCCCGGGCCCCGCGCTCGCGCACCGGCCCCGGGCCCTCCCGTACCCGGCCCGTCCTCCCGGGAGGGCGATAATCCCGGGCGCGCGAGTGCCCGTGCTGCCACCATGCCGGGATGGGATCACGCAAGATGCACGAGAACCAGGTGGAGACGGACGCGGATCTGGTGCGCCGGCTGCTCGCCGGACAGTTCCCCGAGTGGGCCGGTCTCGCGGTGGAGCCGGTCGACTCCTACGGGACCGATCACGACATCTACCGGCTCGGTGACCGGCTGTCCGTACGGCTCCCGTGCGTCGACTGGGCCACCGGCCAGGCGGAGAAGGAGGCGAAGTGGCTGCCGAGGTTCGCGCCGAGGCTGCCGCTCGCCGTACCCGTGCAGCTGGCGGCGGGACGCCCGGCGGAGGGCTATCCGTACCCCTGGTCGGTGTACGAGTGGCTGCCCGGCGTGACGTCCGCGGGCGGCGCGCTCGGCGATCCGGAGGAGGCGGCCGCCGATCTGGCCGCGTTCGTCGTCGCGCTGCGCGGGGTGGAGACCGAGGGGGCGCATCCGCGTCCGCCCGGGGGCCGGGGAGCGCCCCTCCAGGAGCTGGACGAGACCGTTCGCCGGTCGATCGCGCTGCTCGGCGACCGTGTCGACGGGGCCGCCGCGCTGCGCTCCTGGGAGGAGTCGCTGGCCGCCCCCGCCTGGGCGGGCCGGGAGACCTGGCTGCACGGCGATCTGCTGGCGGGCAATCTGCTGGTCGTCGACGGACGGCTGTCGGCCGTCATCGACTTCGGCTGCTTCAACGTGGGCGATCCGGCGTGCGATCTCCAGCCCGCGTGGAACGTCTTCGAGGGGAAGAGCCGGGAGCGGTTCCTCACCGAGCTGCGCGCCGACGAGGCCGCACGGCTGAGGGGCCGCGGCTGGGTGCTCTTCCAGACGGTGGCCGCGCAGGCGTACTACTGGGACACCAACCCGGGGATGATCCGCCAGACCTCGCACGCCCTGGCCCAGGTGCTCGCGGACTCCGCCCCCGCGTGAGCCGGGCGACCACCGGGCCCGGAGCCCCGGGCCGGATCGGCCGGGGCCCGGCGGCCGCCGGGCCGGTCAGGACCGGGTGACGGCCCCGGAGACGAACCACTGCACGAGCGCGGCGGCGAGATGGACTCCGGCCCTGGCCGCCTCCAGGGTCTCGGGCACGGTGGCGGTCCGCTTGCCGTGGCGGGAGGTCTGACCGTCCCAGAGCGCGTGCATCATCGCCTCCACCGGCGCGATCGCCTCCCTGGCGGCCGGAGCGGGTATCGCCGTGCCGAATCTGTGCCGCTGGGCCGCGATCTCGCCGAGCATCGTGCCGAGCGTCGCGCGCCGGTGATTCGGCTGCACGACGGAGTGCGCGGCGCACTCCACGGCCTTGATCGCCTCGCTGTAGGCCCGCACCGGATCGGGGCGCGGCCCGTACGCCGAACGCCAGGCCGTCGACAGATGACCGGCCGCCGAGCCCGCCGAGGAGCGGTCCTCCGCGTCGGCGACGGTCCGGCCGACCGCGGCGCGCACGGCCGGCGCGATCCGCTCCTCCAGGCCGTCGCCGTTCTCCGTGACGCGATAGGCGGAGCCGGCCGCGTCGAGCAGGGCGGCCAGCTCGCCGTCGTCGTCCCGATAGGACCACCCGCGCTCGCTCTCATGGCCGAGGACGGCGTCCACGACGTCGAGCAGCTCCGCTCCCGAGGTCCCCGCCAGCGCGTCCTCGGGGAAGGCGCCCGTCGGAACGGCCAGCCGCAGCCGCAGACAGATCTCCTGAGCGCCGGATTCGGCGCTCCCCGGGACGAAGTTGTTCCGCACCCACCGCCGCAGCGGGTGGAGCAGATGCGGGGGGACGCCCTCGTACGGAGCGCCGTCGTCCGGCTCGCTCAGCCCGAGCCGGACGGAGAGACGGGTCCGCGGAGTCGTGGTCATGCCGGGAGCGTACTGCTCCGCCCCGGCCCGGTCCGAGCGGTCGCCGGTCCGGTCCGCGTCGCGCTCACCGGGCCGCCCGGTCACGGGCCCGTCCGCGCGCTCACCGGACCGCCCGGCCGTATGTCTCGCGCCGGCGCGCAGGTGCGCCCGGCCGGGGGAGCGTCGGCGGGGCGCTGAGCCCGTGGCGGTCGCGCGGCCGGCGCGCGCCGAACTCCCCGCCGGTACGCGTCCCCCTGCCCGATGCGAGAACCCCCGGGCGGCCGGGCGGAACGCCGGGGCGGGCCTGCGGTCCGGCTCCCGCCGGAATTCCCGGAACCGCCCGCCGCGAGGAAGTCACGGGAAGTCACGGGGAAGCCACGGGGAAGCCGCCGGGAAGCCGCCGGGAAGCCGAGAGGGAACACGCTCGTACCGGCGCGCAATTCCGGACCCGGTCCGCCGCGCGCGGGGGAAAAGGTGTTCGGCCCTTCCTCGGACGCCCTTTCCCGCATAGGGGCATTCCCGGAACACGGCCGCCGGAGCGGGCTGTTCCGCGCGGGCGGAGGGGAACTCGCGGCGGGCCGCGACAGCGCGATCGACGCGGCGTGCGCCGCGCGTTCCGGAAAGGGGCGGCGGCTCCGCCGGCGGAGCCGCCGCGCGTCGGTCAGCCGGCCCGGGAGATCGTGCCGACCGGGGTGGGCGGTGCGGGCAGGAGGTTCTTCAGGGACTGGGAGGGCTCCAGCTCCAGCTCGTCGAGGAGGACCCGGCGGCACTGTTCGTACTGCCGCAGCGCCGCCCCCCTGTTGCCCGCCGCGAGATGGGCCCTCATCAGGACGTGGTGGGCGCTCTCGCGCAGGGGCTCCGCGCGGACGGCGGCGAGTCCGGCGGCCACCGCCTCGCCGTGGCGGCGGGCGGCGCTGAGGCGTTCGGTCATGGCCTCCAGCGCGTACAGCCTGAGTTGACGGTACTGCTCCTGCTCGACCTGGACCCATTCGTTGTCCGACCACTCCGGCAGCAGATCGGCCGAGAGGTCCGCCCGGGTCCGGGTGGTGAGGATGTCGTCGCACGGGCGGGCGAGATCGAGCAGCCGGTGGGCGCGCGCCACCGACTCGTGCACATCGACGCTGATGTGTTCGGAGAAGGCCAGCTCCTGAGTCGAGGTGTCGATGATGTGATGGTCGGTTCGGGTCGCGCGCCAGAGGGACGATCTGAGGTTCGCGTGGGCGCGGGACATGGGCACATCGGGCCACAGCGATCCGGCGACATAGACACGGCTGCGCGGCATGCCCTGAAGGGCGAGAAATGCGATAAGTCGTTGAGCGCTGGAACAAAGGGGAACGCGTGTCTGATCGACCGACAGCGTAAATCCCTTGAGCAGTCTCAACGTGGTGACACGAGACGAATCCTTCACCGACGCCCCCGGATGATTCGGTTCCAGTGATCCTTCGTAATGCTCCCCGAATGCTGGAGCCATATTACGAACAAATCATGATTCTGTGACGAGGGCGTCCCGCCGCCCGGAGGACCGGCGTCCGCGGAACGTCGCGGAAGCGTCGCCCGGCCGTCACGCACCCCGGTGGAGCGCCCCGGACGGCCCCCGCCGAGCCCCTCGCGGACCGGCGGACGTCGCGGACTTCCCGGACCGCGCGGACCGTGTGAACACGCCCCCGCGCGCGGCGGGAACGGCCCGGTGACGCGGGTGCGACGGACGGGTCGCGGGCGGGCCACGCGGCGCTCCGCATCCTTGCGGGGACTTCTTCGGGAGCCCGGCGGGGGGAGAGCGTGGATGGGTGACTTCGGCGTCATCGGCGATGTCTCGACGGTCGTCGTGGAGACCCTGACCAGGTCCCTGCGGGAGCTGAGCCGGGTGGAGCCGCCGATCGCGGAACTGAACGACCTCTCCGCGACGGTGCAGACCCCGCCGCCGAAACTCACCGTGTTCCTCTACGACATCGCCGAGGACCCCGCCTCGCGCAACCGGCCGCCGGTGCGCTCCCTGCCGCCCGCCGCGCCGACCACCCGCAAGCCGCCGATGGCGCTGCTGCTGCGCTATCTGATCACCCCCTGGGGCGGCGACCAGCCCACCCAGCACCGGATGCTCGGCCGCGCCCTCCAGACCTTCTACGACGACGCGATCCTGGACGGCGGACAGCTCTTCGGCAGCCTGGCGGCCGGCACCGACTCGCTGCATGTGAGTCTCACCCCGCTCACCCTGGACCAGAAGTCCTGGGTCTGGTACGCGATCCAGAAGCCGTACCGGCTCTCGCTGAACTACGAGGTCCGCGTCGTCGACCTGGACTCGGCCGTCGACACGCCGATCCGTCCGGTGCACGGCCGGTACGTCGACGGGGCGCCGACGCCATGAGCCGCTTCCTGCCCCTCGGCCGCTCGGCGCGCCACAGCCCCGTCTGGTTCGTGCCCTTCGACGAGTACGCGGCGAAGGTGCGGGCCACGGGGGTGAGCGTCCGTCTGGACCGCTTCACCGAGGACGGCTGGCTGCCGCTGGACGACGCGGCGGTGCGCACGCCCAGCGCGGCGCTCGCCTTCCCGGGGCTCGGCCGCCGGCGCGAGCCGTGGGCGGCCGGGCCGCAGCGGCACCGGGCCCGCTTCGCCGCGCCCGGTCACCGGCCGCTGTACCCCGCCGACGGCGAGCCGTTCAGCGCCGCACTGGACGCCGTCGAATTCCTGGTACACCCCTACGACGACGGCTTTCCCCCGGCGGCGACGGCATCGCCGCGGCTGATCCGGCTGCTGCCGGACGTCACCTTCCCCTATCCGCCGGGAGTGCGCACCGTCCGGGGCGTCGTCCGCGCCGCCGGGACCGGCGCGCCGGTCGCCAACGCGCTCGTCGAGGCCCGGGGCCGGACGAGCCGGGACCGGGCCCGGTGGCACGAGCGCACCCTGACCGACGCCGCGGGCGCCTTCCGGCTGGCGCTGCGGTGGGAGGGCGAGAAGTCCGACGCCGATCCGGCCGTGGAGACGTTCCGCCTGCACGCCGTCGAACGGCCGGGCCGCACCGGGGCGCTGGAGCTGCGGCTGCCCCAGGACGCCGGCCGCCGGCACGTCATCGAGATCCGCGAGAGCTGAGGAGACGTCCATGCCGGAGTACTTGAGTCCCGGGGTCCATATCGAGGAGATCGACGCCGGTCCGCGGCCGATCGCGGGGGTCGGCACCAGCACGGCCGGCATGGTCGGGGTCACCGCCCGGGGCCCCGCCGCCGGCAAACCCCGGCTGGTCACGAACTTCCTGGAGTTCCAGAACACCTTCGGCGGATTCCTGCCCGAGCCGGACGCCTCCGTACGCGCCGCCTGGGCCGACGACCCCGCCGAGGGCGGCCGCTGGTGGCTCTTCCCGCTGGCCGTGAAGGGGTTCTTCGACAACGGCGGACAGCGTCTGTACGTCAAACGGGTCGTCAGCGGCCGGGCCACGCCCGCGTCGGGGACGCTCGGCCACGGACTGGTCAGCCGGATCGCCGCCGACGCGGCGCCGGGCGCGACCGGTCTGGAGCTGGGGCATCTTCTCGGCTTCACCGGGGTCGGCCAGCGGATCGAGATCTTCCGGGGCGACGACCGGCAGAGCCTTCACGCCGCCACGGTCGTCGCGTACGACGTGGCCGCCCGCCGCGTCGAACTCGACGCGCGCCTGCCCGCCGGCGTCAGAACGGCCCGGGGCGACTACGCGCGGGCGGGGACGCTCGGTACGGAACCGACGCTGGGCTTCTCCGCGATCAGCCCCGGCTCCTGGGGCGGGGCGGTCCAGGTCCGGGTCCTGCCGGTGTCCGGGGCCTCGCTGCCGGTGCTGCCGGATCCGCGGGAGGGGCCGCAGTTCATCACCCGCCTCACCGCCGACGCGGCCGCCGACAGCGCGACGGTGACCGTCGCCGCCGCGAGCGGACTCGACCCCGACGAACTCCCCGCCGACCTCTGGGCGCAGATCGGCCCCGACCGGTTCAAGGTCCAGGCGGGCCGGCCGGACGGCGGGACCGTCACCCTGACGCTCCCCGACGGCGCCGTCCATCCGCCGTGGCGGGCCGGGCTGACCGTGCGCCGGGTGCGGCGGGGCAACACCGCGCCCGCCCGGACCCTGCGGATCGGCGGCGCGAGCCGGCTCTACCGGGGCGCGGTCGTCCAGCTCGACGACGGCACGAAGCTGACCGTGCGCAACGTCGTCTCGATCGCCGACGACCTGGTCACCCTCGACGAACCGCTCCCGGGCACATACTTCGACACCGACCGGATCCAGCTGATCGAGGCGCAGGTCAGCACCCGCTTCACCGACCCGTCCGGCGGCACGGTCACCGAGACGTTCGACAATCTCCGGCTCTCCGGCGACTCCCCGGCGCTGCTGACGACCGCCCTGGCGGACCGCTCCCGGCTGGTGCGGGCCGCCGTCCTGCCCGGACTCTCCACCGACCCGGCGGCCTTCCCCGTACCGGAGACCGGCTCCTGGCTGACCCTGGCGGGCGGCGACGACGCCCACGACGGGCTGAGCGTCGGCGACTTCACCGGCGTCGACGGCGGCAGCGGACAGCGCACCGGAATCGTCGCCCTGGAGGACATCGACGAGGTCGCCGTCTGCGCCGTGCCCGGCATGTGGTCGGGCACCGTCGAATCGGCCCTGGTCACCCACTGCGAACAGCTCAAGGACCGATTCGCCGTCCTCGACCCGCGCGACGGCCTCGACATCGAGGGCGTCCAGACCTTCCGGGAGCGCTTCGACACCAAGTACGCGGCCCTCTACTACCCCTGGCTGGTCACCCGCGACCCGCTCACCGGCCGCGACGTGGAAGTCCCGCCCTCGGGCCATCTGGCCGGCGTCTACGCCCGGGTGGACGTGGAGCGCGGTGTGCACAAGGCCCCGGCGAACACCGTCATCCGGGGCATCCGCGCCACCGACGGCATCGCCCAGGACATCACCCGGCGCCACCAGGACGTACTGAACCCCAGAGGCATCAACGCGCTCCGCTTCTTCCCCGGCCTCGGCCACCGCGTCTGGGGCGCGCGCACCCTGTCCTCGGACAGCTCCTGGAAGTACGTGAACGTCCGGCGGCTCTTCCTCTACCTGGAGGAGTCGATCGACGAGGGCACCCAGTGGGTGGTGTTCGAACCCAACGACGAGGCGCTGTGGGCGCTGGTCCGCCAGACGGTCGCCAACTTCCTCACCACGGTCTGGCGAAGCGGCGCCCTCGCCGGAACCACCGCCGACGAGGCGTTCTTCGTCGCCTGCGACCGCACCACGATGACCGAGGACGACCTCGCGAACGGCCGGCTCATCTGCGTCATCGGGGTCGCGCCGGTCTTCCCGGCCGAGTTCGTGATCTTCCGGATCCAGCAGAAGACCCGCGAGACCCAACTCGCCTGAACGACCGAGGAGAAGCCGCCATGCCACCCGTGACCAGAGACGATCCGTACGCCTCCTACAACTTCCAGATCATCGTGACCAATGTCAGCGACGACGGCGTCGCGGTCAGCGGATCCTTCACCGAGGCCAGCGGCCTGGAGGTGGAGATCACGCCGATCGAGTACCGCAACGGCAGCGAGGACATCACGGTCCGCAAGATCCCGGGGCTGAAGAAGTACACCAACCTCACCTTCAAACGCGGCGTCACCGGCCATGTCGGCTTCTGGAACTGGGTCGTCGAGGCGCTCAACGGCAAGGTGCGGCGCACCTCCGGCTCGATCGTGATGCTCGACGAGAACCGCCAGGAGGCCATGCGCTGGAACTTCGACCGCGCCTGGCCCACCAAGTACACCGGCCCGACGCTGAGCGCCGCCAAGAACGAGATCGCCATGGAGACCCTGGTGCTCGCGGTCGAGAAGCTGGAGATCGACGTCTGACATGACCGGCGACGCGCTTCCCGGCGTATCCCTGACGCTCCCGCCGCGCGGCTCCGGCGAGGAGCCGCTCCGCACGGACGTGGCCGTCTTCCTCGGCCGGTTCCGCCGAGGACCGGCCGGCACGCCGGTCCGGGTGGAGAGCTGGAACGACGTCGTCGGCGTCTTCGGCCCGCCGGACGGCTCCGCCGCCACCCCCTACGCGCTGCGCGGCTTCTTCGAGAACGGCGGACGCACCGCCTGGGTGCTGCGCGTCACCGGGCCCGCCGGCGCCGCGCGGACGGTCTGGACGCCCGGCCCGGTGCGCGGCTTCGCCGCCCAGCGGTACCTGGCCGTCGCCACCAGCCCGGGAAGCTGGGCCAACGGCGGCCGGATCGCCGTCCGCCACCGCTCCAGCACCGTCGCCGGCCCGCCGACGGTGACCGTACGCGTCCTGGTGCCCGGCGAACCCCCGGAGACCTTCCCCGGTCTGCCGCCCGCCGACATCGCCGAACGGCTCACCGCGTCCCGGCTGATCCGGCTGATCCCCGACGGGCCCGCCCCGCCGCCCGGACCGCCCGGCCCGATCTCGCGGTCCTGGGACCTCACCCTCTCCGGCGGCTGCGACGCGCCGCCGGGCCCGCCCGCCTACACCGCCGCCGTCGCCGCGCAGGCCGAACTCCCCGAACCGGCCCTCGTCGCCCTGCCGGACCTCGGCGGCGATCTGACCGGAGCCGCCCACACCGACCTGGTCGGCGCACTCCTGCGGACCACGCACCCGCTGCTGGACCGCCTCGTCGTGCTGGACGTCCCGCCCGCGCTCACCGCCGTCGACTCCGCGGTGGCCTGGGTGGACTCCCTCGCCGCGGCCGCCGGCACGGAGCCGCTGAGCACGGCGGCCCTGTACCACCCGCCGCTGCGCGTCCCCGACGGGAACCGCGTCCGCACCGTACCGGCGTCCGGACACGTCCTCGGCGTCATCGCCCGGCTCGACCAGGAGCGCGGACCGCACCACACCCCGGCCAACGCCGTGATCCTGGAGGCCGTCGACCTGGCCGCCGCCTACCCCGCGCCCCAGGAGGCCCGGCTCTTCGAAGCGGGCGTCGACCTGCTCCGCTGCACCAGGGGCCGCGGCCTCACCATCTGGGGCGGCCGCACCCTGTCCGCCGACCCCCGCACCCGCTGGATCGCCCACCGGCGGCTGACGCACCTGCTGGTGCGCGCCGTCCGCCGGGTCGCGAGCCCCCTGGTGTTCGACCTCAACTCGCCCGAGCTGCGGCTCACCCTGGTCCGGGCGGTCACCTCCGTACTGCTGGCCTCCCACCGGGCCGGCGCGCTCGCCGGAACCCGGCCCGAGCACGCCTTCCGGGTGGTGTGCGACGACACCAACAACCCGCCGGAGCAGGACCCGGGACAGGTGGTCTGCGAGATCGAGGTCGCCCCCGCCGTCCCCATGGAATTCATTCGGCTGCGACTGGTCCTCGGCCAGGACCGCGGACTGGAGGTGATCGAAGCATGACACCGGACCCGCTGCCCAAGTACCGCTTCCTGGTCACGCTCGACCCCGGCGACGCCTATCTGCCCACGGCCCAGGCCCTGCTGCTGCCGCTGGTCGCCTCCGGAGCGTTCCAGGAGGTCACCGGCCTCGGCGCACAGCTGGAGGTGACCGGCTACCCCGAGGGAGGCCGCAACGACTCGGTGCACCAGCTGCCGCTGCGCCACACCTGGAACCGGATCGTCCTCAAACGCGGAGTGATCCGCGGCCCCGGGCTGTGGGACTGGTACCGGGCCGGACTCGGCGACTCCCTGGGCGCCCGCCGCGACGGAGCGGTGATCGTCCTCGGCCCGGACGGGATCCCCGGCGCGGCCTGGGCCTTCCACGGCGGCCTCGCCGCGAAGTGGAGCGGACCGGATCTCCACGCCGAACAGAGCGCCGTCGCCGTCGAAAGCCTGGAACTGGCGCACGAGGGCCTGACCCAGGTCCTCCGCGACCCCGTGGCGACTCCGCCGTCGCCGCCGAACCGAAGGAGGTGACCGGAGTGCCGAAGCTGATCATCCACCATCTCGAAGTCCGCCTCCAGGTCGAGGGCGACGACGCCGCCGTCTTCACCCGGCTCTTCAACCAGCACATCCAGGCCTGGTCCCGGCTGTACGAGGACGCCCGGGCCCGCGCCCGCGCCACCGAGGGCGAACGCAGGTTCGGCGACGGGGAGGACCCCTCATGAGCGTGACGCCCGTCTCCTTCGCCGGCCAGGGCGCCGCCCGGGCCCGGCTGGAGATCGTCCGCCCGGTGATCGCCGACGAACGCCGCCGGCGCATCCCCCTGCGCTTCAACCCCACCGACTACAAGCTGAGCAAGAGCAACACCTTCGCCGAGATCACCGTCCCCGGACTGGAGACACCGCCGATCCAGTACGTCCGCGGCGGCTCGGAGACCCTCACCGTCCAGGCCCTCCTCGACACCTCCGACACCCTGGAGAACGTCCGGACCGCGTATGTGAACGCCCTGCGCGACCTGCTGCGCCCCGACAGCCGCGAACACGCCCCGCCCATCGTCCGCTTCGTCTGGGACGAGGCGGTCTTCACCGGCGTCGTGGAGAAGATGGACGTCAACTACCAGCTCTTCCACACCGACGGCGTGCCGCTGCGCGCCCTGGTGGACCTGACGCTCAAGGAGTACCGCCCGGCCGCGCTCCAGGTCGCCGACCGGCCGTTCTCCTCGCCCACCGTCGAGAAGAGCTATGTGGTGCGCCGGGGCGACACGCTCAGCGGCATCTCCGCCGCCGTCTACCGAAGGCCCGACGCCTGGCGCGAACTGGCCCGCGCCAACGGGATCACCGATCCCCGCGATCTGCGGCCGGGCCGGGTGCTGACCGTGCCCCGGCTGCCCTGAGGAGCGCGCCATGAGCACCCCCGCGCCGGAAGTCGCCTCCCCGGACCGCTACGCGCCCGAGTTCGAGGTGCGCGTCGAGGGCCTGGAGATGGACCCCGCCACCAAGAACGACATCATCGACATCAAGGTGAACCGGGACCTCGACGAGATGTCCGGCTTCGATCTGACGCTCAACAACTGGGACGACGAGCGGCTGACGTTCAAGCACAGCGACTCGCCGAGTCTGCGGCTCGGCGGACGGGTCTCGGTCCGGCTCGGCTACGCCGACAGACTGCTCACCGTCGCCACCGGGACGATCAGCACCCTCAGCCCCACATTCACCGACGGGGCCTCCCCGACCGTCGCCGTCAGCGGAGTGGACGGACTGCTGCGGCTCAAGGACCGCAAACCGGCCGAGAACGAGGTCAAGATCTACCGGAATCTCCCCGACTGGCGGATCGCCGAGGAGATCGCCCGCCGCAACCATCTGCGGATCGAGGTCACCCGCCAGGGGCCCGCCCACGACCGCGTCGTCCAGAAGAACCAGGACGACGCGAGCTTCCTCATGGAGCGCGCGAAACGGCTGGACTTCGACTGCTACATCCTCCCCGACCCGGCCTCCGGCGAGGACACCCTGTACTTCATCAGCCCCACCGACGGCCGCGACGGCCGCCCCGTCCGCGTGTACCGGCTCGCCTACGCGCCCGGACTCACCACCGGCCCCACCGCGCTGCCCGCCGGACTGATCCCCAACCTGCTCGACTTCACCCCCACCCTCACCGTGTCCAAGCAGGTCGGCAAGCTCACCGTGCGCGGCTGGGACCCCCGTACCAAACAGCCGATCGCCTTCACCGCGACCGCGGAGAACCTCCCCGCCGGACAGAACACGGCCGACGGCCAGAGCGGACCCCAGGTCGCCGAGAGCACCCTCCAGGGCCGGCAGGAAGTCCTCGTCGACGCACCCGTCGGCAGCGACCAGGAGGCCCGCGAACTGGCGATCAGCCTGCTGCGGGAGCGGGCGTACGAATTCATCACCGCCACCGGCCGGATCGCCGGCCTGCCCGAACTGCGGCCCGGCGACAACCTGGAGATCTACGGGCTCGGGCGGCGCTTCTCCGGCACGTACTTCGTCAAACGCGTCGAGCACACGCTCAACACCAGCGGATTCTTCACCCAGTTCACCGGCCGGCGGATCCACCAGGGAGACCAGTGACCACCAGGACCACGCCCCGCGCCCGCTCCACCGACAAGCGGTACTACGGCGTCGTCGAGGCGCTCGTCGTGGAGAGCGACGGCGACGACGAGGGCCGCGTCAGACTGACGTTCCCGTGGTTCGACGGGACCACGGTCACCGACTGGTGCCGGGTCAGCCAGCTGTACGCGGGCAGCGGCTACGGCACGCTGTTCGTCCCCGAGAAGGGCGACGAGGTCCTCGTCGCCTTCGTCCACGGCGACATGCGCTTCCCGATCGTCCTGGGCGGCCTCTACAACGGCGCGGACAAACCGCCCACCGCCCGCACCCGGGGACGCGACCAGAAGATCGTCCGGACCCGCCACGGCCACGAGGTGCTCCTCGACGACGACGCCTCCCGGGCCGCCGTACGGATCACCTCGGCCGCCGGACACGTGGTGGAACTCGACGACGGAGGCAAGGAGATCCGCATCACCGCCGCCGACGGCGGCAGCGTGCGGATCTCCGCACAGGGCGACATCACCCTCACCGCGCCGAAGATCACCGTCGACTCGCCCTCCATCGACCTCGGCGGCGGCGCCACCGAACCGCTCGTCCTCGGCAACGCCCTGCTCACCGCCTTCAACACCCACACCCACCCGACCGCCGCCGGACCCACCGGCCCGCCCGCGCCCCCGCTGACGCCCGCCGTCCTCGCCAAGAAGGCGAGAACGGCATGAGCGAGGAGTTCCTCGGCGCCGGCTGGCGCTTCCCGATCCTGCCCGACGAGGCCGGACGGCTCGGCTACGCCGTCGGCGAGGAGAGCATCGAACACTGTCTGCGGGCGCTGCTCCTCACCGGCGTCGGCGAACGGGTCATGCGGCCCGACTTCGGCACCCGCGCCCAGGAGTCCGTGTTCGCCCCCGGCAGCGGGCAGAACCTCCGCGACCTGGAGAGCTCCATCGCCGAAGCGGTCCGCGCCCACGAGCCCCGCGTCGAGCTGGACGAGGTCCGCGCGGAGGCCGACCCCGCCGACGAGTCCCGGGTCACCGTCTCGGTCGTCTACCGGATCCGGCGCAGCAACACCCGGGCCAATCTCGTCTTCCCGTTCTACGCCGGTCTCACCGGGAGCACACCGTGACCCTGCCCGCGCCGAAGCTGGACGATCTCACCTGGGACGCCATGATGACGGCCGTCCGCCGCCGCGTCCCCGCCGAATCGGACGGGATCTGGACGCTGCACGCGCCCGCCGACCCCGGGATCACCCTGCTGGAACTCTTCGCGCATCTGCTGGAACAGCGGCTGTACTGGCTGGACCAGACGCCGGACGCGCTCGTCGTCGCCGTGCTGCGGCTCCTCGGCCTCGACCCGCCCCGGCCCGCGCGCGCCGCGGCCACCGTGCTCCAGCAGACCGCCGGCCCGGCCGACGGTTCCGGCGGTCCCCTCCGCGCCGTCCCCGTCGTCCCCGCCGGGACCGCGCTGTCCCGGGACCCGCTGGAGCGCGTCGTCTTCACCCTCGACGACGACGTGGCCGTCTGCCCGCTCGACCCCGGCGGCGAGATCACCGTGGAGACCGACCGCGACCGCACCGCCGATCTGCGGGCCCGCCGGGGAGTGCCCCTGCTCGCGAGCGACGGATCCGCCGCGCGGGCCCGGTTCACCCTCCCGCTCACCGGCGCGCTGCCCGCGCCCGGACCGCTCTCCCTCCTCGTCGAGATCGACGCGCCCGCGGCCTCGGTCCCGTCGTGGCTGCCCGGCGCGACCGAGGGCGTGCCCCCGCCCGCCCGGCTGACCTGGTCCTGGTTCCGGCCCGGCACCGATGTCACCGGCGCGTTCGAGGAGGTCGAGGACGGCACCGCCGGACTCCGCCGGTCCGGCGTCGTCCGGCTGCGCCCGCCGTCCGGCTGGACCACCCGCGACCGAGGACTGCTGCTGTCGACCCCGGCCGCGACCTTCACCGTGCCGCCCCGGCTGCTCCAGCTGGCGGTCAACGTCTCGGCCGCCCGCCACCGCCGGGAGCACACCGCCGACGGCGCCGACCTCGCGGCACAGCTCGGCGCCTGGCTGAAACTGCCGGGCCGGCGCCTCGTACTGCCCGACGCGGCCGGCCGTCTGCTCGAAGCCGCCCTGCGGCTCGCGGGGGAGGAGTGGCGGCCCGAACCGGACTTCACCTTCGGCTCGCCGACCGAACGCGTCTTCCTCCTCGACCGGGCCGAGGGCGCGCTCGTCTTCGGCGACGGCCTCACCGGCCGCATCCCCCGCCCGGACACCGCCCCCGGCGATCCGGCCCTTCCCGCGCCCGGCGATCCGCTCCCTCCCGTGCCCGCGCCCGGCCACACGGTCCTTCCCGCCCCCGACCGAACGGGCCCGGACGACGCTCCGGCGCCCGCCCCCGCCGCTTCCCGGGCGGGCGAAGCCCCGCGCCCCGACGCCGTACCCGCCCGCCCGTCGCCTTCCGTACCCGCCCGCCCGTCGTCTTCCGTACCCGGAGGGCCGTCGCCGGAGGTCCCGGCGGGCGGCGGTGTGCCCGCGTCGCCGGACCCGGGCTCGGCGTCCGACTGCCCGGACCCTGACGCTCCGGCCGACTCCCCGGAGTCCGGAGCGGTCGGGTCCGGTCTTACCGCTCCGGGTACGACGGGCCCTTCCGCGCCCGGCCGCGCGGGCCCGGGCGGCCGGAGCGGAACGCGCCCCGCCGGACCCGCGGCCCCCGACGTCCGCGTCGTGTACGCCGTGGGCGGCGGCCGCGCCGGGAACGGGGGGATCACCGGCAACTGGCTGCCCGTCGGGGACCCGCCGCCCGGGGCGGACGGGCTCGTGGCCGCCAATCTCGTCCGGGCCTCGGGCGGGGAGGAGCCGGAGACCGTCGCCGAGGCGCGCCGGCGCGCGGCCGGGGCGCTGGGCGAGGTGACCCGCGCGGTCACCGCGGACGACTACGTCACCCTCGCCCGGACGACCCCGGGCGTCGCCGTCGCCCGCGCCCACGCGTCCGTCGGCGAGCACCCCGGCCACCCGTGCGCCACCGTGCCCGGCGCGGTGACCGTGCGCGTCGTCCCCCTCGCGCCCAGGGACGACCCCGCCCGCGAGGACTTCGTCGCCGCCCCGCGCCCCGACCCGGGCCTGCTCGGCGCGGTCGCCGCCCGCCTCGGCGAGGCCCGGCTGCTCACCTCCGAGGTCTTCGTCCGCGCCCCGGACTACCGCGAGGTCGCCCTCCGGATCGACCTCGCGGGCGAACCGGCCGACCGCCCCCGGGCCTTCGCCGCGGCCGCCTCGGCGCTGCGCCGCTTCCTCGATCCGCTCGTCGGCGGCGAGGACGGGGACGGCTGGCCGTTCGGCGAACCGCTGCGCCCGTCCGCCCTGCTGCGGATCGCGCAGCGGGCCCTCGGCCGGCTGGCGGACGTCTCCGGCGTCGCCGTCGGCCTCGACGGCGACGAACCCGGCGACACCTCCGCCGAGGTACGGCTGCGCCCCGGCGAGCTGCCCGTGCCGCGCACGATCCGCACCCGGGTCGTGCCCGCCGCCGAACCGGGGGAGGGGCTGTCATGAGCGACGCGGTGTGGTGGGAGCGGGACGCCCCCGCCGACGCCGAGGGCCGGCTCGTGCCCGGCCCCGGACCGACCGGCGTCCAGCCCGAACCGGCCGACGCGACCCGGGAGACGGCCCGGGCCCGCGTACGCGCCCGGATCGCCGGATTCACCCCCGACTGGACCGATCCCGACCGCCAGGACGCCGGGGTCGCGCTCGTCCGGCTCTTCGGCGCCCAGATCGAACCCGTGCTCACCCGGGCGAACCGGCTCCCCGAGAAGATCCTCGCCGAACAGCTCGCGACCGCGGGGGTGCGCCGCCGGCCGGCCGGAGTCGCCGCCGCCCTGCTGGAGTTCACCGTGAGCCCGCCCGACGGCGCGTCCGTCCTCGTCCCCGCCGGCTTCCAGGCCGCCGCCTCCGGACCGGCGGGCCAGGTGATCTACGAGACCGACCAGGACCTGTACGCGACGCCCGCCACGCTCGCCGCCCTCGCCGCGGAGGAGTCCGGACGGCTCGAACCGCTTCCGCTCGGGCCCGCCGGGCCCGGCCGCCCCTTCCCGCCGTTCGGCCGTGACCCCGAACCGGGCGACGCCCTGTGGATCGCGCTCGCCGGAGCGGCCGGCCCCCATCCGCGGCTGTCCCTGGGCTTCGTGACCGCCGCCGCCCCGCCCGCGCCCGCGGCCGCCGGCGGCCCGGCGCCCCTGCCGCCGCTCGCACCGCTGCTGCGCTGGGACGCCCTGGACGGCGACCGCTTCGTACCCCTCGGCGTCGAACGCGACGGCACGGACGGACTGCGGACGGACGGAACCGTCGAACTGAGCGTCCCCCGCTCCTGGCGGCCGGGGAACGCCCCGGGGCTGCCGGGGCCCCCGCTGCGGTGGCTGCGGGTGCGGATCGCCCACGGCGCGTTCGCCCGCCCCGCGCCGGTCCTGCGCGGGCTGCGGCTGAACACGGTCGCCGCCACCGCCGCCCGCACCGTGCGGAACGAACCGCTGCGGCCGCTCGGCAACCCCTCGGGGGCCGCACGGACCATGACGCTGAGCCAGGTCCCGATCCTCGCCGGGTCGGTGGTCGTCGAGGTCGACGGCGACCCGGGCGACGATGTGTTCGGCACCGCGACGGCGGGGGCCGCGTCCCGGTGGCGGGAGACCGAGAGCCTGGCCGGACACGGCCCCGACGACCGGGTGTTCACCGTCGACCACGAGACGGGCGAGATCGCCTTCGGCGACGGAGTGCACGGCGCGGCCGTCCCGGCCGGATTCCGCAACGTCCGCGCCGTGCGCTACCGCGTGGGCGGCGGCGCCGCCGGAGCCGTACGCGCCGGAGCCGTCAGTGCCGTGGTCACCGCGCTGCCCCACGTCACCGGCGTCACCAACCCCTTCCCGGCCTCGGGCGGCTCGGACCACGAGGGCGACGCCGACGCGATCCGCCGGGGCGTCGGAGAACTGCGCGCCCGGGCCCGGGCCGTGGCCCCCGCCGACTACGGACTGCTCGCCCTGCGCGCCCCCGGCGCCTCGGTGGCCCGCGCCCACGGCGTGCCCGGTCTCCACCCCGAGTACGCGGGCGCGCCCATCCCCGGCGTCGTCGGCGTCCTCGTCGTGGCGTCCCCGTCGGGCGACCGGGGCGCCGAAGGGATCCCCGACCCCACCGCCGAGACGCTGCGCGCGGTCGCGAGCCATCTCGCCCGGACCGCCGCCCCGGCCGGCGTCACGGTCGTCGCCGCCGCCGCGCGCTACCGCCGCGTCGGCGCCGAGGCGCGTCTCACGCTCGACCCGGACCAGGACCGCGCCGGCGTGCTGGCCCGCGCGGCCGGCGCGCTCACCGGCTACCTCGATCCGCTGCGCGGCGGCGAGGACGGCGCCGGCTGGCCGTTCGGCGGCGCGGTGCGGCACACCGCGCTCCTCCGGCGGCTGCTGAGCGTCGACGGAGTCCTGGCCGTGTCCCGGCTCGCGCTCGTCGTCGAGGGGGAGCGGCTGCCGTCCGGCGCCGACCACGCGCTCGCGCCGCACCATCTCGTCCGGCCGGAACGCCCGTTGCTGATCCCCGTGGGAGACCGGCCATGACCTGCGCACCGTCCGCCGCGACCTTCCGGCTGCTCGACGCCTTCGTCGGCTGGGACCAGCAGGAGTCGCACGGCCTCATCGGCTTCGACGACCCCGCCGGGGTCCGGCTGGCCCATCGCGGCCCCGAACCGGAGGGCCCCGCCAGGAGCGGACTGCTGCCCTGGTTCCCCGACCGGCGGCTCGCCCCGGGCCGCACACCCCGCTCCTGGTACCTGCTCGCGCCCGGCCGGCCGTGGCTGCTGCGCCGGGACGTCTGCGGGGAGGGCTGGCTCCCCGTACGGCCCGCCGGCCGCGCGCCCGGACCGCCGCGCGGCGCGGTGTCGATCGCCGCCCGGGGGCGGCGGCTGGCCGTGGTCGAGTCCGGCCGGGTCCGGGTGTGGCGGCGCGAGGGCGATCAGCTCGCGGGCGAGATCTCGCTGCGGGGAGCGCGCTGGGCCGCGCCCGCGCCCGACGACGAGGTCCTGATCGCCTGCGAGGGCGACACGGATCTGCGGCGGTACAGCTCGGCCGGCCGATTCCGGGGACTGCTCCGCACCGGCGTACGCGGCGAGATCATCGGTCTGCGGTCCGGCCCCGGCCGGACGGTCTGGCTGCTCGCCGACGACGGCGGCCGGCTGCGGATCCACCGGGGCGGCCCGCGCCGCCCGTTCACGGCCGTCACGGCCGGCGAACTCGCCGCCGCCCTGCCGGCCGGCGCGCTCGTCCTCGCCGACGACGCCGGATTCTGTCTGCGCGAGCGCGGCCCCGACGCCACCGCCGACCGCTGCTTCGACTGGCGGGGCCGGCCCCGGGACGCCCCGCCGCCCGACCCCGCCGACCGTGTCGTCTCCGGCTCCGCCCTGACCCGTCTGATCGACAGCGGTGTCTCGCGCTGCCGCTGGCACCGGGTCCGCGTCGACGCCGACCTCCCCGCCGGCACCGCCGCCGCCGTGCGGATCGTGGTCTCGGAGGACGGCCGCTACGAGGCCGCCGACTGGCAGAGCGCCCCTCCCGGCGTCACCGACTTCCTCGTCGACCAGCCGCCGGGACGCTTTCTGCGGCTGCGGCTGAGCCTGTCGGGCGACGGCCGCGCGACCCCGGCCGTCCGCCGGATCCGGCTGGACTTCCCCCGGACGACCAGCGCCGACCTGCTGCCGCCCGCGTTCCGCCAGGACCCGGCCGCCGACGACTTCACCGAACGGTTCCTGTCGCTCTTCGACGCCTCACTGGCCGAACTCGACCGGGTGATCGAACGGTATCCCGCACTCCTCGACCCCGCCGGAGTGCCGGACCGGGTGCTGCCCTGGCTCGCCGGACTGCTCGGCCTGTCCTTCGAGGCCGGCTGGGACGCGCCCACCCGGCGCGCGCTGCTGGCCGCCGCCCCGGCGCTGTACCGGCGGCGGGGCACGCCCTGGGCGCTGGCCGAGGCGGTGCGGATCGTGTTCGGGGCCGTCCCGGTCATCGACGAACTCGCCGCCGATCGCCGCTGGGCACGGATCCGACAGACGGCGGAAGCCACCGGACCGGGACTGGGCGCGGTCCGGCTGTTCGGCCGGTCGGCGAGCCGGTTCCGGCTGGGCGGCTCGGCGCTCGGCGCGGCTCCCCTGCACTCCTTCGGCGATCCCGAGGGCGATCCGCTCACCGCCCACGCGCACCGGTTCCGCCTCCTGCTGCCGGCCGGCGCGGCGGACGAGCGGGCGCTGCGGCGGCTGGTCGCGCGGCAGGCGCCCGCGCACACGGCCGCGTCGGTACGGACCGGCGGCGCGGGATTCGTGGTCGGCTCCCGGTCCGCGGTCGGCGTGGACACCGCCTTCGTCCCCCTGCCGCCGCCCGTGCTGGGCGGCGAACGCCCCCTTCGGCTGAACCGTGACGGGGTGCTGAGACCGGGGCCGCGAGGAGCGCGCCACGGGGTGATCGCCGGAGTCGTCTCCGGCGTCGGTGTGCACACACAGGTCTGGTGAGAGGACAGGGCGATGACGGAGCCAGGGACACGGCCGGCGGGGTTCGACGCACCCCCGCTGCGCAGACTGCGGTACTTCCACGGCCAGATGCTGGGAGCCAGGGACTTCCAGCGCGAACAGGACTACCACCGGGAGAAGCTGAAGCTGCGTCTGCGGGCGCTGCTGGGCCACGGAGTGGTCTGCGGACTGCTGGTGGAGCCGGCACCCGGCCCCGGGGACGGCTGCCCGGACGGCCCCGGGCAGCCCGCCCCCGCCGACGGGCCGCCGGACGCCGAACCCTTCGAGGCGCCGGACGGTTCCGGGTGGGACGGCCCGGGACGCCCCCGGCGGCGGGCCGTCGTACGGATCACCCCCGGCCTCGCCGTCGACTGCGACGGCCATGAGGTCGTCGTCCGGGGCGGCTGCGCGGTCGACCTCTGGAAGGCGCTGCCCCCGGACGAACGCGACACCGACACCGTCTGGGTGGGCGTCCAGTACGGCGAACGGCCCGTCGAGCCCACCCGCGCCGTCTACAACGACGGCTGCGCCGACACCGCCGACCACGAGTTCGGATGGACCGAGGAGTGCTACACGGTCCGGGTGACCGGCTGCGAACCGCCCAAGGAGGAGCGCTGCGACGCCTGTTGCTCCCGGTGCGAGCACACCGTGCTCTGGCTGGCCAGGATCGACGGCGTCCGTCCGTACGAGCCGGTGCGCGCCGACCGGATCCGGATGGACGTCCGCCGCCCGTTCGGCCGTCATGTCCCCGTCGTGATCACCGGAGTGAGCTGGCGGCACGGCCACACGTACACCGTCGAGGAGGCCCGGGCGCTGCTCGGCACCCACGACGAGAACGGCGGGCTCCTCGTGCGGTTCTCCGACGGCGTCCGGGCCGACACACTGCGGCCCGGAGTGGTGGAGATCCAGGTGATCGAGGGAGGCGCGGGCCGCAACGCCTCCACCTGGTACATGGGCGGCGCGTTCACCGAGCCGGACGGCTCGCGGGAGTTCACCGACCGCTTCCGCTACCGCCAGACCACGCGCGAGACGCTCCAGGACGGCGACCGCGTGCTGATCAGCGTCCGCGCCGCCTTCCTCCTCGACCGCTGCTGCCGACCGGTCGACGGGACCAACGTCGGCGGGCGCGTCCCGGCTGTCGCCGCCGGGACGGACACCTCCCCGGACACCGGCGCCGACACCGGCGCGAGCCCCGACGCCGGGCCCTGCGCCCTGCCCCCGTCCGGATACGGCCCCTGGACCTCGGGCACCGGATCGGGCGGAGACGTCTTCGAGAGCTGGTTCTTCGTGAAGGAGCGCTGATCATGGGAACAGGATGCGGATGCGGCTGCGGGGGCGACCCGTCCCGCTCGTCCCCCTTCGTCCGGCCGCGCTTCTTCGCCGGACAGCTGCTCACCGAGGACGACCTCGGGCTGCTGATCGACTACACGACCGCCAAGAACAGGCTGCACAACCGGTCGCTGTACGGCCCCGGGGTGGTCTGCGGCCTCGAAGTCGCCTGCGACCCCTGCGGCGGCGGCGCCGTGCTGGTGCGGCCCGGCCACGCGCTCGACCCCGACGGCCGCGACATCGTCGTCCCCTGCGCCGAACGCGTCGACGTCCGGGCGCTCGTCCGCGAACAGCGCGTCGCCGCCCTCGGCGTGGACTGCGGCGACCCCTGCGAGGACGGCGCACCGCGCCGCTACGGCCTCTTCGTCCGGTACGAGGAGAACCAGATCGAGCCGGTCACCCCGTACGCCACCGAGGAGCCCTGCCCCTCGCCCGGATGCGTCCCCTCCCGGCTCCAGGAGGGATTCCGCTTCAGCGTCGGCCCCGACCCGGGCCACCGCCGCGGCCACGACCCCGGCGCCCGGCTGACGGCCGCCCTCGGCGACCCGGCCCGGGCCGACGACGCCCGCCGCCGCGACCGGCGGCTCGGACAGTACGCGGACGCCCTCCACGCCGCCTCCCTCGCACCCGGCCGGACCTTCCGGTTCGACGCCTCCGACGCCAAGCGGTACGCCGACAGCCTCGCCCTGCTGCGCGCCGACGGCGACACCGGGCCCCCGGCCCCGGCGAAGGCCCGCGCGACCACCGAACAGGTACGGGCCCTGGCCTCCGCCGTCGCCCGCTTCGACACCTACGACCCGGCCGGACGGGACCGGCTCATCGGCGAACACCCCGACCTCGCCCGAGCGGCGGACGCCCGCGCCGTCCTCGCCGCCGCCTGCGACCGGCTCGCCGGAACCGACACCGAGGCCGTCTGGCCCGACCCGCTCCGCCGCTCGATCGCCCGCGCCGTCGTCACCGAGACCCGGGCCCGCGTCGTACCCGGCGAAGGAGCCCCGGACGCGCCGCTGGAGCTGCGGCTGATCGCCCAGGGCGCCCCCCTGAGCCACGCCCTGCGGACCGAGTTCCGCGGCGACCTCGCCCTCATCCGCGCATGGCTGCTGGGCCGGCTCGACCTCCTCCCCGCCCGCACCGACTGCGCCCTCCCCGCCGACACCGCCCGGATCGACACGCCCCGGCCGCTCCCCGCCCCGCCGCCCGGCAGCACCGAACCGGTCACCGCCGTCGATCTGCGCCGACTCGCCGAGGCCGTCGCCGCGCTGACCACGGCCGTCCTCCGCTTCGTCACCGACGCCGCCTGCTCGGCCACCGTCCCGCCCTGCTCCGACCGCACCGGCGCCGACATCCTCCTCGCCCGCGTCGAACTCGACGACTGCGACGTCGTCCGCGTCTGCTTCGCCGCCCGGGAACAGGTGCTGCCCGGCGGCTGGGCGTACGGAGCGTGGCTGCCCCGCCTCCACCGCGTCCGCGAACTCGCCGAACGCCTCTGCTGCCGGCCGCTGCCCGAATACCGGCCGCCCGACATCCCCGCCGAGGGCCCGGTGCCCCGGCCGTACGCCGAGGCGCTCCTCGACGACCCGACGCCCACAGGCGAACTGGCGGAGCTGCTCGCCCTGCTGCTCCCCACCGCGCCCGAGGAGCCCCGGCCCGCCGCACCCGCCGAACCGGCCGGCAGCCCGGCCGAACTGCGCCTGCTCAGCGCCCGGGTCACCGAACTGACCGCCGCCCTGGACGGGCTGCGCGCCCAGCTCGACGGCGTACGCGAACAGACCGGCCCCCGCCGCGAACAGCCGCCGGAACGCCTCGGCCCGCGCCTGGAGCGCCTGGCCGACGCACCCGGCGGACAGCCCGGCCCGCCCGCCCGGAAACCCCGCGCCCCCCGTACCCCGAAATCCGGTGAGACCACATGACCGCCCCGACGCGCCCCGTCTTCCACGAGGGCCAGATCCTGTCCGCGGCCGACCTCGCCGCCACGGTGGAGTACGGCCGCGCGGCCGCCGCCCGGCACGCGCTCCACCTCCACGACTGGGGCGTCGCCGAAGGGCTCGGCCTCACCGCGGAACCCCGCACCGACCCGCTGACCGGCGCCCGCCATGTCGAGGTGAGCGTCTCGGCGGGCGTCGCCGTCGACGGAGCCGGCCGCGAGATCGTCCTCCCCGACCCGGTCGTGCTGCGGGAGAGCGACTTCGACGACGTCAACGGCGCGGACCGGCCGACCGACGAGCCCTACCCCGTCTTCCTCACCGCCGCCGACCGGGACCCGTCCGCCGCCGCCCGCGCGGACGCCTGCGCGGCCCCCGCGGCCCCCACCCGGGCCGAGGAGTCGTACCGGATCCTCTTCGGACGCCTCGGCGACGAACTGCTCGTCGCCGAACAGCGCCCGCCCGCGATCGGCGCGCCCCCGGCCGACCCGCCGCTCCGCATGCTCGTCCTCCTCGGCTACGTCCGCTGGACCGACGGCCGCTTCAGCGGCGTCGAGACCGCCGCCCGCGGGGTCGCTCCGCGGTACGCGGGCGTCCGCGCCGACACCGTCTCGGCCCGGTCGGGCTCCCTCACCCTGCGCACCGCCCGGACCGCCGAGGAGGGCGAACCGGCGCTCGTGCTCACCGGCGGCGCGGAGCCCGGCCTGGTCGTCGGCCTCTACCGGGGCAGCGGCACGGTCGCCCCGCTGATGACCCTGGAGGCCAACGGCAATCTGACCATCGAGGGCAGCTTCAGCGGCCGGACGGCCACCGGCGCGACCCCTGTCGTCTCCGGGACCGCCACCGACGGAATGCTGCTCCCGCTCCCGGCGGGCGTCACCCCCGAACAGATCGCCGACGGCCGGGCCGTCCTCCACACGCGTCTCACCCCGCGCGCGCCGACGACCACGACGGACTCCACCCTGCACAGCCCGGTGGAGACCGCCGCGGACCCGGACCGCCGGGTGCGCTGCCGGGTCCGCCTGTACGACCCCGTCGCGCCCGCCGCCGAGGTGACCGAGCTGCCCGGCGCGGTCGACTTCCTCGTCCTCGCGACCGTCGCCGCGACCGAAGGCGGTGGCTGACGATGACACTCTCCGCGGTGTACGTGGCCGACACCGGCCATGTGGTGGGCGCGCTCTCCCTGACCGGGGCCGACGCGCCCGCCGATGTGGCCGCCCTCGTCGGCGGCGCGCTGCCGGTGCGGGTCTCCCTCGGCGGCGGCCGCACCGTGACGCTGTCGCTGCCCGCCCGGCGACTCGCCGTCCTGGCCGCCGACGACGAACCCGGCGTCCTCGCCGACCCGCTGGCCCACGGCGTCGACCGGCCGGCCGAGGGCGCGCCCCGGCCCGCGCTGCTGCGGCTGGCGTCCTGGAGCGAGGGCGTCTCCCTGGCGGGCGACGGTCTCACCGTCACCCTGCCCCTCGCCGTGAACCGCGCCGCCCCCGTGGTCGCGCTGATCTCCGACGGGCAGGACACCCGTCTGCTCGCGGGCGAGATCCCGGAAGGGGCCGCCGGAGTCACCCTCCCGGTGACCCTGCCGCCGGGAAGCGAGCACGGCGTACTGGTCCTGGTCACCGGCTGGGCGGGCCGGCTCCTCCGCACGGCGGTGCGGTGAGCGCACCCGACGGGCGGACGCCCGGCGAGATCACCGTCCACCGGTGCACGGTGACCGTGGTCCGGCGCGGCGGATGGAGCTGGGGACCCGACCCCCGGCGGCTGGTCGACCAGGCCCTCGAAGCCCTCCCGGACCTGCTCGCCGACCACTTCGCGGAACAGCTGACCGCCGACGGACCGGACCGGGAGATCACCGGGCCGGTCACCGTCACCCTCCGGACCGGACCCGGCCGAGGAGCGCGGAGCGCCCCGCCGTCCCTCGCGGTCCACACCGGCACGCGGCCCATGACCGGGTCCGGAGCCGGGCCGGGGGCCGTGACGCCCGCCTCCACCGCCGCCGCGCCCCCGGCGGAACCCCGTACGGCCGGATCATTCCCCTGGACCCCGCCGCCGCCCGTCGCGCCCCTCGACCTCTTCGCCGAACTCGCCGAACGGGGCGAACTGGAGGCCCTGCTCGCCCTGCTGCCGCCCGAGACCGTACGCCTCTGTCTGCGCGCCCTCCACGGCCCCGGCGCGCCCGACGACAGCCGGCGGCCGGCGGACTCCGGCCCGTCCGCCCCCCAAGACGGACGGGGCCCGGCCGGGACGACGGACCCCGACGGCCCCGGCGCCCGTACCGAAAGCGCGGCCCCGTCCCCGGGCCGACCGCACACCGCCGCCGACGACCCGCCGCCGGCCCGGCCGCCCGCCGACGCGCCCCCCGCCACCGGTCCCGACCCCGTGCACCCGGCCCGGCCGCCCGCCGAAGCCGCCCCGGCCGCCACCGACCCCGCGCGGACGCCCGCCGCCCGCGCCGCGCCCGGCGAACCCGACCTCCGCGCCCGGCTGCTCGCCGCCTTCGCCGCCACGGCGGACCCGGCCGGCCCCACGGACCTCGCGGACCTCCTCGCCGTACCGGCCGGCGCGCACCCCCCCGACGGACCGCCCGCCGGCGGACCCGGCGCGGGCCCCGGCCGTACGCCCGGGGCCCGAGCGGTCCTGGGCCCGACGACGGGAGAGGCGCGGATCCGGTCCGTGCTCCCCTTCCTGCTCACCGGGCCGCTCGCGCGGATCGGCCACCTCGACGCCCTCGGCCCCGCCCTGGCCGCCGTCGAACTGGCCGACCAGGCCCCCCTGTACGCCGCCGCGCTCGCGTACAAGGTCCTGGGCACGACCGGCCGGGGCTGGCGGCGCGACGAGCGGGACCGCGAGGCCGCGGCCGCCTTCGCCGGGCTGGAACGGCCCGTCCCCGAAGAGCGGCTGACCGACTTCGCCCGCCTGGCGCGCCCCGCGCTCCCGCTGCTCGACGCGGTGCTCGCGCTCTCCGTCTGCCGGGGGCACGACCCCGCCGACCCGCTCCTGATCACCGGCGCGGACGACCGGCTGCTGCTCGTCGACGCGCAGGGCGGCTTCCCCGTCGCCTGGGCCCGGCGGGCGGCGGAACTCCTCCCGTACTGGCGGCACTGCGGCCGCCCGACCGTGCTGATCTGCGACGGACCGCTGCCGCCCGGGACCTACGGCGAACTCGCCGCGGCGGGCGTCCCGTTCCTCACCGCCGTACGGCCCCTGCGCGGCGACCCGGTCGCCAGGCTGCCCGGACCCGCCGCTCTCTGGGGCCCCCGGGGCGTACCCCCGGACCGCGGGTCGGCCGCGGCGCTGCCCCACCACACGGAACGCCTCGCCGCGCTCGTCCGCGCCCTCGTCACCGAACGCCGCGCGGCGCCGCTCGCCGACGACGGCGGCCTGGAACGCAGCGTCGCCCTGGCCGCCGCCCTCGGACTGAGCACCATCGCCTGGACCCTCTGGCGCGACCGGGAGACCCCGGACCCGCTGACGGCCCTGACCCGCTTCGCCGACCTGGACGCCACGGTCCGCTTCGGGCCGGACGCCGTCCGGGTCCGCGTCCCGCTGGGACGGCGGCACGCCGATCTGCTCCGCTCCGGACTGCTGGCCGATGTGCCCGACGTGGTGTGGCTCGGCGGCCGCACCCTCACCTTCTCAGGGGGATGACCGCCATGAACCCTCCGGCGATGGACCATCTGCGGATCCGGCTCGCCCGTCTGCACCGGGCGCTGCGGACCGCCGTCGCGCACCGGGCGGAGACCACCGCCCGGCTCACCCGCCCGGATCTGGTCCCGTACTGCGTCACCGACGAACAGGTCGCCGTCCTCCTCGACGAGGCGGACGCCCTGTCCGAGTCCCTGCCCGAGTCCCCGACCGGGCCGTACGTCTCGGAACCGTACGACTCAGAGTCCGCGGAACCGGACGCCGACGCCGAACGGGAGCTGCGCCGCCGCGCGTCCGCCGACGGCACGACCCTGCCCCTGGACGCGCTCGCCGCCCGGTTCGGACTGACCCGCGCGGACCAGGACGCGCTGCTGCTGGTCGCCGCACCCGAACTCGACCGTGCCTACGAGCGGATCTACGCCTACATCGTCGACCACCTCGACCGGGGACTGCCCAGCGTGGAACTGCTGGTCGCCGTCGGAGCCCGCGCCCCGGCGGCACGACTCGCCCGCCGCCGCGCCCTCGGCCCGGCCGGCCCGCTGCGCCGCTACGGACTGCTGCGCCCCTACGGCGAGGCCCCGGTCGAACTGGCCCGGGAGCTGGTGCTCGCGCCCGGCGTCCTCGAATTCCTGCTGGGCTGGGGCGGCGACGCCGGACTCCTCGGCCACGACCCCGGCGAGGTCGTCCGGCCCGAATCCCCGACGCCCTCGCCGTTCCCCGCCTCGGACCGGCTCACCCGCCTCGGCCGCGCGCTGGGCTCGGGCGACATCGACCTCGCCGCGCTCTGGGGCTGCCCGCCCGGCGGCCAGGCCGACGCCGCGCTGGCCCTCGCCCGCGCGGCGGGCCGCCCCCTGCGGGCGCTGGCCGCGGACGCCGAGGAGGATCTGCGCACGGCGGCCGCCCTGGGCGCGGTGCTGTGGATCCCCGCCGACCCGCTGCGCGGCCCGTCGGGCGAACGGCCCGCCGGCGAGCTGACCGCCGTGCTGCTCCGCTCCCGGGCGCCGGTCTGTCTGACCGGCCTGGAGCCCTGGCGGCCGCCGGGACTGCTCGCCGCGCGCTCGTACGCCGAACTGACCCTCCCGCCGCCGGGGCTGACGGACCGGCGCGCGATGTGGTCCGCCGCCGTCCCCCAGCTCGACGGGGCCCGGCTGGAGGATCTCGCCGTCCGCTACCGGATGAGCGGCGGCGAACTGCGCGCGGTCGCCTCGGTCGCCCGCGCCGGGGCCCGGGTGGCGGGCGACGGCCGCACGGAGCCGATCGCCGACCATGTCGAACCCGCCGTCGCCACCGTGACGCGCGGGCGCGGCGGCAGCGCCGTCCACGCGATCGTGCCCCGGCGCGCCGTCGGCGACCTGGTGCTGCCCGAGGCCCAGTCGGCGCAGATCCGGGAGATCGTCTCGGCCTTCCGGGTCTGGCCCAGGATCGCCGAGAGCTGGGGCTTCGCCCGCCGTTCGGCGCACGGCGGGGTGAAGGCGCTGTTCACCGGCGAGCCCGGCACCGGCAAGACGATGTCCGCCGAGATCGTCACCGGCATGCTCGGCCTGGAGCTGCTGAAGGTGGACCTCTCGCGGATCGTCTCCCAATGGGTGGGCGAGACCGAGAAGAACATCGAGGCCGCCTTCCGGCAGGCCGAGGAGAGCCATGCCGTCCTGCTGTTCGACGAGGCCGACGCGCTCTTCGGCAAGCGCGGCGAGGTGAAGCACGGCACCGACCGGTACGCCAATCTGGAGGTCGGCTATCTGCTCCAGCGCCTGGAGGCGAGCGACGGACTGGTGATCCTCACCAGCAACCTCAAGGACAATATCGACCCGGCGTTCACCCGGCGCTTCCACTTCGTCGTCCACTTCCCCCGTCCGGCCGCCCCCGAGCGGCGCAGACTCTGGCGGCTGGCGTTCCCCCCGGAGGCTCCGCTCGGGCCCGAGGTGGATCTGGACGCCCTCTCCCGCCTGGACATGACCGGCGCGGGGATCAGCGCGGCCGCCCGCACCGCCGCGCTGGCCGCCGCCGACGGCGGCGGCTCCGAGATCGGCATGCGGCACATCGTGCGCGGGGCCGCCCGCCAGTTCCAGCGCGAGGCCCGGCTGCTGCGGCCGGGGGAGCTGGGACGGTACGCGGAACTGCTCGGCGAGGACGGCTGACGGGGAGGGACGGAGCCGTACGGGACGCTGCCACGGGGAGGGACGGAGCCGTACGGGACGCTGCTACGGGGAGGGCGACGGCGCGGGGGCGGGCCCGCGCCGTCGCTCACGTCTTCTTCGGTCCGGGCGCCGGGGCCGGCCCCGACTTCGGCGTCACGTTCGTCCGAGCCGTGGACTTGGCCCCTGCCCCTGCCCCCGCCTTCGCCTTGGCCTTGGCCTTGGCCTTCGACACGGACGTGGACTTGCCCTTCCGCTCCGGACCCGGCTCCTTGAACACCTCGTCGAGGACGGCCGTGGCGATGCTCGGATAGGTGATGATCAGGGACTCCCGGGAGAGATAGGGGCGTTTCATATGGTCGGCGACGGACGACTGGCTCCCCCCGGTCACATCGACGGGGATGTCCCGGTCGATGTCGTTGACCAGGAAGTCCGGCACGCTCTGGCCGGGCTTCCTGTTCCCCAGGGGCTTGATGTTCGCGACCCCGCGCACCTGATCGGCGACGTATCTCTCGATGACCCAGCCGACGAACATGGAGCGCAGATACGGGACCTCGTGGCCCGCTCTGAGCATGCCGCCGCGCAAGCCGGCCCTGAACTCCGCCGCGGACTGCCCGCCGCCCGCCCTGGCCGCCTTCCCGATCTTCCTGAGGCTCTTGATCGCCTTCTTGCTCACGGCGTCCTGGTCCCCGGCCAGGATGTTGTAGTCCCGCCCGGAGTCCGCCCGATAGTCCGCGACCACGTGGAAGGCCGAGCCGGCGATGCTGTCCTTCCCCTTCCACACCGGGTAGTCCTTCGACTCGGCCGTCGCGGGACCGAGTGAGGCCGGGGCCTTGAACACCGTGTGTCCGGTGACGTTCTTCTCCCCCTGGATCCCGGCGGCCACCGCCTTGATGACGTCCCCGTACTTCCCCGCCCTGTCGTGCCGCCGCGCCGCGGCGACGATATAACCCCGGACCTCCTTCTCCAGCTTGGCGCGGTCCCCGCCGAGGAGTTCGTCCGTGAGGTCCTTGGTCCCGAAATCGCTCCCGTAGGCGACGATCCGCTCCCTGAGCTCGCGGAACGCGTCGGCGAACCCGGGGTACTGGAGGAGCTTGTCCGGCTTCTTGCCCTTCTCCTTGGCCGCTTCGGCGACGATCGACTCCACGGTCCTGGCGGTCGCGACGATGGTCCTGAGCGCGGCGATCTTCGCCTGCTTCCGCGGATCCTCCGCCTTCGCCCGCTCCAGTTTGCCGATCAGCTTCCCCGCCTTGCCGCGCACGGAGCCCACATCGCTGGCGAGTTCGACGCCCCGGCCGGGCGTCGCCGTGAGGGTGTGCCCCTCGCCGCTCATCGACAGACTCGCGCGCTCGGCCGCGAGGGGGCCGCCCTGGGCGGGTCCGGGCCGGGCGCGGTCCGGCGGGCGCTGTGGCCGGGCCGCGCCCCCGCCCCTCCTCCCGGCGAGCGAGGACCTGAGCTTCGCCCACAGCCGCCGCACCAGACCGATGATCTTGTCGATGACCCAGTCCACCGCCCGGTTCACCGGCCGGGCCATGGCCTGGACGATCTGCTTGACCCGGGCCGCGACACCGCCCACGCCCAGCAGCGCCGCCAGGAATCCGAGCAGGGCCGGGATCGACCGCGCCAGCGCCTTCTCCACCAGGGCCGGCACACCGCCCGAGCCGCCCCTCGCGATCGCGATGACCGCGTCCAGGACGGCGTTCACGAACTCGATGATCCGGCGGCCCTGGGTCACCACGAAGGTGACGATGTCGATGATCAGCTTGACCGCGCGGACGAACGCCGACGCCGGGTTGAGCAGGGACAGCAGCCAGGTGATGCCCGCGGTGACGATCGTCGGCGTCACATACTCGACGACCTTGTCCATGAGGTTCTTGCGCAGATCGCCGACGCGCGCCCTGAGTTCGTCCCACATGCCCGCGACGCCCCGTCTGCGGACCTCGGCCACCAGGGGCACCGCCGTCTCGGCCGCGGCGACCGCCCGCTCCGGCACCCGCCGGGTGATCCGCGCCCGGATCGAGGGCCAGGTCAGCCCGAGCATCGAGGCGAGCATGCCCAGCACGCCCCGGGCGTCGAACTTCGCCGGGATGTGGATGCCCGCCTCGGCGGCCCGGCCCAGCAGCCAGGACAGCACGCCCTGCCGCAGATGCGTCCCGATGTTCCTCAGGAACTGCCGAAGACCCGCGCCGACGGCGGCGACCAGCTTGCGCAGGAAGCCGACCGGGTCGCCGAGGATCATCATGACCGCCTGGGCGGCCTTCGCGAGGACCGCCAGCAGCAGTCGCTTCAGCTCCAGGATGGTGTCGATGACGCCCTTGACCGCGTCGACCGCCTTGGCCACCAGCCCCTTGTTCTTCTCCCGCTCCGCCGCGATCTCGTCGTCCACGGACTTGAGCGCGTCGGTGTACCGGGTGGCGAGTACGTCGACCAGCTCGGTGCCCTTGTCGTCCACCGACTGGGTGAGTTCGGCGAACCGGTCGGAGAATTCGGCGGCCACCTCCCTGCCGACGGCCCGCAGCTCCTCCGGCAGCCCGAGGACCGCCCGCCGGATCTCCTCCCGGCCCTGGGCGATCCGCCGCTTGGCCCGGTTCAGCTCCGCGCCGATCGTGGTCGCGACGTCCGAGATCACCTGCCGCATCCGGCGCAGATAGCCGTCCCGGGCCTGGTCGAAGAGCCGGTCCGCCTCGGCGGGCAGCCCGGCGAACAGGTCCTTCACCCAGCGCGCCGCGCCGAGCGGGCCCGAGTACCGGCGGTCCTTGTAGTCGTCCATCTTCCGCCGGTGCTCGGCGGTGAACGCGTCCCTGGCCTCCTTCTCCCCCTGGGCGAACTGCTCGTCGACCCGTTGGTCGAGGCCGCTCAGCACGGACTCGACCTCGGTCTTCATGGTGTCGAAGACGCCTTGCAGGATCGCGGTGACCCGGGCCCGCCTCTCCTCGTCCCGGCCCTTGGCCCCGGCCTTGCCCGCGCCGACCCGCTGCCCGGCCAGCGCCCGCTGGGCCCCCATCGCGCCCATCGCCGCCGTACCGGTGCGCCGCGCGTCCGCCGTGGCGGCCCGCAGCTCGCCCGTCTCGTGCGCGCGCAGCCGTCCGGGCGCGGCGGCGGAGTGCCGCTCGGCGGCCCGCTTGCCGCCCAGCGCCTTGGTGAACGCGGGCTCGTTGGCCCGTCTCAGCTGCGTCTCGGTGACCTTCGCCTCCGCCATCTCCCGGTCGACCCGCTCGGGACCGGCGGACAGATCGGTCGCCGAGGGGGGCAGCCGGTCCGGGACCGCCTTCCCGGGATCGGGCGCGGCCGGCGCGGCGGGCGGCCGGTCGGCGGTCAGCGGGACGACGGTCTTCGGCACCGCCGCGGAGGTGTCCGGCGCGGCGGCGGTCGTGTCCGCGATCTGCTCGGCCGACGCCTCCCGGCCCTCGCCGACCTTGCCGTGCACCTCGGCGCGGACCTCGTCGGCCTTGCCCGACTCGGCGAATCCGTCCGCCTCGTCCAGATTCTTCGGAGCCTTGTCGGCGATCGCCTTCTCGACGGCCTTGATGAAGGCGTCCTTGTCGAACTCCTTCGGCCGGGCCTCGTTCATCTTCTCGGCGTTCGCCGCCTTGCCCTGCGCCTGGACGTCGTCGCCGGGCGGCACGGCCGCGTTCTGCGCCGCCGCGGCCTCCGCGCGCGGCGGCGGATGCGAACTCGCCACCGACCGCCGCTTGCGCCGCACCTCCTCCTTCAGCGCGGCGAACTTCGGGTCGGCCCCGGGCCCCGGGCGCGCCGTCCCCGCCGGGGCCGACGACCGGGCCTCCGGCTCCGCACCGCGCGCCGCCGCGACCGCTCCGTTCCCGACCGCGTCCTGCGCGGCGGACACCGCCCGCGCCCCGCCACCGGCCGCCCGCGCCGCCGTCCCCCCTGCCCGGGATCGCCCGCCACGGGAGCGCGCCGGGACCTCCCGGGTCCGCGAAGCCTCCCTGACCGCTGCGGACACGGTCTCCTTCGCCCTGGGCCGTGACGCCAGTGCCTTGGACGGTGCCATCGGACGGAGACCTCCCCGCGTCGTGGATCCTCCGCGCCCGAGGGTGGCAGCGCGGGCGTGACGGCGCCGTCGCCCCGGTGTCGCCCCGGCGTCGCGGGGGAGTGCCCCGTCACCGGGCGGCCGTCCCGCCGTACGCGCCCGGCCGGTCGTCCCGGCCGGGCGGTCAGGATGCCTCCGCCGGTCGTCCCGCCGGTCGTCCCGCCGTACGACCCGCCGTACGCCTCGGCCGGCCGTTCCGCCGCGCCCCCTCCCGGGTGATCCGTTCGCGGTGCGCCGCCCCCGCGCGCCCCGAGGCCGCCCGTGTCGGCGACCCCGGGACGGCCGTACGGTGTCCCGGTGCGGACCGGGAGCGCCGGTACGCACCGGACACCGGCGTTCGGCGGCGGCGTCTGTCCGTCCGGCCGCCGCGCGGCTACCCGGCGCCGGGCCGAGGGCCGCCGCCCGGGAGGGTGGCGGTCATGGCGAGGACGGCGGACACCGAGTCCTCGTCGCAGGTACGGCGCAGAAGAGAGATGAACCGCTCGTCGCCGAGTGCGGCGCGCTGCTTGCGCAGGGCCGTGATGTTCAGGGCCGTATTGTCCGACTTGAGTTGTCGGTTGAGGGACAGCGCCTGGATCATCAGGGGCAGCGCCTCCTCGGAACGGCCCTGCACGGCACGGAGGTTGCCGAGTTCGCCGTAGTCGAGCGCCGTCTCCGCCCTCGCGCCGTCGGCCTCGTCGATGGCGAGGCATTCGCGGAAGCACCGCTCGGCGAGCGCGTGATCGCCGCGCAGCTGGGCCACTCGGCCCAGATGGAAGACGCTGTTGGACACCCCGGCCCGGTTGCCCAGCCGCCTCTTCACCTCCACCGAGGCCCGGAAGTGCTCCTCCGCCTCGGCGTAGGCCCGCCGCTCCTGACAGACGCGTCCCAACCCGTGGTGCACGATGGCCACGTTGGTGTCGTTGCCCAGGCGCCGGTACACCGCGAGCGCCGCCCGATAGCGCTGCTCGGCCTCGTCCAACCGGCCGGACTCCAGATTCGCGTGCCCGAGGTCCTCGTGGCATTTGGCCGTTCCCTCGGGGAACCCGGCCGCCTCGCACAAAGGCAGTGCGTGCAGAAGAAGCACCCGGGCCAGCCCCGCGTCCTTCCTCCGGATCGCGGCGATCCCCAGTTTGACGTAGGCGCTCCCCAGCAGCGTATGGCCGGGCCCCGAGTGATAGAACTCCGTCAGCCGCGCGACCGCCCCCAAGGCATGGTCCGCGGTCGACGCGTCGGCGTGCTGCCGCACGATCCCGTCGAAGGCCGGGGCGCCCAGCTCCAGCCGCTGGACGGCGAGCCATTCCAGATCCTCGGTCGCGCGGGGAAGCCGCTGGAGGTCGAGCCATGCCTCCAGGGTGTACGGCACCGCTTCGGCCACGCGCCCCAGCAGCGTTCGCACCACGCCGAGCCGCCTGCCGCAGGCGGCCAGACGCTCCTTCTCGCCGAGGGCCGCGAACAGCTCCCTCGCGCGGAAGAAGCACTCCTCGGCCCAGGACGGATCCCCGAGATCACGTGAGATCTCGCCGAGCATCTGGCAGCTCTCGGCGACGCTTCGATGGAGTCCGACGTCCTCGAAGATCTCCAAGGCGGCCCGCACTTCCGTCTGCGCGGCCGGGTCGTCGAAACGGGCCCGGGCGATGTTCGCCAGCTCCAGCCGGCCGTTGCCCTCGTTCACCCGGTCGCCCAGCCCCTGATGGAGGGAGAGGGCGCTCCGGGCGCAGTGCTCCGCCCTGACATAGTCCTTGGCGCGCCGGGCCAGCGCGCCGAGCTGGTGCTGGGCCGCCGCGATCCCCTCGACGTCGTCCAGTTCCTCGCACAGGGCGAGCGCCTCGGTGTACTGCCGCTCCGCGAGCCGGTCGTCGCCCCTGTCCAGGGCCAGACCGGCGAGCTGATGCAGGGTGATGGCCTTTCCCTGCCGATGGCCGATGACTTCCTTGACGGCCATCGACCGCCGGTAGAGCGCCTCGGCTTCGGCGGCGTCCCCCCGGTACTCGGCGATCATGCCCAGCTGGTGCAGCGCGGCCCCGGCCTGTTCCTCCGCGCCCAGCTCCTCGAACACGGCCAGCGCCCGCCGATACCGGCCCTCGGCCCGTTCGTACCGTCCCCGTCGCGAGTCCAGGCCGCCCAGCTCCGCGAGCTGTTCGGCGGTCCGCAGCGACCCGGGCGCCGTCAGGGCCAGCGCCTGCCGGCGCAACAGCTCCTCCCGGTCCCATTGGCCGCTCAGACGCAGCTGGAGGCAGGCGAACTTGGTGTAGTCCAGCGCCTCCACGAGCAGACCGGCGGCGAGCGCGTGATATCTGGCCTCCAGCACACGCGTGATGAAGAGGGCCTGTCCCGGCTCGGCGCCGCTCCGCCGGGCCCAGTAGGCGCTCGCCCTGCGGTGGGCCTCGGTCAGCCGCTCCGGCCCGGCGAGACGGGCCAGGGCCTCGGCCGTCCAGCGGTGCACCAGAAACGCGTCGCCGACGGGCGCGAGCAGCCCGAGGTGGAGCAGCCGGGACACGGCGTCGTCCGTCCCGTCCGGCGCCGGGGGCGGCTCCGCCTCGGCGGGCGGGGCGTCCGGCAGGTCGGCGAGCTGCCACACGAGCCCGTCCCGGTCCACCGGCAGCCGGTACACCGCCGCGCCGAGCAGCAGCGGCAGGGCCGACGGGACCGTGCCGAGCCGGGAGATCAGCTCCGGCAGCAGCACGTCCCGCGCGATCAGAGCGCCGGTCTCGTCCAGCCGCTGTCCCAGCGCGCCCGGGGGAGCGGCGCGGCCCGCCGGCGCCTCGCTCAGCAGGGCCCCGACCCCGTCGACGCGGGCGCCGCCGTCGCGCAGCAGGGCGTCGAGATACTCCAGGGACCGCGGATGGCCGCCGAGCCGCGCCCACACCCGCCGCTGCTCCGGCGGCGTCAGCGCGTCGACGCCGGGCAGCCGCCAGATCAGCTTGCGGGTCTCCTGCCAGGTCAGCGGGGGCAGATGACGGGCTTCGAGACCGGGGACCGGGAAGGGGTGTCTGCTGGTGACGATCGTGGGACGCTGTGCCGCCCACGCCCCGAGGAACGCGGCGAGGTCGCCGTCGGCGAGCCGGTGCCCCGCGTCCAGATTGTCCTCGGCGTTGTCGAGAACGAGCAGGAGCGGCACGGCGACCCGGGCGGTCTCCCGGAGCCGGTCCCGCCACTCCCGTCCCGGTTCGCCCAGGGCGATGAGCACCCGCCGCAGCGGATCGGTCCGCGCGAGGTTCTTCCGGGCGCAGTGGGCGCGCAGCCGCCGCAGCAGCTGGTCCAGGATCGCGTCGGGGGACGTCTCGCCGCCGACCGCGACCACCACACCGTCCGTGGCGGTCGCGAAGCGCCGCACCAGCTCGGCGGCGAGGCTGGTCTTGCCGATCCCGCCGATGCCGTGCAGCAGGATCCGGGGCTCGGGCCCCGACATCGCGCGCAGGGCGCTTCGGCGGCCCACGAAGTCGTGCCGTGCGCGGACCAGGCCGTCGAGGACGACGGAGGGCCGGTCGGGCTCTTCGACGGCCCGGGGCGGCCCGGGACGGCTCCCGGCCGGCCGCAGCTCCGGATCGGCGAGGAACAGCGCCGGCGTCGCCCACTCGGGGAACGCCCCCGGTGTCCCCGCCAGTTCCCGGCGGACCTCGGAGAACACCCGCAGCAGATCCAGGCCGGGGCGGTTCGCCAGCCCCTCGTACAGCCGGGCGCTCAGTTCGGTGGCGTAGCCGTCGCTGACGGCGCCGGTCATCGCCAGCACGGCCGGAACGCCGCTGTCCAGCAGGCTCCGGGCCAGACCGGGCAGCTCGGAGTCGCCCTCCAGCGCCGTGGAGCAGCCCGCCAGCACGATCAGGGGCACCTCGTGGGGGGCGGGCAGGACGTCGCGCAGGAAGCGCGTGGCGTCCACGGCGTCCTCCTCGCCGGAGGCCGTCTCCAGCAGCAGCGCGCCGGGGCGGGCATGGCAGGAGATGTGCAGCACACCGCAGGCCTCCTCGGCGAGCGCGGAGCGGATGGCGGCCGCGCTGCCCCACTCCAGCACCCGGACCCCCAGGCCGTCGCGGCGGCCGGGCTCCACGGCGTCCAGGATCCGGCCCAGCTCCCTTTCGTGGTCGAGCAGTTCGCCCGAGCTGTCGTCGGGGGCGGCGACGGCGGCGAGAACGCGCAGCGGGCCTCGGTCGGCGGCCGCGGACGGGCGGCCGGAGCGCGAGGTCGTCCGGTACATGTCCACATGCGGGTCCAGGGCGAGCGGGTCCGTGCGGCCGACCGGGACGACGGTCTCCCAGGGGAGGTCCGCCACCGCCGGATCGGTCACCTCGAAGCCGATCCGGTGCCGCCCCGGCCGCCGCAGCTCATCGGCGAGCGCCGAGCCGACGGCCCCGCCCAGGAAGCGGCTCGCGAGCGCGACGCCGACCTCCCGCAAGAGGGAGTCCGAAGGCTCTCTCGGCAGTCGCCACAGCAGATCGGCCGTGCGCTGGTTCGGGGCCTTCGGCTCCTGGGCGGCTCTGCGGCCCCGGATGTCGCACGTCACCAGCCCGGTCCCGATCGTCAGCCTGATCACCGGCGCCCCCCGATCGACTTCGCCTCCAGGACGGTGCGGAGGCGTTCGGGAATCACCGGCGGCCGACCGCGCCCACAGCCATACTGAGGTCATGTCAGAGGCTCCGGAAGAGCATCCGAGAATGAACGCGGTACGGGTCGACGAGTCTGGGATGCTCGAGTATTTCGACGGCGAGGTCTGGAAGCCGTACGTGGATCTCCCCGACGACGACCCGGGGCCGCTGGGCGTCGTCTTCCGGGGGCCCGGCCGGTGAACGCCGGCCCGCCGGCCGGGGAGCCCGGCTTCGCCGCCATGGACGTGCTGCCCTCGCCGCTGGACTCCGTCGCCGACAGCCGGGACGCCGCGCGCTGGACTCTCGCCTCCGCCGGAGCCGTGGGCGCTCTGCTGCTCGGCGGCGGCCCCCTGCTCGCCGTGGGCAGGATCGGCGACTGGACGCACGCGCTCTGGGCCGGAGGCGGGCTGCTCCTGGCCCTGGTCGGCGTCGCCTGGGCGATGTGGCAGACCAGCGAGGTCCTCGTACCCCCGCTGACCACACCCGAGGTCCTCACCTCGCCGGCCGTCCGAGGGCTGCGCGAGCAGTTCGACGCCGCCCCCGGCTACTACTTCGGCTCGATGGCCACCGATGTCGAGGATCTGCTGCGGCACCGCCGGATCGCCACCGAGATGTCCGGACTGCTGGCGACGGCCGGACCGGCGGAACGGGCCGTGCTGGAACGCGGCCTGGCGACCGCGCGGCGCAACATCGGACGGACCGACCCCTATCTGCGATGGCTGATGGCGACCGCGCACGCCTGGCTCGTACGGGAGAAGCTGCGCAGGGCCCGGCGGCACACCTTCCTCTCCGCCGTGGTCGTCATCACCGGCTCCGTGGTGTTCCTGGGCGCGACGGGCCGCTGAGCGCTCGGCGGCCGGGGCCGGGGGCCCGCGAGGGCCCCGGACTTGGGCGTTCCACCGCCCCCGAGCGGGCCGTGGGCGCCCGTCTATATTGGCCGGATGCCAGACGCGGACATGAGAGCCACCCGTACGGAGATCCGGCCCCCGAGGCCCGGCGAGGGGACGGGCGTGAGCGCCGGAACGTCGGTGCGCCGTACGCTCGTCGTCATCGCGCTCGGGCTGTCGTTCGCCGCCGGCAATACGTTCATCGCGTATCTGACCATGGGATACGAGTTCATCCCGGTGGGGACCGGTGTGCTCTTCGGCCTGGTGTTCGCGCTCGCGCTGCGCCATCTGCACCGGGCGTGGTGGCTCGCCGTGCTCTCGATCGTGCCGTCGCTGATGGTGTTGGTGCTGGGGTCCGTCGACTACGCGCCCGATCTGACGCTGGAGTACCGCGGGATCCACGAGCGGGTGACGATCACCGCCGACAGCGCCGCCGGGACGACGGGCGGCCGCCACCAGTACACCCTTGTCGGCCCCGGGGGCGAGCTGGCGGAGAAGATGGTGTGGACCGGTTCGTCCTCGGAGTACGCGGTGGGCGACCGGATCGAGATCCTCCGCGACCCGGAAGGCGTCGTCCCGATCAAGGACGCGACGCGTGTCGACTCCGTGATGATGCTCGACTGGGTGGTCTGGGGGCTGGGCGCGTGGATCGTCATGGCGCTCGTGGCCGGCCGGCGCGGTCATGTCCGCAGACGGAAGGGCAGGCAGCCCCTGCTGGACCGTTTCGACCTGGATTGACCTCCGCCGCCGGAGCGACCGCGAGCGATCGCCCCGGCCGGCCCGCGCCGCCGACGGCGGAATTTCTTGATCCGGGGCGAGAAAGACGATGAGCGGTGATCGGGAACGCATTTCTCGCGTACCGGGCGTGATCGAAGTCAAGGGCATTCCCGGCCGTGGAGAAACGCCTGCCGGGGCGCGGCGGATTTCGATATGCGGTGAACGACGGCGGCGCATTCCTAAAGAATTCTCCTCGTGCACAAGAAGTCTTGTTACCCCCTGGGTGTTCGCCTACAGTTCTGCCGGTGGCGCAGTCGCTGAACTGCGCGCGCCTGTCGACAGGAAGGGATTCGCCATGCGCAAGATGATCCTGACCGGGGCGCTCTTCGCCCGTCTCACCCGCAAGGACCGGCTGACCCTGCCGTACGCCTACTACTAGGCCGCGGGGCGAACGAGTGGATGATGGCCGCGGCAGTCGTGTCGCGGCCATTCGTACTGCCCGGAACCACCCGCCCGCAGTCCCGCACCGCAGTCCCCGCACGCACCGCACCGCAGTCCCGCACGCACCGCACTGATCCGTTCCGCCCCGGGAGGACATGTGGCCGCCGCTCCCCTCGAAACCGGGATACCCGGACCCGTCGGGGACAAGTACATCGGAAATCTCCATGCGTTCAGCAGTGATCCGCTGAGATTTCTCACCGACTGTTCGCGCGCTCATGGCGATGTGGTGCGGATCGGCGAGCACAATGTGCTGCTGAGCGCACCCGGCGATGTCGAGACGATGTTGGTCGACCGGGAGGGGCGATTCACCAAGCGAAGCCCGCTGACTCTGCGCCGGGGACGCAAACAGGGATTCCCCACCGCGATGATGAACAGCGACGGCCCCGACTGGCAGGCGAAACGGCACCGGATGCAGCCCGCGTTCGGTCGCGCCCTCACCGCCCGGGCCGCGGAGATCGTGGACGCGCAGGGCGAGCGGCTGCTCGGCGGCTGGCGGGCCGGGGTGCCCTGCCGGCTCGACGAGGACGTGCCCCGGCTGACGCTGAGGCTGATCAGCGAGCTGATGTTCGGGAGCGCGTTCAGCGACCGGGACGTCGCGGACGTGGCCCGTATGGTCGCGCCCATCATGGATATGTCGACTTCACCGCTGCTGCTGCCGGAGTGGTGGCCCACCCCGGCCAAGGTGCGGATCCGCCGCTCGGCGGCCCGCGTCGACGCCGTGCTCAAGGCCCTCGCCGACTCGCCGCACGCCCACGACCCGGAGCGCGCCCCCGTCCTGCACGCGCTGCTCCACGGCGATCCGAGGCCGACCGCCGAGGAGATCCGCGACGAGCTCGGCACCCTCGTCATGGCCGGGTTCGAGACCACCAACGACTCGGTGGTGTGGGCGAGCGTGCTGCTCGGCCGGCACCCCGAGGCCGCCGAGCGGGTACGGGACGAGGCGGCCGCCGCGTTCGCCGGGGCGCCCGCGGGCATCGCGCGGATGGAGGCCCTGCCGTACACCCACGCCGTGGTGCGCGAGGCGCTGCGGCTCTACTCGCCGGTGTGGCTCAGCAGCCGGGACGCCCTGCGCGACGTGGAGTTCGGCGGCCTGACGATCCCGGCCGGCACCACGGTCACGGTCAGCCAGTGGGTCGCCCACCGGGATCCGCGCCACTGGGAGCGGGCCGACAGCTTCCGCCCGGAGCGCTGGCTGGAGGGGTCCGCGCCCGCGCCCCGCGGCTCCTACTTCCCGTTCGGGCTCGGCCCCCGCGTGTGCATCGGGGCCGCCGTCGCCACCACCGAGACGGTGCACATCGTCGCGGACATCTGGCGTCGATTCCGGCTGGAGCTGATCAGGCCCGAGCGGATCCGGCCCCGCCCCGCCCTCGCGCTCCAGCCGACGGGCGTCGAGGCCGTGCCCCGCGACTGGTGACCGCGCGGGCCCGCCCACCGGCCGACGGGGCCCGGGACGGGACGAGCCCGCCCGGTCGGTAGAGCCCGCAACGGTCCGGGCCCGCCCGGCCGGCGGGCCCGGACGCGGAGAAGCCCGCCGGCCCCCTCCCTCGGGGCCCGGCGGGCTCGTCCTCACATCCGGCCGACTACGGCGCGTCCCGCACCGTTCCGGTGACGTCCTGGCTCTGCAAAGGCTCGCCCATCCGGTCGTAGGCGGTCATCCGCAGCCGCAGCGACTCCGTCGGCTCGGTGACCCGATCCGCGGCGGTGGGCACGCTCACCTCGGCGCTCAGCTGCCCCGGAGGCACCCAGGCCTGCAGGTACGGATCGCTCATGACCGTGGACAGCGGCCGCTCGGGCGCGGCCTTCGCACCGTACATCTCCTCCAGCCACACCGGGTCGACGTCCAGCGTCGACAGCTCCGGACCGCCGCTCACCGGCAGACCGGTGATATCCGCCGAGACATACGCGTCGGCCACCTCGGAGAGCGACATCCGCCAGGTCAGCGGATTCCCCTCGACGACCTGGTCCGTGACCGGGGTGAGGGTGAGCTTCGGCATCGGGTCGTCGTTCTCCACGACCACCCCGCCCCGGTGCGAACCGACCGCCACACCGCGCACCGCCTTCACGAACGCGCCCTGGGCGTAGTCGTACCCGAAGCGGGTGTTGCCCGTCACCTTGACCGGCACCACGATCTCCCGGCTGCCCGGACCCACGTTCACGATCCGGGAGTCGACCTTGTCCGAGTCCTGCCGGGGCACGAAGAGCCGGACCTGACCGGTGCCCTTTCCGGAGACCCGGACCGGGACCCGGTAGTTCCGGACCCCGGAGTCGCCTTCCTTGACCGTCAGCCGGCCGATGTCGATACGCGGCAGCTCGGCCGGGCGGACCGCCGGGGTGCCCGGCCGCCAGCCCCACGCGTCCATCAGCCACGCCTTGCCGGACCGGGTGCGCGGCGTCAGCTCCAGCGACTTCACCCGCTTCAGATCCAGCCCGGCGCGAACGGCGGCGGACAGCGGCACCCGGACCTCGCGCCCCCAGTAGGAGGAGGTCCGCTCGGTGCCCGGCAGCCCGTCGGCCAGGACGCCGCCGAGCTTCGCCCGCCGGCCCGAGATGTCGACGATCGTCACGTCGAGCCTGGTGCGGGCGGTGTTGGGCGGCACGATCACCCGCAGGGCCAGGGCGTCGGAACCCTTCAGCGAGAACGGCTTCGCGGGGCTCATCCGCGTCGCGGCGCCCGCCTTCGACCACGCCATGCCCACCGCGTACCGGCCCGGCTCGGGGATCGTCTCCCAGAACGCGAAGTGCGGCGACGAGCCCTTGGCGCCCGACAGACAGGCGTCGGCCCCCTCACTCACCTGCGCGCAGAGCTTGCCGCCGGTCACGGCGGCCGACGCGTCCGGCACGAAAGCGGCCTCGCGGCGCCCGCCGACGGCGTGCGTCAGCACCCGCGCGGGACCCGCCGAGGGCGCGCGCCGCTGCGAACCGTCCAGCAGCGGCCGTACCCGGTCGTCGTTCGCCACGAACAGCCGGGCGGCGGCCGCGATGTACGCGGAGCCCGCCTTCTGCTGCTGCCGGGCCGTCAGCCGGGTCTTCGTGCCCGGCGAGCACACCGGGTCCTTCTCCGACCAGAAGTCGTCCTCGGCCGGAGCCTCGGCCTGGCCGGGCGTCCACTCGGTGTTGAAGAAGTTGTGGTTCGCGCCGACCATGTACACCGCGCTCTGCAGGGCGTCGCCCCGGCTGATCCCGCGCGTGCCGTCGACGTAGATCTGGCCCTGGAGGTCGGACACATCGCCGTCGCAGCCCGGCAGAATCGTCATCGACGGAACGTCGGGCGCCGGATTCTGCCCGAAGATCGTCGGACCGATCAGGACATTGCCGCGGATGCGCCAGCGCACCGGCCCCTTGTACCCGTCCTCGTCGGCGGGCGGCCGGGAGAGTGAGTCGAGCGCCGCGCGGTTGACGCCCTCGCCGCCGCGCGAGTGGCCGACCAGCAGGGTACGGGAGAGATCGGCCCGCGAGGTCGCGCGCACGGCGGCCGGAGCCTTGGCCGGGGAGTCGGCCCACTCCGCCCAGCGGGCGAGGTGCTGCCGCACCAGGGACGAACGGGCCTGCGCGCCGCCGTCGTCGGCGTCGTGGTCCTGGCCGTTGATGCCGTTGGCCGAGATGGACACCGTCACATAGCCCTGCGAGGCCAGCAGCTTCTGGTCGTGCAGATAGCCGCGGTGACTCGGTATCGGCTTGGAGCCCTTCTCGCAGGGCCAGCCGCCGAGGGACTCGCCCCGGGCGTTGTAGCAGGAGGCGTGGCGGCCGTGCAGGAACAGCGCCAGCGGGCGCGCCCCCTTCGCCCCGACCGGCCCCGTCACGGTGGCGCGCATCTCGACCGGCGCGGGGAAGCCGGGCAGCCGCACCGACGCGAGGTCGTACTCGCCGGTGACCGTGCGGAACGACCCCGGGACACCGGGGTCGACGTCGTTCGCGGGGAACGGGACGGGCTGCGGCGCGGTGCGCCGGGGAGCCTTGGCGGCCTCGTCCACGGTCCCGTCCGCGTCCAGCCGCCGACCGCCGGCCAGCACCTTCAGCTCCTGCACCGGCCCGATGTCCGTGCCGTCGAGCTTCAGCCGGAACGTACGCCGGTCGTCGTCGGCCAGCGGTCTGCCGACGAGCCGGTCCCCGGAGCGGAACTCCACCCGGGCGTCGCCGATGGGCACCGGGTCGGGGGAGACCCAGACCAGCTGTCTCCCGTCGCCGGAATCGGCGATCCGCCAGCCGTCGGGGAGCGCGCCCGCCGACGGCGGTCCGGTGGATATGGAACTCCCCGTGGACGGTGGGGGGCCCGCGGACGGCAGCGCCAGCGCCACCCCGGGCGACCCCGCCGCCAGCGCCAGCACCGCCAGCCCGGCGGTCATCATGCGCGGGACACGGATCACTGTGGTCCTCCTCGTCATAGGGCCGTGCGTCGAGCGCCCCGGACTCCGCTCCTCGGCAGCCGTCCGGGACCTCTTCCGGTTCCGGAGGACGGAGGCCGGGGCCGAGGGGTTGCCTCGGCGCGCGCACTGTGAGGCAAACGTTGTCCACGGAGGCCGAGTTGGCCGTGCGGCGCCCCGGCCCGAATCCTTTTCCGCGGGCCGCGCCTCTTCTCCCTGTGCGGACAGAGCGTCGGCACGGAACCCGGAGGCTGTCATGATCGAAGGTGCCGTCATCGTCACGGCTGTGCTCGTCTGCGCGTGCGTGGTCGTTCTCGTCCTGCGCCGGAAGGGGCGTAACCGTGGCTGACTTCGTCTGGCCCGGCGAACAGCTCATCGCCGCGGCGCGGGAGGGCGACCCCGAGGCGACCGCCGCCCTGGTGTCGGGCTCGCACCCCCATGTGCGGCGATTCGCCCGGACGCTGTGCGCCTCTCCGCAGGACGCCGAGGACGCCGCCCAGGAAGCGCTGATCATCCTCTACCGCAAGATCGGGATGCTGCGCGCCTCCGGCGCCCTGGCGTCGTGGATGTTCCGCATCGTCCGCAACGAGTGTCTCCGGCGCACCCGGCTGACGCTGCGGAGCCAGGGGCCGGTGCCGGACGCCGTGGTCCCGTCGTTCGAGGAGGAGGTGTTCCAGCGGCTGGAGGCCGCCCGGGTGGCGGACGCGATCGCCGCGCTCCCCGCCGATCAGCGCCGGGTCCTGATCATGCGTGACATCCAGGGACACAGCGGACGGATGACCGCCGACGCCCTCGGCCTCAGCCCCGCCGCGATGAAGTCCCGGCTGCACCGGGCCCGGGCGGCGGTCCGCCAGGCCCTGGCGGAGCCGGCCGCGCCGGGACGGGAGGACGGCGGCCATGGCTGACCGGCCGAGCTTCGCGAGCGCCTCCCTCCCCCGCCACGCGGCGCGCGGAGCCGTCGGGTTCGGCGCGCTCGCCGGATCCGTCCTGGCCCTCCCCGCCGTGGGCCCGATCGCCCTGCTGCTGATACCCGTCGGCCTGGTCGCCCTGCGCGGCTGCCCCATGTGCTGGACGATCGGCCTCGTCCAGACCCTCTCGCGCGGCCGCCTCCGCCGCACCTGCGCCGACGGCGCCTGCGAGCTGACCGCGGCCCCGAGGGGGCCCGGGGGGTGAGCGGGCTGCCGCGGGCGGTCCGGCGGTGACCGTTCCCGGGGGCGCGCGGTACGGGGGCGTACGCGGGCCTCGGCCCGGGCGCGCCGCCGTCCGGGCCGCGCGCCCGTCTGTCCGCCCGTCGGTCCGGCTGTCGGTCCGTGAACGGTTCTCTGTTTACGGCGGGCGGCTCCGGCGGGTCGGCGGGCGCCGGTCTCGCGGGCCGACTGAAGTCTCGTCGGTCGGTCGGTCGGTCGGTCAGTCGGTCAGTCGGTCGGGCGGTCGGGCGGTCAGTCGCTCGGTAGGTCGCTCGGTAGGTCTCGTGGGTCAGTCGGTCTCGCGGGTGAGCCGAGGGGCCTCCGCGAGGGCGTCCACCGGATCCCCGCTCCCGCCCTCCAGCCGGGCGGCGAGCGAGCGGGCCCAGACCGCCAGCCCGGAGACGTCCACACCGTACGGATCGCGGAATCCCGCGATCCGGTCCGCGCCCCTCAGCAGCAGCCGCGCCCCGCCCCTCGCGTTGCCGCGCGCGGCATGGGTGAGCCCGACGGCCAGCTGCGCCAGCCCTCGCCACAGCTCGCGCTCCTGGTCAGGGCCCGATTTCCAGGCGTCCTCGAACACCTCGTGCGCGTGGAACGGCTTCCCCTCGTCCAGCAGCCGCTGAGCCTCCACCAGCGTGCGCCCGGGCGGGCGCACCACCCCCTCGGGCTGCCGCTCCACCCCCCGCGCGCCGTACGGCAGCGGCCGCCCCAGCCCGTCGCGCGGACGCGCGCTCCGCGCACGCCCCTCATCGTCACGGTCACGCGGTGCGCTGCTCATCCCTCGATTCTCCCCGATCCCCCCGCGACGGCCCACGACCGCCCCATGACCGCAGGCCGGGGCGGTCCGGCCGACCCGGAGAGTGGGGTAATGTTCTCCATGCGCGCCCGGCCTGAGGCCACCAGGGCACGCGAACGGGACGTGGCGCAGCTTGGTAGCGCACTTGACTGGGGGTCAAGGGGTCGCAGGTTCAAATCCTGTCGTCCCGACTTGTGTTTTCGCAGGTCGCAGGCGGTATCGGAGAAATCCGGTACCGCCTTTCCGTATGTCTTGGGGACCATTTGGGGACCACACGGTCTAGCGACGCCTTCCGGGGGCGGGCTGGACGGCCAGGCTGAGGGGCGCGCGGACGGGGTTGAGGTGGGCGGTGAGAGCTGCCCCCGCGCCGGTGATCTGGGACATGTCGGGGTGGAGGTAACGCTGGGTGGTGAGCAGGGATCCGTGTCCGGCGATCTTGCGCAGTACGTGGGCGGGGACTCCGGCGTCGGCGAACCAGGTGAGTCCGGTGTGGCGCAGGTCGTGGCGGCGCAGGTGTTCGAGGCCGAGTGAGGTGACGACCTCGTCCCAGTGGGTGGCGTCGCGCAGCACGGCGGTGGAGATCCGTCCGCCACGCGGCCCGGTGAAGAGCCGGGCGTCGGGGTTGGGGCCTGCGGCGAGGATGCGTTCGGCGACGATGGGCCGGATCTCCTCCACGAGGGGGACGTGGCGGGCGCGTTTGCCCTTGGTGTTCTTGTCGACGAGCCCGCCGGGTGCGGGGGTGGTCTGGCGGCGGACGGTCCAGATCCAGTTCACCGTGTCGATGTCGGCGACGCGGACGCCGGAGACTTCCCCGATGCGGGCGGCGGTCGCGGCGGCGAAGACCACGACCTCGCCCCATCCCTGGTAGTGGCCGTGGGAGCGGTCCACGAGGGCGTGGGTGAGGTTGAGCAGGGTGGGCCAGTCGCGCAGGGCGAGGGCGCGGGGGTTGTCGAGTTCGTCCTCGGCCTGTTTGTACTCGCGCTGCCATCCGGTGACCCGGGCCGGGTTGACGGTGATCAGCCCGTCCCTGACGGCCTGTTCCATGACGCGGACGAGGACGGCGAGGCTGTTCTTGACGGTGGAGCGGCTTTGCTCGTCGGCGATCCAGCCGTGGACGGTGCGGTCGACAGCACCGTTGCTGATCATCCGGACGGGGAAGTTCCCGAGCGCGGGGACCACCCGGCGGCGCCAGCCCGCGAGATAGGGGTCGAGCGTTTTCAACTCCAGGCCGCGCAGGGCCAGGTCCATGTTGCTGGTGCCGTACTCGGCCAGGGACATGGTGGCCACGTTCGGCGCGATCCCGGCTTCCGCGGCCTTGAGGATGCCGGAGATCCACTCCTCGGCCTCGTCGTGCGTGTCCTTGCCCTCGGAGAGGGATCTGCGGCGTTTGGAGGCGGGGTCGAACCAGCGGACGCGGGCCCGGTAGGGGGAGGGGCGGTTGGGGCGGTGCTCGATGTCGCCGGCCACCCGCACACCGAGCGGAACGGCCTCGGTGTAGGGCATCAGGCCACCACACCGAGTGTGACGCGGCGCTCGGCGAGCCAGGTCTCCACGTCACGAGCGCTGTAGAGGACGACACGCCCGCTCACAGGAACGTACGGAGGCCCTTGGAGGGGATGCGCGGTGCGCCAGCGCCGGAGCGTGGAGGGATCAACCCGCAGGAGGCCGGCGAGTTCCCCGGTCGAGTACCAGGTACCGGACAGCGGCCCGCCTGGCTCGGTGCTGTGGGATATGCCGGATGGAGTGGAACGAGAGGGCATGGAGTTCTGAGAGGCGGGCCGAGTGGGCGGCAGTGAGCGGGAGGATGAAGGGGGTGTGTGCGGGTAGTTCACCCTTCAAATCTCCGCAAGATCCCCAGTTTCGGAAACCGGTGATTATCTGCTATATAGCCCCCCGCGGACGTCGGGAAGGTCAATATCACCGTCTTCTTCTGCTTCATGCTGGTGACGCCAGGGCAGCAACGACCCCAAGGCCGAGCCGTTTACGGTACGAGCGGATGTGGGTCGCAGGCCCGTCCGCGGTGACTCTCCAGCGGGTGCGCTCCGTAGGCTTGTCCCTGCCTGCCACTGGGGCAAGAACACCTGTTCGTGTATGTGTGAACGGTTTTCGGCCGAGGTGTGTTGATGTGCGGCCTGGGTTTTTTGTCCCTGGCATGTGCGGGAGTGCTGCGGGAAGGTGGGGGCGATCCGTGCACTCCCCAGGCGGCCCCTTCCGGGGCACGTACGGTCTGCCGATACCCGAGGCCCGGCACTGGCCCTGGATACCTCGGCAGGCTCCTTCGGAACCATTCATAGCCGGCCCGTTCCGCCGTCGAGCCCGGTACTCCCCGGGCTTGTCGGTGACGGCGGCCCGGCAGAACGGAGTCGCTCCGTGTCTCCCCTGCTCCCGGCCCACCGCCGCTCCCGACGGCTGCGTCTGACCGCCCTGTTCGGCGGGCTGCTGCTCGCCCTGTCCGCCCTGCAGGCCGTCACCCCTGCCGCGGCGGCCGGCGCCCAAGCGGTCACCCTCCAGCTGTTCGGGCCGGTGGACTCCGCCGACCCGGTACAGGCCGGCACCCCCTACACCTACACCTACGCCCTCACCGGCGCGGACTCCGCGGTCTCCAACGCACAGTCCTCCCTGACCCTGACCGGCGCATCGGCCACCATCACCGGCGCCACCGCCACCGGCGGCGCCACCTGCACCTTCACCGCCACCACCGCCAACTGCAACCACGGCACCATCGACCTCGACGATTTCGGCACGGCCAACATCACGGTCGTGCCGAACGCCGCGGGCACCGTGACCGCCAACGTCACCGGCACCGCCTCCGAAGCCAACGACGTCAACGGCTCCCAGTCCACCACCATCACCGCGCCCGCAGCCGCCGATCTCGCCGTCGACGTCACCGCGCAGCCCCACCTGGGCATCCTGGTCCCGTACCTCACCTACACCCTGAACGCCCACAACAACGGCCCCGCCGCCGCGACATCCGCCACGATCACCGCGAGCCTCCCCACCGGCGCGAGCGCCACCCACCTCTCCTCCGGCTGCACCACCTCCAGTGGCACCGTGACCTGCACCTACAGCACGATCGCCAACGGCGCCGACAGCGCGAAATCGTTCCGGGTCCCTCTGCACCTCCTGTCCCTCGGCCAGGTGACGGTCACCGGCACCCGCACCGCCTCCGCACCCACCGACAACAACACAGCCAACGACACCGACACCGCCACCTGCACCGTCGTCTCCATCATCCTCACCACCTGCCCATAGCCCCTGCCCACACCCGGTGGACCGGCACCCCCCATCCGGCGACCCGGGCCCCGGCCACAGGCCGGCCGCGCAGCCCGACACCACCAACCCGCCCGGCTTCGACATCGGTGCGGAGCTTCTTCAGCGCCCGCACCGACGTCAGGTCGACCGCCTCCCCGGGTTCGGCCTCCGGCTCCCGGCCGTCATCGTGCCCGGGGCCGGCCCCCGGCGCACGACCCGATGCCGTAATGCAGTCAGGCGCCTCGGCGGTGTCCAGGACGCCCCAAGGGACCTAGCAGACCGGAGAGCCTGGTGTGGCGCACAGGGCGAACAGATCACCCCATGAGGTGACTGTGCCGCTAAACAGACAGGTCCTGGGGCATGGCCATGGAGACCGCGTCATCAGAAGCGGCTGAACCCCGGTGCCGTGCGGTCCGAAGGGATCGGCGTGGCCGGTCACTGAGCCTGCTTCCTCGTGAAAGTCACTGGTCAAAGGAGGACCGGGGCAGGGCGAGCCGGGGTCTCGTGCCAGGTGGGGGGATCCCCTGGCAGATGATCGTCTGCCAGGCAAGGAGCTCGCCGGAACGATGCACCGTTTCACCCACTGTCTCGTACTGTCCGCGCGCCCGCAGGATCGGTGGGAGTTGACGGGCAGGAGGGTGCGGGCTGCCGGTGCGTGGCCCGCGCCCCGGCTGGGCGGCGACCCGCATGTCATGTGCCTGTTTGTTCCGCGAGTCCTGGACCGGCGTCTGCCGGTGAATCGAAGGGAATCTCATGACCAGAGGGAAATATCGCTCCCCGTGGGCCGCCGCGGTGACGGCGGTCTTCACCGCTGTGGCGCTGCTGGGTGTTCCTCAGGCGGCTCAGGCCGCTCCGGCGACGTCCACGAGCCAGTTCACCACGGTGGAGGTGTCCACGACCACTGCCGCTCCCGGGGACCCGGTCACCTTCACCCTGACGATCGACAACACCTCAGGATTCGACGAGGACGCCGCCATCTTCATCGGCGCCGACGCGAACCTCTTCGACGTCCCCGGCACCTGCACCGTCCTGGTCGGCGCGCCACCCGTGGATTGCGAAGTCTTTGACGCCGGAAGCTCAGTCGGTCTCTCCGCCGGCGAACTCGAGGACGAGGAGTCCGTGAAGGTCGTCATCAGCACCACGGTCGCCGACGACGCACCCCCCGGCACGCACACCCTCACCCCGGCACTGGGAATCTCGGGCGAGGACAACACCTACACCCCCACCACGCTGCCGTTCACCGTCACCGGCGAAGCCGACATCACCGTCGGACTCACCGCCACCACCACGCCGCTGTCCGGCGCTATCAGCTACGCCCAGACCGCCACCAACAACGGACCCTCCATCGCCACCGGCGGCACCGTCACCACCCAGCTCCCGGCCCAGACCACCAGCGTCACCAACCTCCCCGGCAACTGCTCCTACAACGGCACCGCCAAGACCGTCGCCTGCACCCTCACCAACCTCGCCGACAACGCCACCGCCACCAACACCTTCACCGCCCGGCTCGGCCTCCTCTCCCTCGGCCCCCTCCCAGCCACCGCCACCCGCACCACCAGCACCCCCACCGACCCCAACCCCGCCAACGACAGCGCCACCACCTCCTGCACCGTCATCACCGGCCTGATCATCCTCTGCTGACCCACACCCCGGACCAGCACCCCGGGCCCGGACGCCGCTCAGCTCCGGGCACAGCACCCGGAGGAGCCGCTGGGGTCAGGTCCTGGTGCGGGACCGGCGAGGACGGCCTCGGCGCCCAGAACCGGGCTGTCGCGCTCTCGGACGGCGTGGAGCATGCTCTCCGCTGCCGACCGGGCCCCATGCTTCGTCAGCGCGGCAGCGGACGGCGGCTGGGGCCGCCCGGGTCGCGGCCGTGGGCCCGGCGCCGCAGCAACTGCTCATCTTCACCGGCTTGGCCGGTATGCCGGGGGTGGGTTCGCCGAATGAGCTCGGTCAGAGGTTCGCGTCCAGGAACTCTTCGATCTGGCCTCGGGAGAGGGCCCCGATCCTGGTGGCCACCACCGCGCCGCTCTTGAACAGCAGCAGAGTCGGGAGATTGCTGACGTTGTAGGTGGGAGGGGTGGCGGTGTTGTGGTCGGTGTTGAGCTTGGCGATGACGAGCCTGCCCTCGTACGCGCCGGCGATCTCGTCGAGCGTGGCCGCCACCATCCTGGACGGGCCGGCCCACTCCGCCCAGAACTCGACCAGCACCGGGCCGCCGGCTGTGAGCACCTCGGCCTCGAAGGAACGGTCGGTCACATCATGGACCCTGCTCATCGAATCTCCGCCCGCTCGTGATGTCGGCACCGCGAATCTGCCCGCTCCCGGCCACACGCACACCCGGCCGCGAAAACACGGCGGCGAACGTCGCGCCGCAGACCCCGCCCGGCAGATCACCGGTTCGGCGGAAGGTGAGGACAACGCATGAGGTCTGTGGTCGGAGGCCCTGCGGGCAACCTGTTCAGCCGACCGGGCACTTCCTCGGCAGGGCTGTTCATGCCGGCGCCCCCTGTCCGCGCGTCCTGATCGGCCACATCCAGCGGTGCCCCGATCCTCCGGGGCGGTCGAGATGATCAGCGCCCGGCACTCTCACCGGGGGCGTTCCTCACCGGGCCGCCCTCTCCTGCCGACCGGGGAAGGAAAGGACGGCCCGGGCCGCAGGGAAATGCGGTCAGGTGCAGTTGATCAGCAGCGGGGTGGTGGCGGTGCAGGTGCGGGTGGCGCTGTCGTTCCCGGGAGTCGGGTCCGCCGGGGTACTGGCGGTGCGGGTGGCAGCGAGGGTGTAGGGGGTTCCCAGGCTCAGGAGTGCGACGGGGACCCTGAAGCTCCGCGTCACACTGTCCCCCGGGGCGACGGTGGTGAGCGCGCACTCGGCGGTCCGGCCGGTGACGGTGCAGTCGGGGCTGGTGGTGCCGGAGACCGGGAGCTCGGCGGTGAGGGTCGCCGAGGTGACCGGGTCGGGGCCGTTGTTGGTGGCGGTGAGGGTGTAGTCGATCCGCCCGCTCAGTCCGGGCACGGGCCGAGCCGTCAGCGCGAGGCCGAGGTCGGCGGAGGCCGGGGTGGGCGGGGTCACCAGCACGACGTCGAAGGGGTTGCCCGTGTTGATCCGGGCGGTGACGGTGTTGGTGGCCGCGTCGATCAGGGAGAGGGTCCCGCTGGTGTTGCCGGTGGCGTAGACGCGCTTCCCGTCGTCGCTGATGGCGAGGTTGGAGGGGCGCGGCGGCAGGGCGATCGAGCCGGTGACCGTGCGGGTCGCGGTGTCCACCACGGCCGCGGTGGCGTTGCCGTTGCGGGCGGTGTAGGCGCGGGCGCCGTCGGGGGTGAAGACGGTCTCGAACGGAGCGCCGCCGGTGGGCACGGTCCCGGTGAAGGTCCCGGTGGCGGGGTCGAGGACGTTCACGCGGTTGTCGCCGGCATGGGAGACGTAGGCGCGGGTCCCGTCGGGGGTGAACGTGATGTCCCGGTTGCCGCCCGGCGCGGGGATCGCCGGTTCGAGGGTGTCCGTGGTGGTGTTGAAGACGGTGATGCTGCCGAACTGGGACAGATACAGCCTGCTGCCGTCCCGGGACAGGGCCGCGCCGGTGGCGGCGGTGTCGATCGCGTGGGTCGCGGTGACCGTGTGCGTGGCGGTGTCGATCACCGACAGGGACTTGTCGTTGAAGTTGTTCACGAAGGCCCGGCTGCCGTCGGCGGAGAAGACCGGCAACTGGGGGCTGCGGCCGACCGGAACGGTCGCCACGACGGACCGGGTGGCGGTGTCGATCACCGAGACGGTCCGGTCGCCGCCGCTGTTGGCCACATACACCAGCGAATTGTCCGGCGAGACCGCGAGATCGATCGGAGCGCGCCCGACCGGGATCCGGGCCAGCACCCTGCTCAGACCGGCGTCGACGACGGCGACGTCGTTGTTGCTCCGGTTGGCGACATACGCCACGGTCGGCTCGGCAGCCGCCCGTGGCTTGGCCCCTGCGGCGGGCATCTCCTGCGGACCGGCCGCCCCTGCGGGCGGCGCCAGAGCCACCGCGCCCGCCAGCAGCGCGGTCACGGGAATCACTATCAGCCTTCGAAGCGGGCGTAAGCCCCGCCGCGACATGACCTTCATCAACGCATCCCTCTCATGAAGCACACCAGCCCACCCCGGACGGAGTGGCCGGACGGTACGGCGTACCGTCCGGCGACATCTACCGCCCCAAGCCGCTCCCAACCAACCCCCACAACAGATCCATCCATACGAATGACAGGTAATCGCATAGGCGCCCGAGAGGGTGCCTTTTGTCGAGCGGAAGAACGAATCGCTGGACACCAGAGCGGGGGCGCGAACCAAGGCGCTCGGCGCACGCCGCTACTGCTGGGCTGGTTCGGCCTGTTCGTCAGGTCGCGGCACTATCTCCGCGGGTAGTGAAACAGGCCCGGCTCCGGAGGCCGTTGAGTCGATCTCACGTTTCTGCAGGTCGGCGGCCTATCTGACGTGTCGTTAGGGGTGTGGTCGCGCGAATATCCCGCCAGGTGGAAAGCTCCCTTAATGTCTATTTTTTGTAGTTTAGTCCGACCCCGTGATCCCGTGAAGCCGCTTTTCTGTGGCGGGGAAATAATCCGGTTGCCCCCTGGTGTTGCGCCTCGGTAATGATCTTTGGTAGGGGGTGTCGGAGCTGAGGCTGTTCAGCACAAAGCGCGGCGTGACGGAGGTCACGCCGCGTCTGGCGGAGGTTGAGGCGGATGTTCAGAACCTGATCGAGGCCCACATGGAGGCCATGCTCGGGGTGCGGTTCCTGGCGAGCGAGTACAGCACCGGGCCCGTCCACGGCGGGCGGATCGACTCGCTGGGCCTGGACGAGAACGGTGCGCCGGTGATCGTCGAGTACAAGCGGGCGACGGACGCAGGTGTCATCCACCAGGGCTTGTTCTACCTCGCGTGGCTGATGGACCACCGGGACGAGTTCCAGCGCCTGGTGCGTGACCGTCTCGGTGCCGGGGCCGCCGGACGGATTCTGTGGAGCAACCCGCGGGTGATCTGCGTCGCCGGCGACTTCACCCGCTACGACGTCCACGCCGTGCGCGAGCACCGGCGCGGCATCGACCTCGTCCGCTACCGGCTCTACGGCGACGATCACATCGCCCTGGAGATCGTCGCTTCGGTCGGAGGGCACGCCGGAGTGCCCCGCCGCCGGAAGGGCACCGGCACTGCGCCAGCGACGGCTCACCGGGTGGCCGAGGTGGCGATGGCGGATCTCTCGACGGCTTTGGGTGAGGTGCTGCTCGGTCTGGGGGGCGATGTCGCGTCGGTGCGGCGGAAGCAGTACACCGCCTACCGGCGACTGCGGAACTTCGTCTGCGTCCCCCCGGCGAGGCAGGACAAGCTCCTCGCCTACGTGAAGGTCCCGCCCGGGGAGGTCGATCTCGTGCCCGGGTTCACCCGAGATGTGACCGGCCTCGGGCATCACGGCACGGGGGACCTGGAGGTCCGGCTCCGGTCCGAGCGGGATCTGGAGCGGGCGGTGGATCTGTTCCGCCTGGCGTACGCCGCGGCGTAGGGGCTGGTGCCGCGTGCCCGCGGCTGGTTGTGCGGTCGTGGCTCGTGTTCCCTTTCGGACGAGGTGGGCAGGGCGTGGCGGTGGAGTAATCAATGGTCCAGGGGTTCCCCGGTTTCGCGAACCGGGGAACCCCTGCTACCTTCCGCCGCCCTGCTCCCGAGGTCTTCGTGCGCCGGCGGTGGGCGACCGCTCCCGACCGGGCGGATCAGAGTGCCGGCTGGTCGTCGGCGGTCTCCGCGCTGCCCGACAGGATCTCCCGGTCCTCGTGGCGGGTCAGGTTGATCCGGGCGGCCCGGGCGAAGGGGAAGGCGACTTCGACGAGCCGGGCGCCTTCGCGGTACGGGCGGGCAGCTCATGGATGTGCAGGGGCGTAGTGGGTGTGCCGTAGCGGATGTACCGGTCGTCGTGGTCGTCGTCCCAGGTGAACAGGTAGGGCCCATGGTCCACGGGACGGGGCAATGCGTCCGGGGACAGCCGTGGTCGTCACAGTGCTCCCGGCCGAACCATTCGGGATGGCGCGCCCTGGCGTCTGCCGTGGCGTCGTCCATGATCGCGGCCTGGGTGCGGGCGACGGCGGGGACCGGACCGAACGCCGAGGAGAACAGGCCGACCCGCCCGTCCGCGTCCACGGCCCACCAGTGGAACCGGATGCCCGCGTGGGGGTGCGTGAAGCTGGTCGGCACCGTCGTATGGCTGAGTTCAGGACGTCCTCGACAGGGCTTGTTGTGGCGGGTCGCTGCCGTGTCAGCGCTTCCTTGCGGCAGCAGGGGGGCCGGGTGCGACCGCCTGGTGGTGCAGGGACGGTCCTGTGGTGGGAGGCGTGGATCGGGGCGGGTCGGGGTTTCGGAGTCGTCGGTTGCCTTGGCCCTGGGAGAGTTCGAAGGTGAGGTCCTGCAGGAGCGGGGCGGGGGCGTGGGCGGACAGGTGGATGGCCCAGGTGGGCTGGTCGGCGGTGTTGCCGCCCCAGAGGGTCCAGGTGGGCAGGGTGCCGTTCGGGCGCTGGGCGGCGAAGGCGTCGAACCGCAGCCCCGCCGGCTCATCGGTGGGGGTGGTCCAGGTCATGCAGCGGCCGTCCGTGTTCTGTGGCCAGCCGGTGTCGGCGAGGGGACGGGTGGCCTCGGCGAGCGTCTTCTCGGTGATCTTGGAGTCCGGGCCGCGGCCCCACGCGTGTTCGGCGGCGAGGCTGTCGAGGAGGGTCCGCATGATCTCGACGGGGGTGGTGGCGGTGGCGGTGGCGTGCCAGATGCGCTCGCCGACGGGGGATTCGTAGGCGGCGACGGTCCAGGCGGTGTCGCGCGGGCCGGCTTCGTGGACGAATTCGGCCCGCAGGGTCAGGCTCTCGTGGCTGGCGACGGTCGTCTCGTCCCAGGGGCGGTACTTCTCCCATTCGCCCTGGGTCTCGAGGAACTCGCGGAGAAGGGCTTCGTGGTCGCCTGGGTCGGCGGCGTACACCGGAACGGTCTCGGTCCGCGGCGGCGATGGTTCGGCCGGCGCGGTCCCGCTCGGCGCGCCTGCCCCCGTGGCCAGCGGGTTGGCGAGTGCGGCTGCCGCGCGCTGCTCGGTCTCGGTGGCGGGGGCGGGTCCGGTGCGGACGGCGTCGGTGTAGAGGTCGTCGAATTCGCGGAGGGCTTCGGCGGTCGTGTCGTGGACCAGGGTGGTCTGGCGCAGGTGGTTCTCGCCGTGGAGGTGGATGCTCTTGCCGCCGGGGTAGGTGCCGACGGCGACGGTGGTGTGGCCGTCGTGGGCGTGGCGGTGGATGACCAGGCGGCCGGCGGCGATGTCGTCGTGGATCTTCTGGGCCTCCTGGGAGACCTCGCGGATCTCCTCGCGGGTCAGCCAGGGCATGGGGTGGTTCGCCCAGGTCCACGCGGTGTCGATGTCGTCCTGCAGGCCGGGGGTGATCTCCACGGCGGCCCCGGCGGACCGCAGCGTGATGGCGGCCTGGCCGGCGTGGTGGGGTTCCTCGTGGTCGATCCGCGCCAGGACCATGGTCACCGGGTCCAGGGGACGGAAGCCGTGACCGGCCAGCAGCGCCCGGGCGGTGTCGGCGCCCGCACCTGTGCCGGCCAGGGTGGCGGTGACCGCGTCAGGGTGGTCGGGGTGCAGGTCGAGACGGACATGGGCGATCGGGGTACGGGGCAAGCGGGATTCCTTCGTCGGGAGAGGGAGGGCTATCGGGTGGTACGCGCAGTGCCGGCAGGGGCTGTGGTGCGCAGGGGGCCCGCGCGGGCCGCGAGGGTGTTCTCCGGGGCCTGCCGTCGGGCGGGTGGCTGTGGGGCGGAATGCTGGTGGTGCCAGCGGGTACGGACGGCGGTGAGGTCGGCGAGTGCGCGGCGGCTGCCGGTGACGAGCTGGTGGACGCTGTTGGCCGGGTCGTCGGTGTAGGCGTGGATCCGCAGCCCGGCGGTGCGGGCCTGGTGGAGCAGGGAACGTCGCAGGACGCGCTCCCCCCAGTGCTCCGCCGCGCCGGCGGGGGCGGTCACCAGATCGAGCACCTCGCGCGGCGTGAGGGGCGGGAGCAGGAGGCCGTGGTGCTGGGCTTCCCACAGAACGGTGACCGGGTCGACCGCCGCGCCGCGGTGTGCGAGCTGGGCGACGCATCGGAAGAGGCTGCCGTGCAGCGGGACCGTGAAGTCGTCGGCGTGCAGCCACCGCATCCGGGACAGGACCTCCGGGTGGGCGACGGCCCCGGCCAGCAGGACGCGTTCCTCGTAGGCCGCCTCGTCTCGGCCGTTCCGTTCGGGTGGTGGTGGGGGTGGGCTGCGGGGCAGGGAGCCGGGGTGCGGGGGGAACTGGCCGGCGAGGTGGTCGAGGAATCCCGCGAGGGCGTCCGCGCCGGCCAGGGCGGTGGCGGCCGGGTCGGGCATGGTCGGCTCGGTGGTGGTCTGCACGAGGTGTTCGGCCCGGATGCGCAGGGTCCGGCGGGCGTGGTCGGCCCGGACCATCCGGGCATACGCGGGAGCGTGCTCGGGCACCGGGCAGACGCTGACCAGGGTGTGCAGGTATGCGGGCACCAGACCGGGTGTCTGTTCGCGGGCCCGGTCGTGGACGGCCGTGAGCCACACCGGCTCCCTTATGTGGGCGGCCGGGGCGGGCGGGGTGAGGCCGGTCATGGCCGCGAACACGGCACCGTGCGCCGGGCTCGCGAAGTGCCCGGGTGCCAGCGGGCCGATGGTCTTGAGCCGGTGAGGGTCGAGCAGCAGCGCGCCGAGGAGGGCCTGTTCAGCATGGTGGACCGGCGGGTCGGGCGGGACATTGTCAAGGTCGAAGTCCCCTTCGGGCGCGGTGGGTTCGGGCATCAGGCCGCTCTACCTTCTTGCTCGGGTTGATCGAGCCATTCGTAGGGTTGGATCGCCCAGGGGTACTGGGTGTGGCTATCAGGCCGCTGCCGTCTCATGGCTCCCCTGGCTTCGCCGCCCAGTACCTCACGACGACTCGGCCGCCGATTAGGAAGTGCGAACAAGTCGCTGAGTAGAGCAATGCCGGCGAGGTCGTCCGTGGCACAGACAGAACGAACACGTACGACGGGAGCACGATGAGCCGGATATGGGCGGGGATCGACAGCGGCAAGGGCCATCACCACGGCCTCGCCCTGGACGCGGACGGCAAGACGCTGCTCACGCGGCGGGTCGCCAACAACGAGCCCGCACTGCTGAAGCTGATCGGCGACGTCCTCGACCTGGCCGACGGACGTCAAGTCACCTGGGCCATCGACATGACCGGCGGCGAGCCCGCGCTGCTGCTGGCCCTGCTGATCAACCACGGTCAGGAAGTCCTCTATATGCCCGGCCGCCTGGTGAACCGGGCCTCCGACGGCTACCGCGGCGAGGGCAAGACCGACGCCCGCGACGCCTACGTCATCGCCGACCAGGCCAGGATGCGCCGCGACCTGCGGCCCATCCGCCCCGGCGACGAAGCAGCCATCGAGCTCAAACTGCTGACCGGCCGCCGGTCCGACCTGGTCGAAGACCGCACTCGCGTGGTCAACAGTCTGCGCGGCACCCTGCTGAGCATGTTCCCCGCCCTGGAACGGGCCCTGGAGGTCACCAACAGCGGCCCGCTCAGGCTGCTGACGGGCTACCAGACCCCGACCGCGATCCGCCGCACCGGCGTCGCACGGTTGGCGAAGTGGCTGGCCAACCGCAAGGTCCGCAGCGCCAGAGCCCTGGCCGAGACGGCCATCGAGGCCGCCGAGCGCCAGCACACCGCCGTCCCCGGGGAGAAGACCATTGCCAAGCTGGTCCACACCCTGGCCGAGGAGGCGATGGCCCTCAACGAGCAGATCGCCGAGATGGACAAACTCATCGAAGGCCGGTTTCTCGAGCACGAACTCGCCGACATCGTCCTGAGCGTCCCCGGCATCGGCATCGGCACCGTGCTCGGCGCCGAGTTCCTCGCCGCCATCGGCGGCAGCCTGAACGAGTTCGACTCTCCCGACGCCCTGGCGGCCTTCGCCGGCGTCGCCCCCACACCGCGCGACTCGGGCAAGGTCAGCGGCAACCTTCACCGCCCGATCGTCTACCACCGACGACTCCAGCGTGTCTTCTACACCTCCGCGCTCGTCAGCGTCCGCTACGACTCGAACTCGCGGAAGTTCTACGACCGCAAACGCGCCGAGGGCAAAAAGCATGTCCAGGCTGTGCTCGCCCTCGCCCGCCGACGCGTCAACGTCATCTGGGCCCTGATCCGTGACCGGCGGTGCTACGAGGTCGCACCGCCAGTCACGACGGCTGCTTGACAACACGATTAGGAAGCCAGGGCGAAGTCGTCGCGGGTGAAGGTCCGGCCGACGTGCGGGGCCAGCAGATGAGCCGCCAGCCGGGGCGGGACGGCGTTGCCGATCTGCGAGAACTGCTGCCCCTTGTTGCCCTGCCACGGGAAATCGGCCGGGAACGTCTGCAGAGTACCGGCCTCGGCGGCGGTGATCCGGATCGACTCCACCGCACCCCCGCCCTCGGCCTCGCCTTCCCAGACGCACTCGTTCGCCCGGTGCCCGAAGAACAACGTCCCCGCCGGCTCCTCGACGGACCGGATGGTGGCGTTGGCCTGGTTGTTGCTCCGCAGACTCCACGACCAGCGGTGCGCCTCGGCGGTGAACGTGGGCGCCGGGGCATCGGCGGGCCGGTTCTCCCGGGCACCGTGCCGCTCGACCCACCCCGATCCCTCGCGGCGGGAGGCGAGCACCAGCCCGGAGTCCCGGCGCGACGCCCAGGTGCCGCGCTCACGGGCGTCGGTCAGGGCTTTGCGGGAGCCGGAGGGGAAGGGCTCGGGGCCGCCCCCGGGGCCGCCGCCCGCGCACACGGTCGGCACCGGCCGGTCGGTGGCGCCCCAGCCCAGCGCCTCGGCCATGCTGATCCACCGTTCTCGGCCCGGCCCGAACAAGGTCTCAGGCTCGGCGCTGGCGGCGTGCGTCGGGGGCGGAGGTGTCGCGGTGCGGGTACGGGAGGCGAGGAGGATCGCCCGCCTCCGCGTCTGCGGCACCCCGTAGTCGGCGGCGTTCAGGATCCCGGTCCAGACCGAGAACCCCCAGCCGCGCAGCACCGCGGCGTACTGTTTCCACAGTGGGAGGACGTGCGGGACCTCCTCCATCGCCACCCATTCCGGCTCTCCGCTCTGGTGGAGGGCGTGGAGGTAGCGCATCGGCTCGGCGGCAAGCAGGGATCTTTCGTCCCGGCAGCTGGCCAGGAGTCGTTCACGGGTGTCGCGTCCGGCGGCGAGGTCGGCGACCGCCTGGTGGACCAGTGGCTGGTCGAGCAGGCCGAGGCGCTTGCCGGCCATGGACCACGCCTGGCACGGCGGGGACGCGATCAACCCATGTACCCGTCCGGAAAAGATCCAGGTCGGGTAACGGGCGATGTCGGTGCGGATGGTGAGCAGCCCGGCGGCGGCCCGCGTCCGGCAGGCCCACTCGTCCCATTCCAGACCCACCTCCCGGATTCCCCACCGGGAGAGAGGGACTGACCAGCCGCCTGGACCGGCGAACAAATCCAGGACGATTCTGTTCACGCGGCCTGTCCGAAGTCGTCCTGCACCGGATCGGAGCCGCGGCAGGCCCACGGGGAGCAGCCGTTGGCCACACCCTCTTCCAGCTCGGCCGCGTCCAGGCCGCCGATTTCCTCCTGGAATGCGGCCCATTCGGCAGTGGTGACGTGGTCGATCGGTGCTTCGTCGAGCGGGACACGGGAACGGTGGAGGAACGCCTGCCCCAGCAGCCGGTTCCCTGTCGCGTTCGCGCGGGCGTTTCCTTCGCGGATCGCCGCGTCGAATGCCACGACATCCGCCCACTCCTCCGGCGAATGGTCCCGGATGGCGCGCCACTGGGCGTTTCCGTGGAAGGGGCACCCCAGACACGATGATTTCGGTGTCCCGGCGAGTCCGATCGAGGTCAGGTAGCGGACGCAGTCGGCGCGGGACCAGTCCATGTCCGTGATGAGGGGGTGCCGGTTCCGCATGTACTTGACGTCGGCGTCCTTGGCCCGGTGGAACTCGTCGGTCGAGATTCCCACCCACTGCTCGACGAACACCCCTTTCGGTATCCGGGCGGGATAAGGAAAGCCGAGGAGTTCGCGGACCTGCTTCTTTATTGGTTTTATCTTGTATTCGCCGGTGCACTGCCGTCGTGTCATTCCAGGCTTGCCGTCAGTGTTGAGAATGTGGAGCGGCATGGACGCGAAACGGTGATCAGGATCGAGAGCGTCCTCGCGGATGTTGCCGGAGGAGACGTGCAGGACGGGTATTCCGGCGGGCGCGGCGATCTCCCGTTCCAGGCGGTCGAGGTGGTCGTAAACGGCTTTCGGCTTCCAGCCGGTGTCGGCAAAGATCGCGTAGTCGACCTTGGGGAGAATGCCTTGGGCGGAAAGGGCGAGCATCGCGCTGGACTGGACTCCGGCGCCGAGGGATATTGCCCGGAAGGTGGGGGTGGCGGAAATGGTGATGGGTCCTTGTGAGGTGAGGGGGATTCAGCGCTTGGCCGGAGCTGGGCGGGCAGCGCCGTGTGGGGGTGGCACCGGGGGTGTTGCCGGTGCGGTGGTGGGGGCCGAGCGGGCGGCGAAGGCGGCGCTCACGGTGCCGAGGCCGTCGGCGAGCTGGCGGGTGGAGGTGGTGGCGTCCCGGAGCCACTCCCAGGCGCCGGGCATCTGGCGCCAGTGCGCGTTGTTCCGGGCCCATTGGAGGATCTGGGCCGCGTTGTGCAACTGCTCGGCCAGTTGGGCGAGTACGGCCGCCTGCTGGTCGGTTTCGGTGGCTGTGTACGTGCTCTGCAGCAGCTCGTCGAGGGCGGCGGGGAGGGGGCCGGGGGCGGTCGGCAGCCCGTAGAGGCGGGCGTGGAGGGACTGCGCGAGGCCGCCGACGGGGCTGGTGGAGGAATCGCTGCCGAGTTCGGGGCCCGCTCGGGGGCGGACGCTGAAGCGGGCGATCACGTCGCGGGTGGCGGCGCGGGGGTCGATCTCGTTGGCGAGGGCGCGGGCGATGTCGTGGGGAGTCGGGTCAGCGGTCGTGACGGGCCTCGGTAAAACTCGGTGGGAAGAGGGGTGTTGGTCAGTGCGAGCGTCCCCGGGCAGGGGCGGAGGAGGTCTGCTCCGGCGCGGGTCTGGAGGTGGCGGGGGAGGCGGTGTCGTGGGAGCGGCTGGTCGTGGCGGCGGTGTAGTGGAGGCAGGTCGCACCGACATCGAGGTGGTGGGCGGCGTCCGCGAGCAGGCCGGCGATGACGGGCCGGGCCGAGGCACGCTGGGTGTTCCGCTGTTCCTCGGTCGGGTCGGTATAGCCGGGGAAGGGGGCACCGTCGTAGGGCAGCTCCATGAGCGCGCGGGTCAGGGCGACTGCCGCGCCGGACGCGGAGGCTGCCGCCGCGGCGATGGTGCTCAGAGGGTGTCCCGGGCCCAGTCGGTGATCTGGCCGGCGTAGGCGGCGTCGCCCCAGGCCAGGGTGATCTCGGGGTGGGTCTGGTGGAGGCGGGTGAGGAGGATGCGTCCGCCGGTGGAGTCGTGGGGTCCGGCGGAGGTGACGACGACGTCGACCAGGAGGCCTTCGGAGCCCGCGGCCAGATGCCGTTTGAGGCCGTTGATGAGTTTGGCGCCGCCGAAGCCCCGGGTCGCGTTCGGTACGGTCTCGGTGCCTTTGACGGTCTGGGCGTCGATGATGATCCGTACGGGCCAGGGGCAGCGGTGAGCCCTCAGCCGGAGGAGGCGGCGGAGCCGGTCGAGGATCCGGGCGACGACACTCGGCGAGGGAGCGGCGCTGCTCTTCCTCTCGGGCGACTTGACGGTCGAGAACGTCGTGGTCGGCGTACCGGGGTGACGGCGGCGAGGACCAAGCGGCCGAGATCGGCTGGTTCGAGCGCTTCGAGGAGCTGTCTCTCTTCCGTTTCAGCTGGTCACAAGGCTGGGTTGGTAGAGGCCGTGGGGGATCCGTCGGGGGTGGTCGTCCGGGTGACGGCGAAGCGGTCGGCTCACACGCGTGTGCTTCTGCAGTCCGTGCGGCTGGGACGGGGCCGTACAACCGTCCTCGGGTTCATCCGAAGGAGATGCGCGCGCGGCCGTCTCACCAGGAGCTTGTCTCGGCATACTTCATATCTCCGCACCGGGGGCCGGGGTTTTCCCTTTGTGCCGGAACTCGGATGCGGCTCCGTGCCCTTCTTCCTCTGGAGAGTGAGCGCTTATGTCTCCTGCCATGTCGCGGTCTGCTGCGGTCCGTGGCGGCCTCGCGCTGGTCGCCCTCGCTGTTCTCGGGCTCGGTACCGCACCCGCCGCCGGAGCCGCTTCGGCCTCCGGACCTGCTTCGGCCGAGGCGTCCCAGCGGTCCGCGGCCTCGCAGGCCGGCGGCGCCTACAACATCCGCGCGGTCCACTCCGGAAAGTGCATCGGCCCCGCCGGGAGCAGCAGCGGCTGGAATGTCCCGCTCGTGCAGCAGCCCTGTGACGGGCGTGCCTCCCAGCGCGTGACTCTGCGCTTCTACGGCAACCATCATGGGGCGGACTACTTCGCCTTCGTCACCGACTCCGGTTACTGCTGGGGAGACACCGCGAGGTTCCAGCCCGGTGTGCCGGGGCATGCCAGGGGCGCGGAGATCCGCACCCGCACCTGTGACGAGTACGGGTGGAAGCACAACGCGTTCAGCCTCCGGAGCTACCACCCGTGGGGCGGGTACCAGTTCGCGGAGTACCAGTCACCCGACGAGATCACCACGAACAACACCCTCCAGGTCTGGGGAGAAGGCACCGCGGACAATGTGGGCGTCGTCTACTGGCCGGCCCAGAACCCGGGCACCGGGGCACGGCACGACACATTCGAACTCCTCCCGGCCTGACCGCCCTCCGGGCTCAAGGGACCCCGGGCTGCACATCTTCCGCAGGGTGGACGGTTGCCCCCACTGCGGCCCGCGCTGGCGATTGCGCCTCCCTCTTCCCCGTTGCCGATATCTGTGCGGTGGCGGGGAAACTCTGTCGCGGGGCCGGTGGCCACAGCCCGGCAGCCACAGTGCCGTCATCCCACCTCGTGCGACGGGAACAGGGGTGGCTCTTCTGCGCCGTCGGCGCGGTCGCCCGAACGAACCCCGGTCCCGGTCCCGGTGGTGTGCCGGCTGTGCCCGGGCCTGGCGGCGGACGACAGACCGGGCCCGGCGCCGGGGTACGGCGGCAGGCCCGGGCCGGAAAGCGGGGACGGGGTCAGGGTGGTGTCAGGCGGGCAGGAACTCGAAGGTGTCGTTGCGGCCCCCGCCGCCGTACCAGTTGCACGGATGGTGGATCAGACGCGCGTAGTCGTTCACATCAGCGTTGTAGACGTGCCAGCACTGGACCGCTGTCGTGTGGTCCGGGTGCTCGTAGTGCCTGATCTGGTACCCGTCCCAGGGATGGCCCTTGGTGATCGTGTACGCGAAGCCGAACCACTTCAGGCTATGGCAGCCGCGCGCGGTGACCGGACTGAAGAGGGGTGAGCCGGCAGAAGGAACGAAAGTGATCCAGACACCGTCAGCGAGGCACAGGTCCTCGGAGGTCATGAAGGCGAAGGCATTCGGGGCACCGAAGCTACCGAAGCCGAGGATCCTGATCTTCTGGGAGGTGCGCCCGTCGCAGGGCTGCTGCTCGACCGGGATCCGGTCGTGCCTGCCCTCCACCCGGGCCAGACACTTCCCGGAATGCACCGCGCGAATGTAGTAGAGACCTCCGTCGACCGGCTGGACCGGATCCGCCAACCGCGGTGCAGCGGCGGCAGTGGGTGTCGCTGCGGCGGGGGACGCTCCGGCGGTGGGGGCCGCGGTGAGAGCGAACGCGGCGAGCGCGGTCAGGGCGAGACCGCCACAGACCGCCCGCAGACGACGGGGCAGAGCAGCAGACATGGCATCACTCTCCGAACAACAGGGGGTGGGGGACGGCGCGGCCTCCGGCCGGGGAAGATGGCACCGCCCGCCGCCGCGCTGATCAAAGTATGAAGCGAACAACCCGGCCCCGGTGGGGCACGGAAGGGTCTCGTCCGGGTGAATCCGGGACGGGCGTACGACCTTCCGGCCGGCCCGGCGAACACCCCACGCCCCCGGCTCAGGAAGCCCGTTGGCCACCGGTCCACTCCGCCCGGACACCCCTTCTCCGCGATCCCCCAGTGCGGTCCGCGGCAGCGATGACCGATCCACCATCAAGGGAAGGGGTGGAGGCGCTCGTGCCCCGGGCGGGTCCGCTCGGCGGTCCTTCATCACCCTCATGCCCCGCAGCCCGGCCAGACCCGCCCGGCAGACCACCGGGCCATGACCGGCCCGCACCCGCAGCAGAGCTTCCGCGCCACCGCACGGACACCGGTGACAGGGAAGAAGGAAGAGGAGGAATACGCGCCGACCCTCACGGGCCGCCGCACACCAGGGGTCGACCGGCCACCCTCCGGAAAGGGCTCAAGCGCAGGCGCCCCGGGATCGGAGCACGGTCAGACCGGAATGAACTCGAACGTGTCGTGCCGCGCCCCGGCACCACGCTGCTGCCTCGGCCAGTAGACGATCTTCGCGCCGTCACCCTTGCTTTCTTCCCAGATCTGAAGGGTGTTGTCCGTCCACATCTCCCCGCGCCCCCGGTACTCACCGAACTGGACCCCGGCCCACGGGTGGTACTCCTCCAAGGTGAACGCGTGCGACTTCCAGGAGGTGTTGTAGCAGTTCAGGGTCCTGATCTGCGTGCCGAGGGGATGCCCTGGCACAGGAACCAACCCAGCACCTGACCAGCAGTGACCGGAGTTCGTGCGGATGCCGGAGTACTCGACTCCGTCCGAATCCCTGCCGAAGTCGAGCACCCAGACGCGCTGGGAGGGGCGGCCGTCGCAGGGCTGCTGAACGATCGGAGCGCCCTCGCCGTTGCTGTCGAACTCGGGGCCGAGGCACTTTCCGGAGTGGACCGCGCGAATGAGGTACTGCGGGACCGCCGCCCGCTGGGCCGCCGTGGTCGGAGCACCGCCGGCGGACGGTGCGGCACCGGCAGTGGGTGCGGCACCGAGCCCGAGGACCGCGAGAGCGATTAGCGCGAGGCCGCCGCGGGCCGCACGTAAACGGGGGGAAACAGGAGACATGAACGCTCCAACAAAGTGAGGGGGGAGGGAAGCCGGGGAGGTGCACCCGCAGAGGAGGCCAACTCGCCTCCCCTGCCGCGCCGATATGAAGTATGACGAACGAAACCCCTGATGAGAGAGGGCGCGGGAGGACCTCGTCCGGGTGAACCCGGGGACAGGTGTACGTCCCCGTTCCAGAAGTCGGCGAACCCCGACACACCGGCCGGCTGGTCGTGAAGACCAACCGCAACGTCGTGCTGTACACCAAGGAGGAAGCCATACTGGGCGAGGATCTCGGTGCCTGCGGTGCCTGCGGTGCCTGCGGTGCCTGCGGTGCCTGCGGTGCCTGCGGTGCCTGCGGTGCCTGCGGTGCCTGCGGTGCCTGCGGTGCTGCGGGCGGAGGCGGTGACCAGGCCGTCGGCGACGGTGATGCACACATCGGCCTTCTCCGGGCCGGGGTGGGGGCGGCGCGTGGTCCAGGACAGGTCGGCGAAGTCCATGGTGTGGGCGAGAAGCCCGTACAGAGCGGCACCGGCGCGCTCGTGATTCTCCGCCGCCGGCTGGCCGGGCGGGAGGAGATAGAGGGCGCGGCCCTGGTGGGCGCGGGCGGTAAACCCGGCATCGGTCAGCGACTGACGCGCCTCGCGGGGGAGGCGGCGGTTGAGGACGGCGAAGGTCCAGCCGTCGTCGGTGGAGCCGGCGAACACGTCGTGGTGATCGATGAAAGCCAAGTCGTCCCTTCGAACAGAGCAGGTCACGGGTGGGCTACGCGGCGAGGCCGTGATCGCCGGGCGCGTGTTTGGCGACGGCGCGGGCGGTGATCGCCTTCGAGGCGCGGGCGGATGCGGCGGACAGGGCGTCGGCGCCGGGCTCCAGGTACCAGGGACGCAGATCGAGCATCGCCGCGCGCATGCCGGTGCCGAACAGGAGCGCGGTGCCCTTGGGCAGCGCCCGGATCGCGTCGGCGGGCAGGATCCGTTCCTGCCGCATGCTGATGCTTGTGGAGGTCCCGGAGTCGGACGTGGAGGTGGACTTGGTCTCGACGTCGTGGTCGCCGATGAGGCGGGAGAGCTTGTCGGCGAAGTCGGGGTCGTCGATGCCGGAGCCGATGACCTTGATGGTGGAGGCGGACCACATGGCGTCCATGCCCGCGTCGCCCCAGACTTTCTGGCCTTGGCGGTAGGACTGGAGGATCGTCATCGGGATGATCCCCCGGGACCCGAGGTGGGAGTAGAGGTCGGGAAGATCACTGATCTTGCAGACGTTGGCTGCCTCGTCGAGGATCGCGAGCATCGGGGGGTCGAGGCGTCCGCCGGCGCGTTCGGCCTGGGCGGTCGCTGCCCGCATCACCGAGTCCGCGCAGGCGGCGATGAGCGCGGATGCGCCGCCTCCGCCGTCCTTCGACAGCAGGTAGAGGGTGTCCTTGCTGGTGACGAACTCGGCGGGCCGGAATTCGGGGATGTCCTTCTGGGGGGTGACCCAGCGGGCGATCTCGGTGTTGAGGAGGGCGGCGGCGTACTGGCGGGCGGTCTCGTAGATGCCGTCCCTGGTTTCCGGAGGGCCCTCCACGGTGCCCTTGAGCTGGGCGGCGACGGCGGCGAATCCGTGATCACGGAGAATATCGAGGGGCCGGCGGTCGGCGGGGAAGGCCAGCCACTGCATCACGTTGGTGATCGGCCGCTCGTCCAGGGCGGCGGCGAGGAAGAGCTGGGACAGGATGTTGCTGCCGGCCTTGGACCAGAAGTCGCCCTGCTGGGAGGCGTCCACGGACGCGGCGAGGAAGTGCCCGGCCAACCTGCCCGCGCCGTCGAGGGACTTCGCGTCCGCGAGCGGATTCCACCACATCGTCCGCTCGGCGTGAGCGATCTGCTGCGGGTCCATCGACCACACCCGCCCCACCGCCGACCGGGCGTCGAGCGTGGCGGTATAGGCGTCACCGGCTGCCTTGTTGGAGGTGAGGAGGACGGGTCCGGGAGCGGCGAGGATGGAGGGGATCGCCAGGCTGGTGGTCTTTCCGGAGCGGGGGGCCATGATCGCGACGGCGACGTCCTCGTACCCCATCCGCACCTCGGTCCTGGTGCCCTGGAGGTTGCCGAGAAGGATTCCGGTGTCGGCCGGGGCGATGGTTTTCGCGTCCTTGAGGCTCGGGCGCAGGGAGCGGGCCTTGGCGGTGATGGCCTTGGCGAGCAGCGGCTCGATGTCCTTCGCCTTCGCGGTCCCGCGGACCTTCCGGCGGCGCCCGCCGCTGTTTCTGTGGCGGTTCCAGGTGACGGCGGCGATCATACCGAGGACGATGAGGAAGGCGATGGGGACGATGCGGGTCCCGACGAGCAGGGACGTTTCTCCCAGGCTGGGCCAGAGCTGTTCGGGGTGAAGGAGGGCGTCGGCCGGCTGGTAGGGGGCCTGGGGGCCCGAGCCGGTGAGCCAGGCGGTCGCGTTGCCGCTGAGCCAGGCGAGGTTGGCGAGTGGCACGGCGACGGCGAAGGTGCCGAGGAGCGCCTTGAAGGCGAGGTCCGTGCCGTCGCTCGACGAGGTGGAGGGGGTGCTGGGCAAGCGGTGGTCCAAACGCGAATGTGGGGTCAGCGGGTGCGGCGGTGCGGCGGCGGCACACGTGGTGCCCGCGGCCGGGTGGCTGCCGGAAGCGGGCGCGGGGCGGTGAGCTGCTGGACGCGCTGCTCCAGCGCGCGGGCTGCCTCGCCTGCGGGGACGTCACGCCGGGTGGTCTGGGAGCGGCTGACGGCGGGAGGGAGGTTGAGAGGGTTACGGGCCAGCGGTGCGGGGTCGGAGAGGGCGCGGGTGAACCCGGCGACGAGATGCGGGGGCGTGTGCTCACCGAACCAGGCCCGCCACAGGGGGATGCCGTTCCTCCGTTCCAGGGTCGTGACGAGCCAGCCCTCAAGCGTCTTCTCGGGGGCGTGCATGATCGTGGTGAGGCCGTCCGGGGATGCGAGACCGCTGACATGGGGCCTGGGGGTCCAGCCCTGTTCCAGCAGTAGGGCGTACGGGTCCGTGTCGGCCGGGGCGGTGGCTGGCCGGATCAGGGCGTCGGTGAAACCGGCGATGATCTCGACCGGTGTCCGGGCGCCGAAGGTCGCGGTCCATGGCGCTGCGGCGCTGGTCCGCGTGTGCTGCGCGGTCCACCACATGAGGTCGTCGGGGTCGGGCTCCAGGCGCAGCATCGTCTGCTGGTCGGGGCTGGACAGCAGGACGCGCGGCTGCAGTGGGTCGTGGCCGTGGCTCCACCTGCCGGCGCGGTGGAGGGGGACCGTGACCCAGCCCGGGTCTCCTCCGCCGGCCACAGCGCGCGGGGAGACCAGAGCCTGCTTGACGGTGATCTTCTCCGTCACCGGCGGGCTGCCGGGGTGTTGGAAGTGCTGGTCACCGGCGGGACCGGGGCAGTGGTTTGCAGCCCGTTCCGTGACGGTCCGGCGGCGGCGCGGATGTCGAGGATGGTTTGGCCGTGCAGGGCCCACAGTTCCAGGAGTGGCCAGGCCGCCGCATCCCGCTCGGTGGCGATGGTGTCGTATGCAGGGGTGCCCGGCCGGGCGTTCGGCGGCAGGCGGTCCAACTCCGCCTCCCAGGAGCCGCGGACGGCGTCGAGACCGTGGGTGGCCGAGGTGAGGATGCCGAGCTGGGAGACCCAACCCGGACGGGCGCCGGATACCTGAGGGAGACGGTTCTCGGCCGAGGCGACGAGCCGGGCGGCGAGCAGGGAGACCGGCTCGTACGCGGCCCAGGCGGCTGTGGACCGCTGCTGCTCGGCCAGCCGGTACGCGTCATCGTCGTACGGCCGGCCGCTTGGATCGGTGCGGTTCTCGGTATAGGACTCCCACGCGCCCTGGAGCTGGGTCATGCGGGCGAGGAACTGGGCGAGCAGGTCGTCGGGCCGGGGGTCGGTTCGAGGGGACTGGTGGGGGATGGTGGTTACCGGGCCTGTCGTACGGGGGCGGAGGGGACGGGAGGGGCTGGTGCGGGGGCGGTGGTGAGGGCTTTCCTCGCCTGGCGGCGGGCGGCCCGGACCTGGGCGCGGACCGTGTCGATACGGTCGCGGTGGGCCCGGGCATACGCCTGCGGGGTCACGCTGCTTTTGGTGCGCCGGGCGCTGTAATGCCCTTCGTGCCCGTGGCGTTGGAGGGGAGCTGTGTCGGTCAGCGCCGAGACGAGGCCGTGGACCAGGTGTGCAGGTGGGGTCTGGGAGAGCCAGGCGGTCCAGACCGGCGGGCCGTACTTGGGGTCGGGGCGGACCTCGATCCGCCACACGGGGGTCTTGTCGATCTCGGCACAGATCGGCCGCTTCTCGATGTGGACCGTTCCGCCCGGGGAGCGTGCCTCGTCGCCGTCGGGGAGGCGGGTGTGGGTCCATCCGGCGGTGGTGAGCACGTCCCACACCTCGGGCAGGGCCGTTCTGGGCGGCGGGAGGAGGAGAGCGTCGGTGAAGCCGGCCAGGATCTCGGCGGGGACGGGCCCGAAGGAGGCGTACCAGTGCTCCCCGGGGGCCCTGCTGCTCAGGTGCCAGCCCTGGCGGGGCGTCCCCGGCAGTGGGGTGTACCGGAGCTGATAGCGCCGGTCCGGGCTTATGAGGTCGACCACCGGCGCGAGCGGATCGGACTGGACCGTCCATCCGGCGGCGGCCAGGGCGTGGGTGACGTGCCGTGCGTCCCCGGGGCCCGCCAGATACCGGGGCGTGATGTCGTCGAGGAAGCGGTTGTGGTCGGCGGCGAAGAGGTCCAGTTGCTCGCGCTTCAGCAACAGGACCGCCTGGTGCGCGGGATCACCGGCGGCCCCCGAGGGACCTGCCCGGGGCGCCCGGCGGGACGATGCCGCCGGAGACCAGGCGAAGCGGTGCCTGGGCCGCCCGGGGTGGAGCGGTGCCTGGGTGGAGCGTGGTGTTCAGCTCGATCACCGCGTTTCCGCCGCCGGCCCAGACGTCCAGTGCGTGCCATGCCTCGTCGAAGAACTCGGTCACCATCAGATCGACGGCAGCCAGGTTCGGCCGGCTGTCCACCAGGTGATCGCGGAGCTGTTCCATCAGACGGTCGTGCTCGGACTCCAGGGTGCCGACCGCACGCTCCAGCGCGGCGATCTTCGACGCCCAAGCCTTCCGGGACCCCTCGGGGAGCTGGTCGAGCTGGAAGGCCGCGGTGTCGAGTATTTCGCCGGCATGGATCTGGACGGGGAGGAACGCGTCCCACAGGGAGCGGTCGCGGCGGTGGGCGGCCCAGCTGTACGCGTCGACGTCGACGGGCCAGCCGTCATCTCCCTGCTGCTGGGCGGAATCGTGTTCGAACGCGTTCATGATCGCCTCCGCCTGGCGGAGGAAGCGGTCGAGCCGGGCGAGATGGGCGTCGGGCTGGGTGATCGGGTCGATGGTCGTTCCTTCGGGCTTTGATCGGCCCGCCCCGGGGCTGGTGTCCGGGGCGGGGCGGGGGATCTTCCACGGCGGTCCCGGCCGGGGGTGTCAGGAGTTCTGGCGGCGATGCGTTTCGAAGAGCGGCCCCCAGTAAGTGGGGATGGCCGGGGGATCGCGGCGTTCGCGGTCGGCCGGCGGGGCGGGACGAGAGGAGCGGCGGATCAGGAATCTGGCCAGGCGGCGCAGCCGGGACGGTGTGGTCGGGGCCGGGGTGAGGTCAGGGATGGGAATGGCTCCGGATGAGGTTTCGGATATGTGGTGGGGGCTGGGAACGGCGCATTCGGCCGGGGTGGTCAGTGGCTGTGCCGGGCAGACCCGGTGTGCCCCGGAGGTGGTGGGGGAAGCACGGGGTTCCGGGCTCGGGATCTGGGGCCTGCGCGGTGCGCGGGCGGGACTGGTGGGCCTCGCACAGCACGGTGACGGGGTCGACGACGGCACTGCGCTGGGGCGATGTCCGGCACGCTGTGGTCCCGTTGCGGCGAGGTGGGGCTCAGCGGCGCGCGTGGGTCTGCCCGGCGTGCGAGTACGGGGCTGTTGGGGGTGTGGTGGTGCGGGGGCGAGCCCTGGTCCAGTTGCTCCGGGCCCAGACAGCGGCGCGGGCGGCGGTGATGCGCGCCTGCTGCCACGCGGACAGCTCTGCGGGCCGGACGGAGACGGAGGTGGTGCGGATCCGGTTGCTGGGCGGGAACATTCCGCGGGGCCGCATGACCGGCTGCGGGTCGGCGAGGGCCGCGCTGAACGATTCCACCAGGTGCATCGGGGTGGTGGGGCTGAAGACCGCGTGCCACGCGGTGCCGTGCTCGGTGCGGGCCGAGGCCCACCAGTGCGCCTGGCCCGCGCCGGACTCGTGCCACTGAATCCAGGCGTTCTGGTCCGGGCTGACAGCGGTGACGTGCGGGCCGGGCTTGGCCTCCCAGCCTCGGCGTTCCAGGGGTGCCCACGGGTTGGGGGCGTGGGCGGAGCGCGGCTGGGTGAGCGCGTCGGTGAGTCCGGCGACGATCTCCGCGGGGGTCTGCAGGCCGAGGGTGGCGTGCCAGGCTTCCTGGTGGCCGCTCGCTCTGCCCCGGATGGTCCAGCCGCCGGGCCGGACGAGCGGGTCGAAGCCGAGACGGACACTCTTGTCGGGGCTGTCGAAGACGATCGGTCCGCCCGTCCTGGAGAGGTCTTTCCAGCCGGAGGCGCGCAGGTACTCGGTCACATGCCGCAGGTCACCTCCGCCGGCCAGGTACCGGGGCTCGATGAGGTAGTGCTGCTGGGGCCGGGCGTTCCACTCGTCCCAGAACTGCTTGCTCACCGGCCCCTCCCCGGCGCGGACCCGTCGGCGGGCTTCGGGAGCGGGGCCGTGCTGCCGGCCGCCGTTCGCCGGGCGAGCTGCCGGAACGTGTCCGCGTACCCGTCGAGGTCCAGACCCACGTCATGGAGTTCGTTCGCGGCGCGGCCGAGGGCGAGCCATACCTCGGGCGGGAAGACCCTGTTCTCGGTGCGGTCCTTCGCGTAGTGGGAGGCGGCGGCCAGCAGCGTGGTCATCCGGGCCAGGACGCCGTCGTCCGGATCGAAAACCGTGGCGATGATCTGGGCGGCCTCGTGGGGCGCGGACTGCGAGAGGTGTACGGCGAGCTGGTCGATCTCCCGGGCGATCTCCCCGGCGAGGCGTACGTGGTAGGGATTCGTGTCGGTCATGGTCCTCCCGGACACAGATAGGGGGCGTTCAGAGGTGCTGGCCTCGGCGGGCTTCGTGGAGGGCCGCCCAGTCGGCCGGGGCGAGCGGATGCGGCCGTCCGCGGCTGACGGGGGTGCAGGCGCGCAGATAGCGGCGGACGAGGAAGACGGCCGGCCGGGACGGCCGGGACGTACTGATGGACGGGGGCGTGCGGTCGGGGATTGCCGGGACTCCAGGAAGAGATGGTGCGTGCGGTGGAGGCGGCCGGGCCCTGCTGCGGGGCGGGGCCCGGCCGGTGGTTCAGGCGGTACGGCCCGAACGGGTTCCGCCCACCGCCGGTGTCGGCCCGGCGACCGGTGAGGGAGTGGGTGCCGTGCCCGCCGGGGGCACGCTGCGGCTCCGGTACTGCGCGACGACTTCCTGATAGGCGGCTGGGTCGAAGACGTCGTCGGTGATGTTGACGATGTATCCGGCCATGAGGAGGGTGGGGACGACCCGGGTGGCGAGACGCTTCTGCTCGGCCTCGGCAAGGTCCGCGGGGACCTTGTGCCACACATAGGCGGGGCCCGCGGTGGCCAGCGTCTGGCGCTGCAGGCCGAGTTGGTCGAGCAGGGCCAGGAGCCGTTCCGGGGCGCCGGTGGCGGTGTCGGCGTGGATGGTGTTGCTCAGCGGTTTGCGGTAGATCTCGACGTCGGAGCCGGATTCGTCGGCGCGATTGCCCAAGGGAACTCCGTAACGGGGTGTGCGGTCATCGCCGGAGAGCTTTCGCTGCGGTGGGGGCCGGCGGAGCGGTGGTGGTGAGGGCGGACGCAGGTAGCCGTGTGGCGGCGGTGTCCATCAGATGTTCGGCGGGGGAGGTGTCCTGCCCGCCGGCTTCCAGGCGCTGGAGCCAGTACCACCACAGGGGGCGCATCGCCTCCGTGAGTCGCGGCAGCAGGCCGGACGGGGCGCCGATCTCGGTGAGGAGATCGGCGACGGCACGGTCGTCGTCGGCCGTGTCGGCGCGTTCCGTGAGCTGCTGGAGGTAGCGATAGGCCGCCTTGTCGGTCGCAGTCGGGAGTGGCGAGGACGTTGAGGGCAGGGTCCAGGTGAACGCTGAATCCGGCGAGCAGCAGAGCGTGCGCGGCTGCGGTCGCGCCCTGGCGCTGCTGGTCGACGGGGAGCGTGTGCGGCTGGCGGTGGTAGGGGCCGCGCGGCCCGGACGCGGACACGAAGTGCCCGGTGGCCTGCAGGATTTCCGCGGCTTGCTCGTCGCCGCCGATCGCGACGACGGGCTTGGTGCGCGGGTCGCGGCTGATGGTGACGTAGTCCAGGACCAGGAACACCGGCTCGCCCTCGCCACCCGGACGGGTCATCGTGTGCGCGGGGCGGTTGTGCGCTGAGGCTGCGCCGCCGGAGCCGCAGAGGTGGGTGCGAGGCGGTTCGGCGGATGGCGTATCACGGTGCCGATGTCCAGCGCGGTCAGCTGAGCACTGACGGCCTGGGCGGCCTGCGCCTGGCGGGTGGTGTCGTCGCCGGACAGGACGAACGCCTTCTCGGCCGGGTCCCATGCGAAGCCGTTGCTGTGGAGGACGGCGGCGGCCTTCTGGCTTTCGGGCTTCGCGGCGAGCATCCCGTCGCCGAACCACGTCAGGGTCACCTGCTCCTGGACCGCGCGTGCCGGTACGGGAGGCGGGTGTGCGGCGTTGTGCTGGACCTGGGCGAGGGCCCTGTCGTAGCGCGGCAGCAGATCGACAGCGATGTTCTCCGCCGCGCGGGACGGGTCGTCGGGGACGGCGATCCCATCGGGTTCGCGCACCCCCCGGAACGCCTCGGGAATGATGGCGGGTGGGGCCATGGCGGCGACGAGGAACTCCTCCTCGGCACCAGGTCGGCCGATCACGTACAGGCGTGTTCCGTCGTCGCGGGTCAGCACCGCGTCCTGCCCCAGCACCATGGCGGCGACAGCGCCGGAGACGAGGTTCATGTCCCACACGGCCTCGGCGTGGGAGAACTGCTCGGGATAGTCGGTGTGCTGGTGGTAAGCGCTTCGCCAGGTGCCGGGGAGTTCGTCGGCGAGGGCGATGGCGAACGACTCCAGGTCGTGGGTGTCAGGGGTGTCGGGCAAAAGGTTCCTCTGCGGGTGGGGTCAGCGGTGGCGTCCGGCCGCGGCCGGAGCGGGTACGGGCGGGATACGCGGTGAGGGGAGCGGTGGGCAGGCGCAGATGGCGGAGGCTTCGCGTTCGTCCGGGGGGATTTCGCCGCTGCACACCGACCGTGTCGGGTGGGGCGTGTGGCGGTCGGCGAGGCCGGTGCGGATACCGCGCAGGTCGGCGGCGACGGCGCCGAGCCCGTGCACGGCGAGGTAGCGCAGCCGCTCGGCCGTCGGTCCGTCCGCAGGATGGCCGAGGTCCTGGTGGAAGTCGGCCGTGGCGGCGAGAACTGTGGCGAGTCCGGCGAGAACGCCGTCGTGTGCGGCCGTCACCTCGGCCAGAATGTCGGCGACCTCGTCGCTGGTGGTAGCCGCCCGGATGCCGTCCGCGAGGTTGCCGACCTGGGCGCCGAGGGGGAGACAGCGCGCCTCGCGGGCTTCGGTGTCGAACGCTTCGTCGCACTGGAGGGGATGGCCGACGGCACGAAGCCGGGCGACGGCGCGGGTGGCCAGCCGTACCTCCTCGCCGTGGTCGAGGCCGGTGGGCAGCCGGTGGTACTGCTCATGGGTGCGCACGACGGGGACGAAGCCGGAGCGTTCCAGAATGCTGTGGGCGTCCGGGTCGCCTCCCCGGGCGAGGACTTCACCGGAATGCTCATCCCGCTGAAGGGTCAGGAAGCGGTGGGCCAAGGACAAGGACGGCTCTCTGTTCGTTCAGGTCCGGGAACGGTGTACCCGGGCCGCGGGCGGTCGGGCGGCGGAACCCGATGACGGCGGGGCGCTTCGGTCCGCGCGGGTCAGGGCGGCTGCGGTGACGTCGAGGTCCTGCTGGAGGGCGTGAAGGCGGCGCGCGGTCCATTCCAGACGCTGTCCGGCCTCGGGCCCGTACCCTCCGGGCAGCTCGGCGAGGCGGTGTGCGCAGTGTTCGACGAACCCGCGCACCATGGCCAGTGGGCCGTTCGTCTCGGCGGCCGGCTGACGGGCACCAGACCGATATGCGCACCCGCGGCGGCGACGTTGACTCGCGCATCCGCGTCCGGCTCACCGGGGCGGTGAGGGGCGCGGAGCCCGAGGTCGGCTTCGATCCGGCGGGCCTCCGCCGCGAGATGCCGCGGGAGCTGGGAGGGCTGGTTCTGCCAGGCGCCGTCGAGGCGGATCAGGCTGGCCAGGAGGTCGAGGCGTCCGGGCTGGGCCTGGACAACGATCCAGCGGCACGCCTGCTCGTCACCCGGCGGTGCGATGCCGCTGGCGCGGGCGAAGCGGTGAGCGATCTCCTTCCACTCCGCCGTCTCCAGTTCGCGGTCCCCGGGATGGAGTTCGACCGACAGGTGGAAGACCGGCTCGCGGTTCCCCCGGGCGTCGGCGGTGAACGGGAACTCCAGGGCGGGGTCGTCGAGGTGCTCGGCCCAGCCGACGGAAGTCCACCCCTCCTGTTCGCCCTCGGTGTAGTAGTCCAGACGGTTCCAGTGAGCCACGACCGTGTGGCTGGTGCGGCCCTCCGTCTCGACAACGGGACGGCCCAGCGCCTCTTCGAGAGCGTCGGCGGCCAGGAGGCTCCGCCCCCACATGCGGGGGATCACCGGCCGCTCCGCGCGTCGTCGGTGTGCACCAGCTGGTTGAGCACGGTGACCGAGTACCAGCCGCAGTCCACCGGCTCACCCGCCGAGATCAGCTTCGGCAGGAGGTAGTCCTCCATCGCCCGCAGGTGGATCAGGCAGTCCGGGCACCGGCGGGAGGGGTGGATCATGTAGCGGGGGTGCGCGGTGACGTAGGTCTGCCGACCGCCGGACGGGTTGCGCAGCCGCCATCCGTCCTCGTCCGTCGGCGTGTGCCACGACGGGGTGACGACCGTCATCGCCTCACCCCACAACTCCCCGCCCGCCACGCCTTTGACGACCATCACGTGGTCGCCGGGACGGAAGTGCTGATGGGTGATGTCCCGGTGGGGGGTGAGGACGTCGTCGGGAACATACGGCGGGCGGGAAGCGTGGGACACGGCGGAGTCCTTCCACAGGGCGCGGGTGGCGGTGGGGAGGATTCAAGAGTCCGCAGAATCCCCGGTTTCGCGAACCGGGCATCGTCGTCTATAAAGCCCCGTGTCTACCGGTACGGGTTCTCCGTACCGCGGTCCGTATCGGTGGCTGCGTCGAGGAGTTCGGGCAGGTCAGTGCCGTCGGCGTCGCGCTGGTCGATCCACCACCCGGCTCGTGAGACGGTGCGGGTCTTCTCCTCCAGGACGGCCCAGTCGGCCTCGTCCCAGGTCCCTTCGGCGACCAGGGCGGTATGGGCGGCGGTCATCAGCTGGTGACGCGACCGCTCGCCCCACGCCAGTGCCTTCTCCGGGCCCTCCAGCGGCGGCATGTCGAACTGTCGGGCCCATGCGGCAGCTGATTCCTGTTCTTCGGCGCGCTTGGCGGCGAGCCATTCCTCCCGGCTGGCTGTGTCGCTGTCGCGGGCGGCTTTCCAGCAGTCGGTGCAGTCCCGGCCGGCGAGCCAGCGGGCGAATCCCGCGCGCTTGTCGGCGGGGCGGCCGGACAGGTCGTGCGTGATCTCGTGTCCACAGGTGTGGGCAACCGTCCAGCTTTTCCGGACCCCCGGGGAATTCCGTTTGGTGGGCGTTGCGTTCGAGGTCGGGCTGCTGGTCTGGGGCTTCAAATCGAGTGCCTTTCGTTGGCGGTTGGGGTGGTGGCCTGCGTCGTTGCGGAGGGTCGTGCATCAGATGCACGATTCATGCGGCGGACGGAGGTGGTCCGGAGCGCTTGGCGGTGGTCTCGGGGACGCTTCCGCCTTCTGCGTCGTCTCAGCGTGTCCTGCGGATGGCGTCTGTGGCCGCCGTGGCGATGGCGACGGGTGCGCTGGAGGGCTGGGGCAGGTGCAGCAAGGTGGTCCCCGGCAAGTGGCGGGATTCCGTGGTGAGGGTGAGCTGGAGTACGGCGCAGCCGGCGGTCGTGAGTTGCTTGACGCGGGTGACGGCTTGAGTGGTTTCGTCGCTGTTGTACCGGGCGTCGGTGACGATCACGAGGAGGCGGCCGGTGCCGGGGCGGCTGAGTTTGAGGCCGTGGTCGAGTGCGTCGATGGCGTCGCCGAGGTTGTGGTGGCCGCCGTTGGCGTCGAACGTTGTCACGCGCTCTGGTGCTCGGTGGGTGGGTCGGGTCAGTGCGGTGAGGTGCCTGTCATAGGCGATGGTGGCGGTGAGGGAGTCGGGGTCGGTCAGGGCTGCTGCGCGTGCCACGATCCAGGTGGCGGACGCGACGGGCGCGCAGGCGGCACGCATGGAGCCGGAGACGTCGACGGCGATGCCCACACGCAGCGGTGGGGTGGGGGAGTTCCGGCGGCGGGTGTGGGTGAACGGTTCCGCGGTGGGGACCGATCCGGCCGCGCGCTGAGCGTCGCGGGCGAGGGCCGCGCGCATGTTGAGGCGGCCGGGCGGGGTGGGGCTGGTGGTCCGCTCCTCGGTCCGTTCGCGGTAGGCGGCGGCGCGCAGGGCGCGGCTCAGGCGCGCGGCGGCACTCTGCTCGGCGGCGGTGGGTCTGCGGGTGCCGGTGACCGGGTTGCCGTGGGGCGCCGGTGTGCCGTCGGGGGTGACGGTGGTGCCACGGGCGTTGAAGACCGACTTGGCGGTGGCGGCGGCTTTGCGTCGCCGGCCGGCCCGCTGGGCGCGGTCCTGAGCCTGCGCCTTGGACTGCGCGGCCATGGCGTTGGTCGCTGCGGCCTGTGCCGCGAGGTCGGCGGCGTCGGTGGCTGCCGCGCTGTCCATGACGACCCCCACGGCGCCGGACAGCAGATCGGTGAGGTTCTCCGGCACGGGCAGGGCGGGGGCCGCGGTGTCCAGAGCGTCGCACCATTGTTGAGCGTGCGCGAGCATGGTCGTGGCGTCGTGGTCGGCGCACTGGTGGGCTGCGGTCCAGATGCGGGTGAGGGTGGCCAGCAGGTTGGCGCCCAGCACCTTTTCGCACAGATCGGCGACGGCCCGGGTCTCGCCGGCGTCCAGGATGCCGACGTCACGGCGGCCGAGGACCAGGGCCGCCACGGCTGCGGCGTGCTCGATGCCCTTCAGGGTGGGGTGGGCGATGTCGGGCATGACCAGGGTTCGGGCACTGGTGCGCAGGTACGTGCGGTCCGTGGGCCGCCTGGTCAGGTGTGCGCCTTCCACGCGGCTCTCCTCCAGCAGGAGCGCGGCCTCGACGACACGGGGGTCCGCTCCGGCAGGCTGCGTCCAGACGGAGTGGGCCGCGTGCGCGGCCTCGTGGACGAACACTCCCCAGGCGGCGGGATACCGCTCCTCGTCGCCCACGATCCGCGGACGGATCTCGTGGGGCTTCAGCGGGGCGAACAGGCCGGCGTCGAACTCGACCTCGCCCAGAGTGGGGAAGAACGCGGCCGGTGCGCCGCTGCGCGTGCCGGGGCGGCAGGTGACGAGGAGGTCCTGGCGGCCGGAGAGGGCGACCAGCCGGTCGCCGAGTTCGGCTCCCACGCGCAGCCACGCGTCCGGGGAGGAACGGGGTTGCGCGGGCGGGGCGCCGTCGTCGTCCCATCGCGCGAGGTCGGCGTCGCTATCCGGCGTGGTGGCGGGGGACTGGACGTGGTGGTGGGCGCTCATCGCGAGCGGCCCCGGTGTGCGGACCCGGTGCTGCCCGGGGGCTGCCGGGCGGCTGAGGCGGGGAGCTGTTTGCCGAGGGTGAGGGGAGCGATCTTCTTGACGCCGAGAGTCTTGATGACGGCGGCGGCGACGGCGTCGCGATCCTCCACAGGAGCGATGCCGACGAGGTTCGCGAGCGCGGCTTTGGTGCCGAGGACGGCCTCGGTCTTCTGGTAGCTGAGCAGTTCCCGCAGTTGGGGGGCCCAGCCCAGCTCGCCGAGTTCGACTTGGCGGGAGAGGTGTCGGGCGACCCGGACCACCCGGGCATCGATCCTCAAGGCCAGGGCGAGGTCGTAGTCCGTGCCGATCTGGATCTGCACGCTGAACCGGCTCGCGAGCGCCTCCGTCAGAACGGCCCCGTGGACGCCGGGATTGTGGCCCGCCACCACGTAGAAGCCCGGCTCGGCCTTGATGGTCTCGCCCTTGTGGGCCTTGACCTGGATCTGCCGGCGCCCGTCCATCGCGGGATACAGCGCCGCCAGGACCTTCGGTGAGATCAAGGTGGCATCGTCGATCAGCAGGGCGCGGCCCTCGGTCATCGCGGTGACCAGGGGACCGTACTGGAAGACGTAGGCCCCCGCGTCGTCCTGTGTGTACTCGCCGACCAGGTCGCCGACCGTGGTGTCGCCGTCGCCGGCGACGGTGAGCAGGTCCGGGAACGCCGCCTCGACCAGACTCGTCTTGCCGGTGCCCGGAGGGCCGTAGAGCAGTACCGGCACGTCGGCGTCGCGCAGGCGATTCAACGCCTCGACGTCGGGCAGATCGGCCAGCTCCCGGGGGTGGTAGAGCTGGCCCCCCGCGCGGCGGATCGGGCCGGTCTGCCGGGGCGTGGCTGCTGCGGGAAGGGTCGTGCGGGCCGTGGCCGCCTGGGCGCGGGGAGAGTGGGTGCCCGGTGGGCTGATCACAGCGGTCTGCGCGGCTGCGGCGGTTTTCCCGTTCGCCCGGAACTCCGGCTGTCCGGTTCCGCCTTGGTCGGCCTCGCCGCGTCGCACCAGGGTGAGGGCGGCGTTGCGGACGGCACCGTGGGAGTGGCCCAGATGCCTGGCCATGTCCCCGATGGTGAGCGTGTCCGCCGGCCGGTCGGCCAGCAGCCGGGCCACCTTGGCCCGTAGTTCGCCGCCCTTGGTGCGCGCTGGACTGGTGGGCGTTCCGGGTGTGGTCAAGAACGAGGCCCCTTCAACAGGTGCGGTTGCGGGCGGGGTTGGCGATGCGCCGGAGAGGCTGGCCGCTCCCGGAGCGGATCACGGACTGTGCCGACATCGGCGACCGGGCCAACCGGGGCGTACCGTCGGCGCTCACCGGCCGACCGAGGGCTCGGTCCAGGTGCAGGGAATGGCCGGCGACGAGCAGCCCGCTGGCTGCCGAGCAGGCCCGTGCGTCCGCTCTGTACCGGGTTCCGTCGCTCGGCAGGCGCAGCCCGGCGTCTCTTCAAAACCATCCTGGAGCAGGATCCGCCGGGCGGCGGCGTTGTAGCCGGTGGTGGTGATCTCGCCGGTGATGGTCTGCCGGATCGTCATGAACGGCTCTGCTGGTGCTTCGGGCAAGGCGGATCTCCTATCGGTGGTGGCGGGAAAGCGGTGGGGTGTTGGGTGAAGGCGAGGCGGGCCCGGAGCTTCCAGCACATCAACGGTGCGTGGCTGGACCACGAACGATGGGCAATGACTGCCGACATGCTCCAGGGTGGGCCTCACCGCCCCGCAGCGCGGTGACACCGGGCCGCGTTGGTCAGCGGCGGTGCGCGGGCGCTGTGATCGGGGGCGCTGTGGCGGGCAGTGCGGTGGAGATGGCCGGATGGCCGGGCCCGGGGTGGCGGTGGGGGCGCGGTGTGCGGTGGGGCGGCAGCACCGCCACGGTGGAAACCAGGTCATCACCGGCGGCGGCCAGTTCGGTGGTCAGAGCGCCGAACTGCCGGGACAGTGCGCTCAGCCGTCCTGCCACACGTTGCGCGTGCTGGGTGCCCAGGGCCTGCGCGAACTCCGCACAGACGCTGACGAATTCCTCCAGGCGGACCAGCTGGCCGCGCGAGACGCCGAAGCGTTGCACGGCGGTCTCGATCGCCTCGGCCACGTCGGAAGCCCGCCGGGCCTCGTGCACATCGCGGATCAGGTCCTGGAAGCTGGTTTCAGGGGAGTGGACGCGCTCGGCGTACCGGGAGACTCCAGGGCGCAGGACGCCCGCGGGCACGGGCTGGGGGCTTGCGTCGATGGCTTCCATCTCGTCCCCGTAGTGGCCCAGGACCAGCAGATCCGGGCCATCGAGGTCTCCCGCGAGCGCCACGGTCGTGTACGTCTCGTCCTCGTGCTGGAGCGCGGCGATGGTGATGAGCTGATTGATGCGGTCGTACCACGAATCGTACGGATCGAGGCGGCCGGACGCCCGTGCCACCCGTGCCATCTCGGTCCACTCCCGCTGCTCCTCGCCGGACAGGGCGGGGCCCGGTGGGGTGCGGTGCTGCTCGGCCAGGTCGCAGACGGTGCCCGCGTGTTCGGCCCAGGTCGCAAGGAAGGGCCACATGGCCTGGTGCCGGCGGCGGGCGGTTTCACTGCCCGGCTCGTCCGGTGAGCCGGTCAGGATCTGCTGGAGTTGTGCGGCGGCGTGATCGAGTTCGTCTAGCCCTGTGGTCCACCCGGCGTGGTGCCGGGCGGGCGGCATTCCATCCAGCGCGGTCCGCGCCGCCGTGAGCAGGGCTGCGGTGTGCGGCAGGAGGTGGGCCAGGTATGCGGTGGCGGCGTCCTGGTTGCGTTCCGCGACGGCCTCGGCGGCGGCGTGGGCGTCGATGATGGTGCCGTGCCGGTTGCGCAGGTCATCGAGGGCGGTCTCGCAGCGCAGGTGGATGACCGAGAACCGCAGGGCATAGCCGCGGGCGCGGTCGATGGCGATGGGGGTGCTGTGGGGGATGTGTCCCTCCCGGGTTCAGCGGCGGTGGGGGTACGGATCGGGGTGCAGGCCGAGGTCATCGGCTCCGGGCGGGGCGGGAGACGGCGGGTGCCGTGGCCGCACGCTCGGGCGAACGGGGCGGTGATGTGACCGGTGCGGGTCCGAGTTGAGGCGGGCGCGCGGCGGCTGCTCGAACGATTCTGCTGCGGGGCGATGCCGCTCGGTGGGGCGTGGTGCTCTGGTTGCTGTCGTTGGCCGGGTCCAGCGAGTAGTCGGCGTAGACGGCGAAGCCCCGCGCGCGCAGGTCGTGCACGGCTTGGCGGGTGCGCCGGATGCCGTCGGCTTCCGGGGTGGTGAGCCGGTACAGCCCCGGAGTGCCGGGGACTTGCTCGAACTGTTCGCGGGTGAGGTACCAGTCGGCGAGGTGGATCGGGGTGTGGACGGTGGCGGTGGCCACGAAGCCGTGTTCGGGGTGCGTACCGAACACGAAATGCGAGGAAGGATCCATAGGCTGCGGGGTCCTTTGTGACAGGTCAGCGATGGGGGCCGGCACCGGTGCCGGCGGCGGGCGCGGGCAGTGCCGCCGGAGTGCCCTGGGCGAGAGCCGGGGAGCGGGTCCGGGGTGCAGCGTCGCGGGCGTGGCGGGTGAGGGTGTCGCCGTCGGCCAGCCAGGTCTGGATGGCGGGCCACGCCTGCCGGCCGCGATGGGCTCTCGCCTCGGGGTCCTTCTCCGCCCGGATGAGGACGGCTGCTTCCTGCGGGTCCTTGTGCGCCGGCTGCCAGTCGGGGAGGAGTCCGGCTCCTGTCTCCAGTGCTGCCCGGAGCCGGTCCAGCGCGGCCCGGTCCCGGGAGGGCCGGCGTTCGGGCGGGCACTGGGCGAACAGGAAGGGGGCGTGGACCATGAACTCGCGGAAGTCGTACCAGAGGTCCTCAGCCACGGAGCCGTCCAGGGGGCGGGGCTGTCTGCTGCCCCGGGCCGGAGCGGAGCTGCACGCCCGCTGCCGCTGGACGATCGCGCGGGCGCGTGCGAGGGCCTGCTCGGCGGCGTCGATGCGCCGGTAGTGGATGGCCTGGTGGTAGGCGGGCAGGAACTCTTCGGTGATCGCCTGCGCGGCGGCATCAGCGGTTTGGGGGAGCACGATGCTGCGCGGGGCGAACGGGCACTCGTCGTTGTCGTCGAACGGGACGGGGGCGAGAGCGCCCAGCAGGTAGCCCTCGGTGTGGCCGGGGCGTTCGACGAGCATCAGGTGGACGCCCTCGCCGTTGCCGAGCTGAGCGGCGCAGGGAACCCGCTCAGTGCGCACCGCCGTGGCGAGGGGGCCGGCGTCCCAGAGCCAGGGCACCAGGTCCTCCTGCCACACCGGGTGGCTGTAGATCTCCAGGGTTGCGGTCCATGCGCCGGGCAGGCCGCGGACGATGGCATCGGCGGCGTCGCCGATGTAGGGGCGGCTGCTCGTGGTGATCGAGGTCCGGTGGCGGCCGGCGATGACGACCAGCTGCGCCAGGGTGTGCCGGGTGGCGGCCGGGTCGGTGTTCGCCAGTGTGTAGACGCCGCCGTCACCGCGAGTGAAACCGGCCAGCCGGAGGGCGGTTTCGGCCCACGGATACTTCTCGCCGCCGGGGATGGCGACGATGCCCGAACGGGCACTGACCGAGAGGCTGATCTGACCGGGGAGCGAAGGAGAGGCCATGGTGGGCTTGCCGGTCAACGGGTGCGCGGCTGGTGCGGGGAGCCGGGCGCCCGCGGGGGGAGCCCGGGGCCGCTGCGCGGGGGCTCCCCAGCCGTCGGCCGGACTCGGCGGGCGGTGACCAGGCGGGCGAGTTCGGGATGCTGCGCGAGGGCGGCGGGCCGCACCAGCGGCTCGGGGGCCAGGGTCTCGTTCAGGACGGTGTTGACGATGAACGTCGGCGCCTCATAGGTGAAGGAGATGCCCCAGAGAGGCCCGGCCGCCGGGGTGGCGGCGAAGACATGCCAGGCGATGCTGTCGTCCTCTTGAAGGGGCGGCGCGTCCGTGCCGGAAGGCCGGCCGATCATGGCGGCAAGCCCGTCCACGGCCTGGATGCCCACCAGCCCCAGGCCCTGGGAGAGTTCCCACCGTTCGTCGACATACAGCTCGAGCATCTCCGGCTCGGTGCCGATTCCGTAAACCAGATGGTCAGCGTCGGCTTCCAGGCCGCGGGCGACGGCTGCGGTGAGGGCGGCAAGGATCTCGACGGGTGCGGCTCCGGCGACGTCGGCCTGCCAGCGGGCGGGAGCGTCTGGTCCGGTGCGGGCGGTGATCGTCAGGTGCAGGCCCAGGCCCTCGGCGGTCCGGTCGTGGCGGATGATGATCCGTTCGCACGGGCTGGTGGCGGTGGAGACGTACGTATCGGAGGCGAGGGACCAGGCGTGGGTCCGGGCGAAGGACTCCAGGTGCTGGCGGTGCTCGGTGGGTGGGCTGGCCGCGAGGTAGCGGGGGGAAAGGTAGACCGGCTCGTCGGGGGCGAGGGGCTGCTGGGCGGACATGGGAACGGCCTTTCGGGAACGGGCGGGGTGTGGCGGGGGCTAGCGGAGCCGACCGGGCTTCGGAGGCAGAGGCGGCAGAACAACGCTGTTCACGGAGCTGGCTGTTGTCCGCGCCGTCGTACCCGGTGTCGGCAGAGGGCTCAGGTCGCGCATCTGCACCGAGGCGAGGTGGAGTTGCTCGCCGAACTGCCGCACGTCCGCCGCGGCGTCGGTGAGGTCGTCTCGCAGATCGAAGCCGTCGTCGCTCTCGGCGTCGCGAGCCTTCTCGGCGGCGGCCTCGAAGAAGTCGGACGGCTTCTCCAGCAGCCCGTAGTGCGGGTCGAGGATCTGGTCCAGTAGCGCGGCGGCCCTCGTGTACGAGTCGGTGTCGTTGAGCTGGTCGGTCACGGACTGCAGAAGCCGTCCGAGGAGGTAGTCGTCGGGGGAGCCCGCAGTCGGCATGGGTTCCGGCGACGGACGGGCGCCGGGGACGGCGGGCGCGCTGTCGGCCGGGCTGAGGCTGTAGCTGTCCGTGGTGCCGTAGGTGATGTGGGACAGACGGACGCCGTCGCCGAGGGCGATACCGACGCCGGCTTCGGAGGATTCGAGGTCGGCCAGTCGCGAGTGGGCATGGCCCGCGTTGTCGGCGCGCAGCGTGAGATGCAGCGTGCCGTCCATCGCCACGTCGAAGGCCCGCCCTGGCTGGGTCTCTTGGGAGAGTTCGGTGAAGTCCATGGGTGCTTCTCACAGATAGATCGGGTGAGGTGGTGGTTCTGGACGGCGGGGTCCGCTCTCGCGTGGAATACGGGACCCGGGTGATGTCACCGCGCTCGCCGTGGGGGCGGCTGCCGAACGGCCGGCGTGGCGGCGGGACTGCGCAAGGGGGCGAGGAACTGTTGCAGTTCGCCGTGGTTCTTCAGCAACGCGATCGTCCGGTCGGTGGCCTCGGCCGCCCGGCGCAGTTCGGCCCGGGCCTCGGCATGGTCCACGACCATCCGCCCCTGTCTCCGCCGGGCATCGGACGAGCCGCCCGCGGGGGCCGGGGCGGCGGAGGCGAGGGGAACTGCCGACCGGCGGGAAATGCGACCTCAAATCCCTCGCCGCCGAGGCCGGAGTGACCCGCACCGCGTTCTACCCCAAGAAGAATCGCGACGGCACCACTCGCCCCGGCACCTACCAACACCTTGCCGAGGAATTCGAACGACGCCGCAAACTCCTCCTGGACGCCGGGGCCATCGTCGACCCCAGAACCGCGCAGATCGAACGGGTCAAGGGTGCGAACACGAAACTCAGAAGCCAACTGGACCAGCAGAAGACCGAAATCAGCGAACTCGAAACGTTCAAACTGCTCGCCCAGCACCTGGAGATCGAACGCCTGCGCACAGAGGCGTCGGCAGGAGGCAAGGTCACCACCCTGGCCATACGGAGGCCAACCACCGGGCGCAATATAGAACATTCGACCTACGGGTGAAGGATCTCAAGCATCTGGATCGAAAACTACGGCGAGTGAACGTTAATTCAATGCGCGATTGGACGGACGCTAGGGGATGTTAATACGGTTGGCGAATCCAATCCTTTGAGGAAGGTGTACGGGAATGACTGAAAGCGCACAGTGGTCGAAAATCGACGCGGGTACTCAGGTGGGCAACCACGCGTGGTTCTTCCGGGGCGATCAGACCGTCCGCTACGAAAAGGACGACAAGGCGGAACTCGGCCCGATCGCCTCGCCGTGGCCGGGGCTCGTCAACACCATCTTCGCCCGTGATCTGGACGCGGTGTCCAACGCGGGCAACCACTTCTGGTTCTTCAAGGGAGACCAGACCGCGCGGTACGAGACGGACGACACGCTGGAAAGCGGGCCGATCACCAAGTACTGGCCCGGTCTCAGCGGCACGCCTTTCGCCGACGGCGTGGACGCGGGTACTCAGGTGGGCAACCACGCGTGGTTCTTCCGGGGCGATCAGACCGTCCGCTACGGGAAGGACGACACGGTGGAGGTCAGCTCGATCGTCTCGGCGTGGCCGGGGCTCGTCGACACCATCTTCGCCCGTGATCTGGACGCGGTGTCCAACGCGGGCAACCACTTCTGGTTCTTCAAGGGAGACCAGACCGCGCGGTACGAGACGGACGACACGCTGGAAAGCGGGCCGATCACCAAGTACTGGCCCGGTCTGTCAATTGTCCTGAAGCCCTGACACACCTCCCTCTGCGGCTGGCCGACTGGCTTCATCAGCGTCTCCCCGGCCGGCCGCAGAGGACCGCTGGGAATGTGACTCCTGTTACCCTCCCGCAGGCGCTCAAAGCGACAGTATGTGTCCTATGAACGAGACACACGCTGCCACCTCGGTCCCCGGGCAAAGAGACGTGACCTGCGAGGGACACGATCTTTGCGGAAAGAAGCTGGGCTGCGGAGCAGTCGTGTGTCGCGGCGGCAGCCATCTGTTCACGGACCTTGCCGTCCGTCTCGTGGGCCAGGAGGCTGCTCTGGTCCGCGATCCCGATCACGGTCGCCAGGTGCACGGCGGTGCGCGACAGGTCCTGTGCCGCGGCGACGTGCCGGATCAGTGTGCCGAACAGCGGGGATGAGGGGACGCGGCCGGTCTCGTCGAGGAGTTCGAGCCGCGCGAAGGCGTCACGGAGGCCGGCACTCAGTGCCTGGAGATGTTCTGTCATCTGCTCGGTGGTGGGGGTGGGCATCGGTCCTCGTCGTGGGTGGTGCGCCGGAGTGTGGAACCGGCGGGGTTTCTAATGCATCCGGGCGTCTGTGTCGAAAAGCTGCATTTCGTGCGGATGTAGAAGGTGTTGAACGACGAACGACCGTCCGGCGACCCGCCACAGGCCGCGTCCCCGGTTGAGGTGGGCGATGGCCTGGGTTTCGACGCTGGTGAGGCCGAGGAGGGCTGCCGCGGCCTGGAGCTGGTCGTTTTCCTGGCGGTAGATGATGCGGGTGGAGCAGTCGGCGAGCAGTCCCTCGGCGAGCGCGCGCCCGCGGGACCCGGCGTCGCCGGCGGTGAGCAGGTCGGACAGCCGGTGGATGACCATGAGGTTGGCGATGCCGAGGCCCCGGGAGAGCTTCCACTGGGACTGCATGCGCTGGAGGAGGCCGGGGTGGCGCATGAGGCGCCACGCTTCGTCGTAGACGATCCAGCGCCGGCCGCCGTTCGGGTCGGTGAGCGCGCTCTCCATCTAGGCGCTGGCGCAGGTCATGGCGAGGACGAGGGCGGTGTCGTCGCCGGAGCCCCCGAGGCGGGACAGGTCGATGGTGAGCATCGGGCTGCTGGGATCGAACGCCACGGTGCTCGGCGCGTCGAACATCCCGGCCAGGTCTCCATGGACCATGCGGCGCAGTGCGTGGGCGAGGTCGCGGGCGGCGTCGCCGAGCCGCCCGGACATGGTGCCGCCCGCGATGTCCAGCAGACCGGAGTTGTTGAGGGTGGACGCGATGTCGCCGAGGAGCGGGGCCCGTCCGGTGGCGGCGGCGTCGGTGACGACGGTGTCGAGGGCGACGTCGAGGGCGGTGTGCTCCATCGGCGCGAGGTCCCGGCCGAGAACGGTCCGGGCCAGCGATCCGAGGAGCAGGAGCCGGCGTTTGCGGATCTCGGTCGCCCAGTCCGTCTCCGACACGCTGATCGGGCGGGGTGCCGCGTCCAAGGGGTTGAGTTTGCCGGGAAGCCCGGGGCCCAGGGCGATGGAGGTGCCGCCGAGTGCGGTGGCTACCGGGGTCCATTCGCCCTTCGGGTCGCAGGGGACGTAGACGCGGTAGCCGAACGCGATGCTGCGGAGCGCGAAGGACTTGGCCAGGGCGGACTTCCCCTGTCCGATCACCCCGGCCAGCAGGACGTTGGGGTTGGTGAACCCTTCGACCTTGCCGTAGAGGGTGAACGGGTCGAAGGAGAAGGCGGCTTCGGCGTGAACGTCCCTGCCGATGTAGATGCCGTCCGCGCCGAGCCCGCCTTCGGCGAGGAACGGGTACGCACCGCTGGCGGTGGCGGTGGTCATACGGTGCGCGGGGAGCTTGAGTTTCGAGCCGCGGGCGGAGGCGGGGCCCGGCCGGCCGGCCGGCCCGTAGAGCGGGGGCGGAGTCTCTTCTCCGGCCGGCTGCTGTCCGCCGGGGTGGGCCGTGGCGGCGGCGCGGGCCTGGGCGGTGGCTTCGGCGAGCTGGCGGCGGGCCTTCTTTCGGCCGGCGCGGTCCGTTCCGTGCGGGGTGAACAGCGGGCTGGCGGAGGCGCGGCGGGCGCGGCGGGCGGGCCGGTGGTTCATCGTGGGCGGCTCGTTTCGGCGTGGCCCGCTCATGAGGCGTGGGTGGTGTGGCCGTGGAGCGGGGTGAGGGAGGCGGGGGTGGTCTTGCGGCGGATCGCATGTCCGGCCGTGAGGTGGCGCTGGCAGACGGTCAGCACGGGCGGGCCTTCGGGGAGCCGTTCCGGGTCGCAGTCCGAGCCGCTGCCGCCGGGTGTGGCGGGCAGTGTGTGGAAGGCGTCGTGGACTGCCGCGCCGGCCTGCCATATCCGGGTGTGGGCGGCGGCGAGCTGCCGTCCCGCCGTGGGGTGCGGGGGCCGGATCTGCTCGGTCAGCTGGTCCAGGAGTTGGTGAAGGACGGTGAGATGGGCGTGCAGGGTGTCCAGGTGGGCACGGTCCGCCGGCCGGGGTGCGGTGGGACTCCCCTTGGTGAGGGCGCGGGCGTGGTGGCGCAGGCCGGCGGTCGCGGCCCGCAGGTAGGGGGATGCGTCGGGGGGAGAGGTCAAGAGGGTCCTTGGTGCCGGGACGGCTCATGGTGCGGAGGGGGCTGGTGCGTTTCTGCGGACTGGAATGCCGTGGTCAGCGGCCGGTGCCCCGTGACGGGCCGGAGGGGCGGGAAGGGGGAGGCCCCGGGGCGGGACGCGAGGGGGTGCTGCTCGGTGGGCACCAGGACTGCTCGTGGCGCAGATCGTGGAATGTGCCGGGTGCCGCCGTGCCGGCGTAGCTCTGTTCCGGGACGAAAGCGACGTGACCGGTGGGGTCGGGCGGATCGTCGGGTCCACGGGTGTCCACCACCCACTGGCGGAAGGACGGAAGCCGCGTGAGGGCGTCGTGTGCGCCGGCGAGGTCGGTGCCGTGGACGGCGAACAGCCAGGGGCTGGCCCCGTCCTCGTGGCCGGGCCCGGTGAACGCGAGGGTGAACGTGCGCTGAGGATGGGCCGCGACGAGACGTTCGAGACGGTTCACGACGAGGTCGAGCGCGTCACTGGCTTCGACGGCGGTCGTCAGGCGGACTTCCTCGTACTGCGGGTACCGGTCTTCGATCACCTCCCGATCCGGGGTGCGGTGCTCGTCGAGCTGGGCTTGGTGGCGGAGGAGCATCTCGCGCAGGGGGCCGAGGAGCGCCCGGATTTCCTCCGCGAGGATTGGTTCAAGGTGTGGTGTGGTCACAGGGCGATCCGGGCGAGGGGGAGGGCGGCGGTGGTGAACGCGTCGGGCTGCTGGAAGTCGAGCCGTCGCAGGTCGACCTGGGCGGATCCGGCGGCGGTCTCGATCTGCGCGCACGCGGCGTCCAGCGCGGCGTCGGTCGGGGCGGAGACGGTGAGCAGTCCGGTCAGATCGACGTCGGAGTGCCCGGCGATCAGCTGCCGCTCACGGTTTTTGGCGTCGGCGTACTCGATGCTGTCGGCCTCGGAGTCGACCATGCCCCGGCGCCTGCGCTCCGCCGCGTCGGCGATGATCGTCGCCTTGGTGCGCTGGACATCCCGCAGCGCGGCCTCCAGCGTCTTGGGCACGTATATGAGGGAGAGGCTGCGGCGCACTCCGGCGGTGAACATCAGCCCGTGGAGGAACCCGGCGCTGGTTTCGGTGCGGGGCCAGTTCTCGACCCAGAAGGTCGCGTGCCGGGCGGAGTCGGTGATCACCCGGTCGCTCTCCTCGACCTGGACGACCGGGCCCGCCGCTTCCGGGTCTGCTTCGGCCCGGCCGTTCTCGGACCACTGCTGCAGCCGCGACAGGGATGCCGGGTCGTAGGCGGTGCGGATGACCGCTGCGATCTCCGGGGCGGTGAGCCACCCGGCCACCGTCAGCCCCGCACCACGTGCGGCCTGTGTGACCGAGGAAGTCGTCTGCTCCATCACCGTGAACGCACCGGGCAAGCCTCCGCCCGCCTGGCTGATCAGTCTCTTGGCGGCCTTCAGGTTGAGCGAGATGACGAGGTAGGACTCGTGGGGGGCGGCGGCCGGTCCGGCGGAGGCGACGAGGTCGGCATACACCTGCCCGGCGACCGGGGTGTCGGGATGGCCCTGCTGGACCCAGTGCCGGGTCAGGGTGTCGCCGGAGTCCGGCACGGTGCGCTCCAGGACCTGGATCGCGGCGATGTGCCCGGTGCGGGAGACGCTCGCCAGCGCCCGGCCCCAGCCGCTCACGTTGGCGTTCTGTGTCGCGGGGTCGAGGAGCGCGAACGCGCGGGAGGAGATGCGGGCGACGGCGGTCAGGGTCTGGCGGTGCGGGTCGTGCACCGCGGCGGCCTCGGACCCGTGGGGGGTGACGACGCGGAGTGAGGCGGCGGTACCGGGCAGGTGCAGGACGCCGTCCTGCCGGGGCCGGGACACCGGGCGGGCGAGCCACTTAGTCTGCCCGGAACGCCGCCGGAACAGGTAGCGCAGGACGATCGGGGCCCAGTCGATCAGGGACCGGCCGTTCCGCTTCACGAAGACGAGGGCGGCGACCGATCCCCAGAGCGGGGCGAGAGCCAAGGCACCGGTGAGGCCGGTGGACACGACGGTGACCATCAGCAGGGCGAGCGCGGCGGAGACCAGGGTCAGCTGCGGCAGGGACAGACCCAGGAGGATGCCGCGACGCGAGCGGTGCGGAAACTTCACCGTCACCGGGGCTGGAGATGCGGAGAGTTCAGACAAGGGGGAACCGTTCCAGGAAGCGTGGGGCGGGGCCGGGCGGAACACCGCAGGTGGATTGTTCGCCGCGGTGCTCCGCCCGGCAGGACGACGGAAGGTCAGGAGCCGGTGGGCGAGGGCGGCGGGCTCGCCGGCCCGCCGGATACGCTCGGACCGGTGCCGGCCGTGGTGTCCGGCACGGGCGCAGCTCCCTGCGGGGGCGGCGGCGCGGAACTGGCCGGAGCACCCTGCGGTGCGGGCGCCGTGGGCGTTGCGGCATCGGCCGGAACCGCTGACCAGCTACCACCCTCCTGATCGGCGGCCGTCGGCGACGCCGGACCGGCCTGCTGCCCGCCGGATCCGGATCCTTCGCCCGGACCCGGGCTGACGGGGGCTTCCTGGACAGCCTGCTCCACGCCCTTGGCCATCGTGTCGGCAGCGGGAGACACGCCCCCCAGGCCACCACTGCTCTGCCCCTCACCCTGCTGCCCACGGCTACCGCTGTCGGCGCTGGTGGACGAGGAGGCGATATCGCCCGGGAACCCACCGTCGGCGAAGTCCGGACCCTGCGGCGCGCCACCTCCCGCGGCTCCTGCGGCACCGGCCGCTCCGCCGGTTCCGGCGGTCGCCGCCATCGCGGCGGCCTTGCGCCCCGCGCGTTCGGCATGCTGCTTCGCGAGCTGCGCACCGGCACCACCGGCACGGTGGATGTCCTCGCCGTTGGTGCCCTCGGCGGCCCAGTGCACGAACTTGAACGTCGCGTACGGGCAGAGCAGGAACAGCATCATGATGACGATGCCGGCCATGACGTCGGCGAGGGCGGCGAGGCCGTCGCTCGCTTCGGTCTTGCCCATGGCGGAGATGCCGAGGAGGAACACGACCGTCATCAGGAGCTTGGAGACGATGAGGGTGGCGGTGGCTTCGATCCAGCCGCGACGCCACCGGCGGGTGGCCTCCCAGCCGCCGCCCGCCGCGGCGAACACCGCGAGGGTGACGAGGACGAGGATGCCGACCTTGCGGACCATCATCACGCACCAGTACAGGAACGCCCCGATTGCGGCGCCCAGGCCGGCGAACACCATCACCAGCCAGCCCAGGCCGGTCAGGGCACCGATCTGGTTCACCTTGACCATGCGCCGTACGGCGTCCTCGATCGAGGTGCCGGCAGCCTTGAACAACCCGTCGGACAGGGCGTCGGTGACCTCGATGGCGACGGTGGTCAGGGCGATGGCGGCGAACGCGAAGATCACACCGGACGCGGTGCCGGTGAACGCCTGTGTGAGGGCCTGACCGTCACGTTTCATCGCGGCCCTGATGAGCTGGGCGGAGAATGTGGCGACGAGCACGATCAGGCCGATCGGCAGCAGGGTCTCGTAGTTGTCGCGGAACCAGCCCGCGTTCAGGTCGATGTTGGTGGTTGCGTTGACGGCGTCAGCCGCGAGGTCAGCCGCCGCGGCGGCGAGTTCGCCGGTGGACTTGGCCATCCAGTTGCCGATCGCGGCACCCGGGTCGGACACGAACTTCGCGGCATCGGCGACACCGCACACCGTGTTCGCCAGGGGAAGATCACAGAAATCCATGAGGGACACCCCCTCCTCTCGTGGTGGCGGTTACGGGGCGACGCGGGGAGCGATGGAGACGAGTGCGCAGTCCGCGCTCGGGCGGCACTGGACGGCGAGGGTGACCGAGCGGTCCTCGGCTCCGCCCCCGCCGCCCTTCCAGGTGATGGACTGCTTGCCGGTGGCGGTGACGGCGTAGATGTACGCCTCACTCAGGGCCGTCGGGTTGTCGGCGAGGGCCTGCTTGAACGCCGACGGGAATGCGGCCTGGCCGACGGTCGCGGTGGCGTACTGGGCGTTGTCCCCCATTCGCGACCACAGCACCGGATCCGGCACCTGGGCCTGAACCCCGCTCCAGTCGCTGTACTTCGCCTCGTCCGTCATCCACGCCCGCATCCCGGCGAGCTGCTGGTCACGCGTGGTGGTGCGGGTGTCGTAGGACCACAGCATCGCCGCGGCGGCCTTGCCGAAGGCCAGCGGATCGGCGATCTGCGGCGGCGCCGCGACCGAGCCCCGGTCCGGGCCCGGCGACGGCTTGCCCTCCTTGTCCGTGAACGGCACGGAAGGGTCCGCGGGCGCGGAGGGAGCAGAGGGCTTGGGGCCCTGGTCGCCCCGGCCGGTGACGTAGGCGGCGAGGCCGGCGACGGTGACCAGGAGGGCGAGCACGGCGGTCACGACCGCGACGCGGCGGTTGGCCGACCAGTCGGTGGTGTGACGGTGCAGTGCGGCCGTGGTGCGGGATCGTTTCACTTCAGTTGACCTGCGTTCCCAGGGCCGAGAAGAAGGCGACGATGCCGTTCGCGGCACCGAGGCCGAGCGCGGCGCCCGCGGAGACGAGGGCGCCCTTCTTTCCGTTGGCCTCGGCCTGGTGGCCGCCGGAGTGGTGGCCCCAGGCCCAGACCCCGAGGGAGACGGCCAGGGCTCCGACCACGGCGATGATCCCGAACATGTTGATGCTGCTGACGACGTTGCGGAGCACGTCGAGACCGGGCAGCCCGCCTCCCTTCGGCGTGATGCCCGGGTCGAAGGCGAGATGGGTGACGCGGTCTGCGAGAGACATGGCTATGGCGAAGCTCCTTGCGTGCACAGGCAACCGGGCCTGCGGGAAACAGGGGAAGAGGAGAGGGGGAAGGAGGGCGTCAGAGGACGCGGCGCACGGTGAGGATCGTGGTGTCCTTCACGGGCTCGACACGGACGTTCGTCCCGGTCCGGGGTGCGTTGATCAGGAGCCCGGAGCCCATGTAGAGGCTGACGTGCTCGGGCACGGCGGCCGTGCCGCGGGAGAAGATCAGGTCACCGGGGCGCATGGCCTTCGCGGAGACGGCCTTGCCCTCCTTGACCTGGGTGTACGTGGTGCGGGTCAGGGTGACGCCGGCGGCGCGGTACGCCTGCTGGGTGAGGGAGCTGCAGTCGCAGCGGCCCATCGGGTCGGGCCCGCGAGGGTCGGTGCAGGTCCCGCCCCACTGATAGGAGGTGCCGAGCTGTCCCATCGCCCAGGTGATCGCCTTGCGGGCCTTCGGGTCGGCGTCCTTCGGGATCTCATACCCTTCGGGCAAGGCGCCGTCGGGGATCGGACCGAAGCCGGAACCGTCCTCGCCGGGCACGCACCCGGCACCGTTCCCGGAGGGCTCGTCCGGCGTCTCGCCGGGGGCCTCGCCCTGGTCGGGGAGGATCTCGGCGATGGCCTTCTGCAGTGCCCGGGACAGCGGCTCCCACTGCGCGTACGCGTCGGGGAACCCGGACTTCTGGACGGCTTGGGCGGCCTGGGTGACGGTCATCTGCTGCCAGCCCGGGGTGTCCAGCAGCCCTTCGTAGAACTTGGTGGAGGAGTAGACGGGATCGCGGATCTGGTCGGGGCTGCCCCAGCCCATGCTCGGCCGCTGCTGGAACAGGCCGAGTGAATCGCGGTCGCCGTAGTCGAGGTTACGCAGCCGGGACTCCTGCAGCGCGGTGGCCAGAGCCACGACCTGTCCGCGCTCGGGAACGTCGAGCGAGATGCCGGTTGCGACGATCGTCTTCGCGTGCGGAATCTGCTCGGCGGGCAGTTCGAGGCCCTCGATCCTGATGTCCTGGTCGGTGCCCTCGCCGCCGAGGATGGCCGCGACCTGTGCCGCGACCGCCTCGGTGTCGATGTCCGTGCCGGTGGTGCAGGAGGTGTGGTCGAGGGCGGCGCTGCTGTCGGACGCGACCACGACGGCAGTCCCGGCGAGAAGGAGCGGCGAGAGGCAGAAGACGCCGATGGCGGCGGCTGCGGCCTTCAACCGGTGCAGCCTCCCGCAGCGGGTTCGGCCACCGGTGGCCGGCCACCGGGAGTATCAGAGCAGGGGGGTGTCATAAGGGGCTCCTGGAAGTGAGGTCCGGCCGCGGTGGTGTCCGGTGTGAGAGGGCCGCGGGCCGGTGGTGGGGACGTCGTGGGGCTTATCCGGACGGCGAGTTGCCGCTCGCGCCGCGGAGGGTGCCGGTCAGGTGCGGCGGGACATGGGAATGCTCCATGGAAGGTGAACAGGGATGGCCAGCGGCGGTGTTCACCGGGCAGTTCCAAAACAGTAAGCCCAAATTCCCGGTTGGCGAAATAGTTGACCATCCCTGCCGCTGTCCGGCCGATGGGTTTCGGGTGCGATAGCGGTCAACCGGGGATCGTGCCCTAGAGTTTTGGCATCCCCCTCCAGCAATCCGCGTCAGGCGCGGGCCTTCGTCCTGCCCGCATCAGCAGACTCGCCCCTGAACGCGGGCAAGGGGGACTTCTCCCTCACCGATTCCCGACTCGAAACTGGGGTATCCCTTTGCCTTTTTCCCTCCACCAGGGCGACGCTCTGACCGTCCTCGCCGGTCTGCCGGACGACTGCGTCGACAGCGTGATCACCGACCCTCCGTACAACAGCGGCGGGCGCACCGCGAAAGAACGGACGTCTCGCACCGCGCGCCAGAAGTACACCTCCGCTGACGCCGGGCATACGCTGCCGGACTTCACCGGCGAGAACATGGATCAGCGCAGCTACGGGTTCTGGCTCACCCAGATCATGACCGAAGCCCACCGCCTCACCAAGGTCGGGGGCACGGCGCTGCTGTTCACGGACTGGCGTCAGCTGCCCGTCACGACGGACGCGATCCAGGCGGCCGGATGGCTGTGGCGCGGCGTGCTCGCGTGGCACAAGCCCCAGGCCAGGCCCCAGAAGGGGCGCTTCACCCAGAACTGCGAGTTCATCATCTGGGCCAGTAACGGGCCGATCGACGCTGCCCGGAACCCGGTCTACCTGCCGGGCCTGTACTCGGCGTCGCAGCCGTCGGGGAAGAACCGGCAGCACATTACGCAGAAGCCGGTCTCGGTGATGCGTGAGCTGGTGCAGATCGCTCCGCCGGGCGGTACGGTCCTCGACTTCTGCACCGGCTCCGGCTCGACGGGGGTGGCAGCGCTGCTGGAGGGCCGTGACTTCATCGGCGTCGAGAAGACCGAGCACTACGCCGAGGTCGCCTCCCAGCGTCTCACCGAAACCCTCCAGCAGGCCCGGACCCAGGACGACTTCGGCCTTACCGCATAGCCCGTGTGATTGCCGGTCCGGACCGGCCGGGTGGCGCTGCCCGGCCCGTCCGGACCGCACGCGGAGTATCTATAGCACCTGATCCCCGGTTGGTGAAACCGGGGAATCTTCGGATCGTTTGCCGTAATCCCGATTCAACGTTCTCGGCGTCAAGGAGACCCTCTCGTGCCCGAATCCACAGATCCCGACGGCGACGGGGAAATGGCTCCGGTACGGCTGCCTGATTCCGGACTCGAATCCATCGAGGCGAGTGTCCGCAAACTGCTGGACCAGACTGCGGAGCAGGCACGGCAGCTCGACAGCCTCTCGTCGGACCCCGGGCCCGCTCCCCACCCGGCAGCCCCGTTCCCGGGCTTCGGCCTCTCCGGCTTCGCGGGGATGCCCGGCATGCCCCCACCGCTTCCCGCCCCGCCCGAGCCGAAGCCGATCCTGGAGCTGGACGGCGAGGAGTACGAGAACGAACTCGACGCGCTGTCCGACTGGGTGGACGACTTCCTCCTGCCGATCTATGGCGCGGAGGTCACCACCAGCGCTCCGTGGTGTGCACGGTGGCAGGAGCACCAGGACGTCATCGGCTGGCTTCATGCCCTGTGGATGGCCTACCAGCAGCACAAAGACCCCGAAGCCGGGCTCGCCGGCCTCTTCGTGTGGCACCGGGATTTCCTCACCCACGCCATGGCGGCGGTCCGGGCCCCGGGCGGTCCGCTGTCCGCGTGCACGACCGACCCGGACCGGCCCTCCCACCGGCTGCTGGCCGGACCGGGCCCCTCCGCCCGCTCCCGGGCCGACGCCGCCACACCGACAACAGCCACAGAGCAGGGCGAGGCCGGTTCGTGACCGGCCAGCCACCGGCGTTCGGTCTCAGCTTCGATCCCCGCGCCCTGGCCGACCTTCTCGCCGCCCCGGGCGACATCCGCGACCTGGCGCTCGCCCAGCTCCAGGACGTCGTCACCGCCCAGCTGTTCGGCGGCAAACTCACCGGCGACCTCGACGGGCTCCGCAAGCTCTACGTCGATCACCGGGCCGAATGGCGCATCGTCTACGCCCAGCGTCCCGCGCCGCCGGCCTCGGCCCACCGCACCGAGATCCATGTGGTGGCGGTGCGGCCCCGCGCCCGGCAGGACGCGTACGACACCGCCCGCGCCCGCCTCGGCATCGCGCGCCGCCTCCTGAGCGCCCTGGCCCACGCCGCCCGCAGCCGACCTCCCCAACTGGCACGTTCTGCCGCCCCAGTTGCCAAGCCGGGCCCGTCTCCCCATGCGACACCCGGCCTTCCCCATCCCGCCCCGACCCCGAAGGGCCCCGTCCGTTGACGACGACCACATTCCCCACCCTCCTCGACAAGCTCGCCGCCACCCTGCGCGGCACCGAACTGCCGCCGGAGAACCCGCACCACCGCGCGATCCTCGACGCCCTCCTGGAAGTCCAGCGGCTGGACGAACAGCTCACCGGCCCGGCCCTTCCCGCCCTCGACCAGCCCGACGGCACGCAGGAGCGGCTGGAGCAGCTCACCGAAGCAGTCGCCGAACGCCTCGCCGCCGGGCACGAACTCGCCCTGCTGATCTCGTCCCGCTTCTGCTGCTGCACGGAAGCCGATGAGGACATCGCCGGGGACGACGAGGACTTCCTGTCCTGTCCGGGCGAGCACGCGCGTCCTTCCGGGATCATCCACGCGGTCCTGGACGTCTTCGCTGAATTCGGCAATCCGGACGCCCTCGCCTCCGGGGACCTGGTGGCCGAACTGCGCCGGCTGCCGGGCGTGGCCGAGGGACGCTGGCGGTACGCCGACCTCACCCAGGCACGGCTCGCCCAGCTCCTGGCCCCCTACGAGATATCCACCCGCGACGTCACCTTGCCGGACGGCCGCCGCCGCAAGTCCTACCGCCGCGCCGCGCTCGACGCGCTGGCGGGCTGCTGCTGATGCGAGCCGGCCCGAACGGGGCTGCCGGACCCGCGCCCCAACCGGTGCCCAAGGCGCTGACCGGCTTGGATCACCGCATCGAGGCGGCCGTGGGCCACAGCATCGACACCCTGTGGGATCAGCGCGACCGCGGTCTCCTCGACGAGCCCCGCTCCCGCCTGATCGATGCCCACCGCGCCCTCGCGGCGGCCGAGATGTCGGTGACCTTCTACCGCGTCCTGCTCCACCGCCTGGCCTCGGGCGAGTTCCCGGTCGATACCGCACTGTTCGAACGGATCGACCGCACGGTCGGCCAACTGGCGGACGCGGCAGCCGCCCGGGACCAGCAGCACACGACCGTACTGGCCGCGCTGGAGCCGGTCGAGACCGCCGCCCGCACCGCTGCTCCAACCGACGCGACGGACCTTCCCCCACGGGACGTCGCCGCGCTGCTCGCCATCGCCCAGGGCGCCAAACTCCACGAGCACATCCTCACGCAGAGGCTCTCCGTGGTCACCGCCTCCGGGACCCGCGTCGGATACGAGCAGCTCCAGCGACTGGAGCGAGGCGGACTCGTCGTCCGGGACACCGCCCACCTGGTGCACGCAGGACAGCCGGTCACCCTCACCGACACCGGCCGCAGCTCCCTCGCCGGAACGCGGCGCCCACCCGCCGCCACCGAGCCCGTTCCGAAGGCGGGAGCGTGGCCCACAGCGGCACGCTCCCGCCACTGAAACCCCCTCCGCAGTGAGCCCGCTGCCGATCCGAAAGCTCCATGCCCACATCCTCAACGGAACCCGAATTCCGCCTGGACGGCTACGAGGCCGTCAACGCCCGCGTCGATGACGCCTTCTGGCAGCACGTCGCCATCAACCAGAGCGACCTGACGAGGCTCGCCGAGCACCACAGCGACGGCGGACGCCACAGCCACTACGTTCTCCACGACAGAACGGCGACCTGGGGTATCCCGGGAGAGCCCCAGATCATGGCCCTCCACCTGCAACGTGACCCCGAGGCACGTACGTTCCGCTTTCAGCACGCCATGCTGCCGCTGTCGGCCATGGCCCAGTCCTGGCTCATCGCCCGAGGCTGCCCGACCGACAGCGTCCGCCTCCCCGACGGCACGGGCACGACGCCGGCCGATGACACCACCCGCGCTCTGGAGCAGCGCCTCATGGGCGACGGCGATCACTTCGCCCTCCTGACTAGCTACACCCTCGACGACCACCCCTCACCCCAGATCACGGCACTGCTGCGCGCCGTGGACGAGGAGGAACCGCTGCCGTTTCGGGTACTGCTGGAAGAGGCCGACCTCACCAGCTTCACGCACACGCTCCGCGAGGGCGGCTTCGCGACCTACCACGAGGCCACCAGCTGGTGGGAGAACCACTGGAGGGGCGAGGCCGTTCCCCTGCCGCCCGCTCCACCGTCCGCGCTCCGTACGTCTGCGCCCGGTCTGCCGCCCCGAGCGCCCTCCGCGCCCGGCCCCGGCCGTACCCGCTGACTGCCATGACAGGGCCCGCACCGAGACATCACCGGCACACGGCCCGTCAATTCATCCTGTTGCGCCTGGGGTCGGCGGAATATAGCAGCGGTATCCCGGTTCGTGAAATCGGGGATTCTCCGGACTCTTGAACTGTCCCGCCCGGCACTGCGCCCGGCGTGCCATTCCGTCCTTCCTCTTTTTCCCGTCTGGAGTCAATTTTCCATGCGTTCAACCCGGTTCGCTGTCAGCGCTGCTGTTCTCGGCGCGCTCGCCCTTCCTCTCGCCGCCGCGCCGACCGCGACCGCCGCGGTACCGACTGCCGCCGTCGAGCACGGCCACCGGCCGTGTGACCGGCCCGGACCGTGGGTGATCGGCACGAAGGCCGTCACCATGCGCTCCAAGGCGACCACCAAGTCCACGGCCGTCGGCATTCTCTACAAGGGGCAGAAGTTCACTGTCCATAAGACCAGCGGTAATTGGCACCACATCACCAACAAGACCACGAAGGTCAAGGGCTGGGTCTCGGGCACATACGTGTACCGCGATGTGCGGATGTGCCTCAGCTACTAGTCACGGCAGACCCGCAGGAGTCTTGCAGCTTCCGCTGAATTCCGTTCCCGAGCCGACGTTTTGCGGCTCCGGCCGGCCATTTCCCCATCCCGGCGCAACCAAGGCAGAAGAGGAGAGTGCGCGGTGTCCGATGACTCCGACGATGTGATGGGCGTCCTCGCGACGCGGATCGAGGAGCGGTTCCGGATGAGCCTTCCGGCCCTGCGCCGAGCGGTGGCCGTCGCGCCGCACGCCAGCCCGGACGCGACGGACGCGGTGCGCTGGTACGGCCTCCTCGCGACCGCCCAGGAATCCCTCGACCGGGCCGAGGACGCCCTCGTCGCCATCCTCATGGCCGAGGCGCCCGGGGAACTCGACGATCCCGCGATGGGGGCCGCCCAGCGCGTGAACACGGCGGTGGACGTCCGGGACGGGCGGGCCATGGTCCTGCGTTTTCTCCTCGACCCGGACGCACCGGGCAGGCGCGGCCCCGGCGTCTGGCGGGGGAGTGCTCCAGCAGCCCGTCGGGGCCAGGCCCCCACGACCAGCATCCCGGCCCGTCCCGGCCTTCCGGTGTCCAAGGTTCAGGGGGCGTTCCGGTGAGTATGGCCGACCGTCCCACCAGCCAGGACGCCATGCTGGAGCAGGCGTTCGGCGCTCCGATCCACCAGCTGTACGTGGCCGCTGCCGGGACAGGGGCGTCCGCGGCTCTGAGAAGGGCTCTGGAGCTGCGGTCCTTTCTGGCCCTGGCCGAGGAGCAGGTGGTCCGGGTCCGCGACCGCGTCCACCAGGCCACCGCGCCCGGCCGCGACCTGGGCGAACTGTCGGCGGACGCTCTGCGCTTCGACGCTCAGTGGATGGAGGCCGCCCTCAGTGCCCGCGACGGATACGTCACCGCTCTGACGGGCCTCCTCCGTTCCATGCCCCCGTCCGCGCCGGCAGCAGGCCGACCGGTGGAGTTCACGCAGGCCAGGATAACCACCGCCCTGCCCCCGGTCGCCCCGGCCCTGACACGGGCCGGGGCGACCGGGACACCGACCGCGAAGGCCCGCTGATTGACCGAACCCCCTTCCACGGCCCAGACACTGGCGGAGCGGATCGAGACCCTGTACGGACAGCCGCTCGCCGTACTCGAAGCCCACGTCGACAGGGTCCCGCACGACAGCATGCTGAGCGCCCTCCTCGGCAGCCTGGCTGACCTCCAGCTCGCCGAGCGGAGCATCGCCTTCCACCGCGACCGGCTGCTGCAACTCGCCCACTCCGAGCGGTCGATCGGCGCGTTCGACGCCGGTCACCTGCTCGACAACGCCCGTCGCATCGGGGAGGCGGTCGCTGTCCGCGACGCCCACGCCAAGACGTTGAGCGCCGTCCTGCAGAGCCTGCACCGCGTCCCCGCCCCAGCGCCCCAGCCCGCCCCGGCACCTCAGCCCGCCCCGTCGGCCGTACCCGCTCCCGCCGCCGCGGCCCGTACGCGCTGACCCGCCCCCGCTACGTTCCTGGAGTTCCCTCTCTTGATCCCCACCGGTCTGCCCCGCACCGTCCATGCCGACCTGTCGCGGGTCATCGAATCCCTCGGCATGATCACCCCGCGCTGGAACGTCCAGATTCTCACCACCGTCGCCGAACGGCCCCTGCGGTACACGGAGATCAAAGCCCGGATGCCGTGGCTGCAGGACGGCCAGCTCCACCCCAAGCTCCGCTGGCTGACCGCCGCCGGCCTGGTCGAACGCACCGAACACGGCACCCGTCACGTCAGCTACGGTCTCGCCGCCCGTGGCGCCGAGCTGATGCCGGTCCTCACGGTGATCGCCGCCTGGGGAGGGACCCACCTGGAGAAGCCCGCCCCCCACCAGCCGGATGCGGCCGGCGCGCCGACCGCCACGGCTGTCCAGGACATTGAGGACAGCCTGGTCCTGATCGCCTACCGGCACGCCACCCCGATCCTGTGGTCACTCCAGGCGCGCGGGCCGTCCAGCGCCAAGGCGGTCGCCGCCGACGCGATGCCCGGGCACGGACTCAGCGCCGTCTACCCGCGCCTGCGGCAGCTCGTCGAGGACCGCCTCGTCGACACCGACGGGGAAGAGGCCGACTACCGGCTCGCCCCGCCCGGCCGGGACCTGGCCCCGGTCTACCGCGCCCTCTCCGCGTGGGCCGCCGGACGCCCTCTCGCCGCCGCCGCTGCTCACTCCGTTTGGGGCCGGCCGTCGGCCCCGTCCCAGTCCGTCACCGGCATGTGGGCCTCCGCGTCCTCACGTCTCCCCGCCCCCGCCGCGAACACTCCGCCAGCGGTGCAGACCACGCCGTCGGCGCAGTGGCGGGCCGGTGAACTCTTCTCCCACCAGGGCCGGATACCAGCCCGCATGCCCGCGGTCGCTTCGGCAGGGGGCCACCGCCGATGACGTTCACCGACACGCTCACCGGCGCTCAGGCCGACCGGGCCGTCGAGGTGCTCGCCCATCCGGGGGTGATCCGGCTGGTCACCGAGATCGACGACCACGGCCCCGTACCCCGGCACATGATCAGCCGCACCTTCCCCGACCTGCCGCTCCAACGAGTCCGCGACGGATCCGCACTCGCCCGCCGGCACGGGCTCGTGCGGGCCGGACAGCAGGCGGGACAGCCCGTCTACCGCCTCACCGAACACGGCGCCGCCCTGGCCGATGTGTACGACAGCGTCGCCCGCTGGGCCCGCGCTCACCACTACCCCACCCGGCACAGCGACTTCACCAGCCGTGTCCGCGCCACCCTCACCCTTCTCACCCAGGACACCGTTCCCGCCGACGCCACGGGACCCGCGCAGACGCTCCACCGGTTCCTGCTCGTCGCCGGAGCCGCCCGCGACGCGGCATCCCAGCCCTCGGACCCCGCCTCCTGAACACCTCTTCCGGGAACGCCCATGACTGATCTCGACGGGGACGTCCACGTCAGCCCCCGCTACCTCGCCGGTTCGATATCGACCGGTGACCTGGGCCTGCAGCCCGCCCTCGACGCCGGCTGGCAGCTCACCTTCGACGACCTCGGCAACGCCTACATCCAGGCTCCCGATCAGCGTGTCCGGATCGGCTTCATGCCCGAGGGCGACGACGACGCCCTGTGGAAGATCGCCGCCTACCAGCACCAGTTCGCCCGGCCCCAGTGGGCCGCCGCCTTCAGCAGCGACGCTCCCACGGAACTCGTCACCGCGCTCACCACGGCCCTCGTCGACTCCTACCAGAAGGACGGCGACTCGTTCCTCTGGGGCGGACTCGGCCGCGCCGACGATCCGCACCCGGTGCTGGCACCGCTGGCGGACGCCGACTGGGCGGTATCCGACGACTGGTGGCGACGGGAGATGACCGCACCCGACGGCCTCGCCGGAGCCTGGTACCGGCGCGGCACCCTTGACCCCGATGCCGAGCTGACCAGTAATGACACCCGATGGGGCCTGTGGGGAGGACCGCCGCGCGTGGGCTGGTACGCCGTCTTCTCCACCCACACCCCCGCCACGTTGATCAGCGCCGTCGCGAACGCCGTCGTCGACCCCGAACCCGCCCTGCGCTGGTCCGGATACCTCTCCCTGATGACCCGCGCCCACGCCCGGATCACACCAGTCCGGCCTCCCGCACCCACGCCGAGGGACATCGCCCGCACCCACGCCCGGTCCGCCCCCGCCCTGCGCACCGTGAGCGTTCCGCGCTGGTCCACCACCAGCACCCCCTCCGCCCGCCTCCCCGGCCCAGCCCGCGCCGCCGCCCGACGCTGACCCATCACTCTCCCCCTTCGCCCTGCCCGGAGCCCCCTTGTCCCTGCACGCAGAGCAGTTCTTCACCCAGGCATTCCCCCACCGGCTGGACGGCGCGGTCGTGGGCAAGAGCTTCTACGCCGCCTCTCCTCCCGGCTCTCAGATCCGTCTCCGGATCGACTTCTACGAAACGATCTACCAGCACAAATACGGCGGCCTGCGCCTCACCGCCCTCCACCCCGACAAGGGCACGGTCGACGTCATCGCCCTGTCCTTCAAGGACCACGGCACCTTCCGCGACCGCGACGCCTCACGCACCTACCGACACGCGGACGGGCTCGTCCACGCATTTCCCGGCAGCCCCAAACCACCCTGGCTGGGCGGCGACTTCACTTCCCTCGCCCAAGCCGTCCACACCTACGCGGGTATGTGGGGATTCCCCGCTCCCGAACCACCGGCCCAGTCGTCCCAGCGGGCCGCCTCACTCCTCCCGGCTCCTTCCCGCGTCCGCGGAACTGTCCCCCGTGCCCGATAGCACCCTCCGCGACCTCCGGGCGAAGGGGATGCATCCGACGGTCACCCGGTCCCAGCCCGGAAAATCGCCCTGGACGCAGACGGCCTTCGCCGCCGGGGAGGTCACTGTCCGCTGGTTCAGCCACCACACGCCGTCCGGGAACACAGTGGAGATCCACCGCTTGCCCATCCGTCACGCGCCGCGCGTGCTGAACGCGGTCGGGGCGACGGTCGATGCCGGACTGGTCCAGCACGGACGCCCGGAGGACTACGAGGGCGAGGCGGCCCAGTGGCTCGACAGCCAGACCGCGCACGCGCTCGGTCTGGGCGCCAAGTTCCCTGTGCCCGGCCACGAGGACGACTCAACACCGCCGCTCTACACCCGAGAGCTGGCCGCCGGCTGGCTCGGCCCCGAGCACGCGATCGTCGAACTGTCCGGGCCGGGTCTCGACGACGTCTGCAGCCTCTGGATCCACGGCCTCACCGACACGGCCGCCCGTGCCGTCAATGCCGCGTGCGTCCAGTCCATCACCGTCGCCCCACCGGCCGCCCCGTCCGCTTCGCGCCCTCTCCATCAGGCGAAGGCCCGCCGGCGCTGACGAGCCGTATCGGCCGCACCATTCCCATGGCAGAAAGGCCGCCCGTTTGCCCCTCGATGATCTCGGTCCGGATACCGAGTTGCAGATCATGCCCCGCTACCTGGCCGGCCCCGGCAGCGCCGACTTCCAGACCGCCTGGCCCTTCCCCTTCGAGGAAGGCTGGTCCCTGCACCGGCCCGACGCCGGCCACCGGATCGCCTCCAGCCCCTGCCTGCGCGTGCAGACCGGATTCCTCCCCGACCCCGACAATCCCTCCAGCGGCACCTGGACCACCGCCCTGCAGAAGCCCTTCGGCCAGCCGCAGTGGAGGGCCACCTTCACCGGCGCGGCACCCCTGGAACTGCTGCGCGACTTCCACACCGAACTCCTTTCCCTCTACCTGGCGGACGAGGACAACGTCGAGGACTACCTCCTCGACGCCGACACCCCCGCCCTGGTGGGCTATATGCCGCTGCTGATGGAGGACTGGAGCCACACCGTCCGCAAAGACGGCAAGCAGGTGTTCCACAGCCCCGACAACGTCGCCGCGCTCTGGCACTGGTACACCGAACGGCCCCAGGGCAGCTGGGTGTTCCAAGCCGGAATCCCGGACCAGCCGCCCGTGTGGAAGGCGACCTTCACCGCCGGTACGCCGGTCCCTCTCATCAGCGCCTTCACCAGCTCCCTCGTCGAAGACGAGCCGCTGACCCGAACCGTCCACGACATCCCCATAGCCACGAGGGACTTTCTGTACTTCCCCGAAGGGCTGCCGACCCGGGCCGCCTCACCGCAGCCCCCGCCGAAACCTGCTGCACCTCCTCCGGCCCTGCCCACGAGCCGCTCCCGCTGACCACCCGGCCACGGCAGGAAGCAACCCCATCCCCCTTTTCTTGATCTGGAGCACGACCGCTTTGCACGCATCTCCCGCCCGCCGCACCCGCCACCCGCTCGCCGTGGCGGTGGCTGCCACTGTCGCCGGAACCCTCGCCGCCGGGGCTCCCGCCGCGCATGCCGCCGACCATCTCGGTCCGGGATACAGCATTCCCGACAGCGACGGGAACGCCGGGTCGAGCCACATCGGCGCGTACGGCCCGCCGGGGCCCCAGGTCTGGGGCGATTCCCAGACCTACTGCGCGGACCCGCTGAAGAAGGGCCCCGCCGACGCGGACGGGTACAGCGCCCCGAAGCCCGTCTCGTCCTGGACGTCGTCGGTCACCGGCAAGCCCGTCCCGAAGAAGAACCTCGCCTATGCCTCGTACGTCATCGGCAAGTATGGCCAGACCCAGTCGGATGCCCAGGCGGCGGCCGTGGACGCCGCCGTCTACGAATGGCTCGCCGGCGGCGCTTACGCGATCAACGGCAAGCGCGGCAAGGAACGCCTCGCCCACCCGGTCGTCTCCCCGACCTCCCGGACGCTCGCCCTGCGCTACATCGACGAGGCCAGGAAGCTCGCCGGCCCCTACACCCTCACGATCACCCCGCCCGTGGAGACCACCCACACCGGGAAGAACGTCGCCGTGGACGTGAAGGTCACCTCCCGCCTGACTGGTGCCGCGGTCCCCGGCGTCTCCGTGGATCTGAAGGGGACCGGCTCTCACACGGCCACCGGCAAGGTCACCACCGATACGTCGGGCACCGCGGAATGGGACTTCACCCCGGACAGGGCCGGAACCGCGAAGGTGACCGCGACCGCGGCCGGGCTGCCCGGCTCCGAGCTGAAGGTCCTCACCCCCAAGAACCCCGCCGCCCAGCGGATGCTCCTCGCCGGCGACACCACCACCGCGAAGGACACCGCCGCCGTCCAGGTCGAGGCGGCCCCCGGCGGCGTGACGATCCACAAGGAGAACCCGGAAGGCGACATCCTCGTCGGCGCCGTCTTCCAGCTCCTCGACAAGAAGACCGGCACGGTCGTCGCCGAAGGCAGGACCGACGAGAAGGGGGTGCTCGCTTTCGACAACATTGCCCCGGGCACCTACACGCTGCGGGAGACCTCCACCGGCGACACGGTCCACGAACTGGTCCCCGACCAGGACATCGTCATCACCTCCGGCCGCACCGCCCAGGCCAACCCGATCACGATCGTCGACCCGTTCAAGAAGGCCGGTCTCCTCCTCCGCAAGACCGACGAGAAGACGGGCGCGACCCTGCCCGGCGCGGTCATCAACATCGCCGAGGACGTGGTCAGGGACGGCGAGCACGCACCGGGGGAGAAGCTGCTTGCGCTCACCACCGGCAAGGACGGCACGGCGAAGGCCACGCTCGCCGTCAAGCTGAAGGCGGGCACCCGCTACTGGGCCACCGAGATCACGGCCCCGGACGGCTACCAGCTCAACCCCAAGCCCGTCGCGTTCACCGCTGAGCCCGGCCAGACCGTGACCGTCACCCTCCGCAACAGCGCCGTCCCGACGACTCCTCCCACAACGCCGCCGACCAGCCCGCCCACCACGCCTCCCGTCACCCCGCCTGCCAAGCCGCCGATGAACCCGCCGGCCACCCCGGACGTCACCCCGCCGTCCGGCAGCCTCGCCCACACCGGCGCCGACACCACCTGGTGGCTGCTCGGCGGAGCGGGTGCCCTGCTCGCCGCCGGAAGCGCCGCCTTCTGGGCAGCCCGGCGACGGCGGACCCAGAACGACGAGGGCGAACAGACCACCGTCTGACAGGCATCCTCCGTCGGCGCCGCGACAGCCCCCCAGGAGACGCGGGCGGGCCGCTCCCAGCAGCAGGCCGCCCGCGTCTCCCCAGCACTCCACTTCGCCCAGGAGCCCTCCCTGCCCACGCTTCCCCGTACCTCCCGCAGCCCGGCCCTGGCCGTCACCGTTGTCACCGCCGTAATCGGCACCCTGGCCGGGGTGCCGGTCGCCGCCGCCGAAACCGCCGGCCCCTCACCCGCCCCCTCCTCCGGGACAGCGCAACGGGACACACCCGACCCACCGCCCGAGACCGGGGGCATCCGGATCCTCAAGAAGGACCCCGGCGGATCCCTCCTCCACGGCGCGGCCTTCACCCTCCTGGACAGCACCGGGAACCAAGCGGGCACCGGCACGACCGACGCTGCTGGGCAGCTCGTCTTCCAGGACCTGTCCCCCGGCGTCTACCGGCTCAAAGAGACCTCCAGCGGCAGCCCACTGCACGGCATCGTCGCCGACCAGGACGTCATCGTTCCCGCCGGCACCACGGTCCCCCTGACCATCGTCGATCCGTTCAAGCCCGCGAACCTGACGGTCAAGAAGACCGACCGGACCTCGGGGAAGCCGCTGCCAGGTGCCGTCATCAACATCGCCCCCCGGAGCAGCGGTCGGGCATTCACCCTGACCACAGGCAAGGACGGGACCGCCAAGGCCGCCTTGCCCGTCAACACCCGCACCGGCACCGCCTACACGGTCACCGAGACCAGAGCCCCCGCCGGGTACAGCCCCAACCCCCGACCGGTGAGGCTCTCCGCCAAGCCCGGCACCGCGGTCACCCTCAGCCACACCAGCGTGAAGAAGACCGCCCCGGCCACCCCGTCCGCCAAACCCCCGCAGACCACACCGCCCACAGCCAAGCCGCCGACCACCACGCCCTCACCGGCCACCACCGGAGGTACGACCACCCCGAAACTCCTGCAGAAGACCGGCACCGCCTCGGCCTCTGTCTCTGCGAACCCCGCGGCGACGGACGCGACGCCCCACTCAGGCCAGCCCGCGGAGAGAGTCCAACTCGCCCGCACGGGCGCTGCCGCCCCCTTGCTCCTCGGCGGAAGCGGTCTCCTTCTCGCAGCCGGGGCCGGCGCGGTCATCGCCGCCCGCCGACGCCGCACCTACCAGAATCACGCCACCACCGAGACCGACCAGAACTGACCCACCGGCCGACGCCGACTCACACCGACTGAGGGCCCGGAGAATCCAATCCACTGGATTCTCCGGGCCCTCACGCATACCCGGAACCGCAGCCCGCCGCGGGGCCGGTTAGCCTCGGCGGGAGACCGTGATTCCGGAGGACAGGGGCCACGGCCACACCCGCTGCTCTCCCGTCACACGCTCCTCGCGGGTGAGGACACCCAGCTCCTGGCGCTGCTCGTAGGGGAGGCAGTCGAGGGCGAGACGCCGGGCGGCATAGTCGGTGACGGAGGTCGCCTGCGGGATCTGGGGGTCGTCGGTCATCCCGGCGGGCTCGAACCGGGTGGACAGGCAGTCTGCCAGGAGATCCGCCAGCGGGACCCCGGCGGCCAGACCCCGGGAGAGGGATGCGGACAGCAGATCCAGCAGCCCGTGCAACGTCGAGCCCTGCTTCGCCATCCGGATCTCCACCCTCACCGGAGCCCCGCCAAGGCCGTGCGACACGGTCAGATGCCCGCTCGCCGGCCCCACCGTGAACGCCCGCGTCCGCGACCGCAACCGCCGCTCCGGCCGCGCACCCGCCTCAATCGTCATACCCCTGTGCCTCTTCCCGTCCGTCCGCCCGGACCGCGCTCACGCTCCGGGCCCACACCATGCCCGAGGACGGTGCCGCACCCTGCTCCAGTTCCGTCCCGTCTCCCGACGGAACACTAGTCGAACATATGTTCCCGTGCCGGGCGAGGAGTGATGTGGGGCATTCTGTCCATATTTTCAACAGTTCGCCGGGGGCAGACAGGAAAGATCGCGAAAGGACTGGTGCAAGCGGGCAGGGGCATGTCAACGTGGACGACTCGCAGGGAAATAGCAGGTCAGAAAGGTGATTGCGTTGACCGTCGATCTTTCCCAGCCCGGGTTCTCCACCACCGTCGAGGCGCTGCGGCTGCGCTCCTGGCAGCTCGGCCCCGGACAGCCGATGTCGGTGCTCGACCAGTTCAGCGACGCTGATTTCAAGCTGGTCGTGGACGACCAGGCCGATGTTCACGTCAACAGCAAGGATGGACGCTTCTATCTCGGCTGGTTCCCCACGGGCCGCCCCGGCACCGACCGGGAGGGCTGGAAACTCGCCGTCACCGGCACCGCCCAGGTTCCCGGCTACCACGTCACCTTCGACACGGAGACGCCGGCGCAGGTCGTCGCGGCGGCGGTCGCCGCTGTCCTCGCCACCTCCCATCCGCTCTGAGGCCCGCCACCTGATGAGAACCGGGTGCCGACGTCGGCACCCCGGCTGTTCACTCTTCGCACGTACGCTGCCTCCGCTCCGGAGCACCCGGCTCCCGAACATCAAGGAGAATCCCGTGGACCCGCAGAACCCCGACACCCCGGAGCTGACCGTCGGCGAGCTGATCGACCAGCTGTCCGCCCTGGACCGGTCGGCCACCGTACGGCTGGCGGTCAACCCCTTCTTCCCCATGGCCCACCGTCTCAACGGTGTGATCGGTGCCCGGGACGAGAACGGGATGCCGCTGGTCTTCCTCGCCGACGGTGACCAGCTGGGGCATGTGCCCCCGGACGTCGCGGTCCGTCTCACCTGGCAGGAACCGACCGTCGCACCCCCGCGCGGCCGTCGCAGAGCGGCCCGCCCCACCGGCCGGTGAACCGTCCCCCAAGCCTCCGGAGGCGCTGCTGAACCCGCACCACCCCCTCGACCCGTCCACCCCCGACCCGCCGTCGCACCTGTGGGTGTCCCCGCGACACCTCGCCGGCGATGACGACGCCCCCGCCGACCTGACCGGCGCAGCCCTCACCAGCGCGGGCTGGCGCATGTGGCCGACCGCCCGCCAGACTCTCCTCTACGTGAGCCCCGACGACCTGTGCGGCGCCGAATGGGTCCGCGCCAGCTTCCCGTTCGAGCTGGGCGGCCTTCCCGTGGCCTGGCAGATCACCGCCCGCTCGCACCCCGCCAGCGCGATGCGCGAGTGGAACGCCTACTTCACGACAGGCACCCCGCCCGAGGCGATCGTCGACTTCCTCCTCGCACTCGACGCCCGCGCCGAACCCCACGCCCCGTCCGGCGGGCCCGAGACGGTCCTCGACGCGCTGACCGGCCAGGGCTGGCACCGCGACATCGACCGCCCCCGCACCACCGCCACCGTCTCCCTCGAATCCGTGCCGCAGCACGTCTTCGACGCCGACCCGCGCCCCGACCTACCCGGCTGGCAGGCATGGGCCGAACCCACCCTCGGCACGCCCCTGTGGTGCGCGACCTTCAGCTCCTCCACCCCGCACGACCTCGTCGCCGCGTTCGCCGCCTCGCTGGCCTCACCCGTTCCCGTACGGCGAAAGCTGCTGCCCGAGGGCACCGAGGGCCATCTCACCCTGCTGCCCCCGATCTGACCGACCCGCACGAAAGAGGTCCCCTGTGCGCTCCCTGGCCACGGCACCGTACGCCGGCAGCGAGGAGAACTGCTGGCGCTGCGGCGCTCCCGGCTTCCTCGCCCGCAACCGCGACCTCCCCTCAGCGCCTGCCTGGTGCACCGACTGCCACGAGGGTGCACGCACCTCCAAGGCACAGGCCGGTCACCCCTGCGAGGACGGCTGCCGCCTGGCCGTCGACCACGACGGCCTCTGCGCCCGACGCGTCTGACATTCCCCCACACGCTCTGCTCCACGGAGGCTCCTTGCCCCTGCCGCTGATCCGTCTCGCCACCGGTCCCGTGAACGGCACCGCCCACTTCGGCGCACTGCTCGGGACGGAGACGATGACGGCCTGCGCCACCCACTCGCCCGATCTCCAGCCCGTCCCCGAGCTGACCGCCCACACCCCGTGCCAGTCCTGCTCCCGCGCCCTCCTGGCCCTCACCACCGCGCCGCATCCCGGCGAGCCGGAGGCCCGTCCCGCCAGGAACGCGGGCCGGGGCTCGGCCGGGCACCTCCCCATCCCGGGGCACCTCCTCGGCTACTGCGGCAAACCCCTCGACAACCGGCCGGCTCCGACACGCCGCCGGTGCACCCTGTGCACCCGACTCAGCAACGCCCTCGACGCCCTGCGCCGCCGGGCCGGTGAACTGCTCCTGCCCGCGGTCGAGCCGTGCCACGGCGATGACACCCTGCTCTGGGCACCCGTTGCCAGGGGCAACCTCGTCACCGGACACCGCCGCAACTCCGTTACCGGCAAGGCGTTCTGCGATCGCCCGCTCGCCGGCCCCAACCCGGGAGCACCGAACGAATGCGCACCGTGCCGGATCCACTGGGAGGACGCCGAGCTGGTGCGGCAGATGTTCACCCTGCCCCACATGCGTGACAAGGTCCGCACTTGGCACCAGCAGGACCTGGACGTCTTCGACGACCGCGCCCGCACCCTCACATCCGGTGACGCGTACACGCTCTCCGGCTGCCAGGAGACCCACTACGTCGTCGCGGTCGCCGACCGCGGCGGCGAGAATCACACCGGCCTCCTCGTCTACCTCCCCGCCGAGGAACGGGTGAGCGAACTACGCCTGCGGCGCGACCGGCTCGTCGCCGTCCAGCGCCCCCCACGCTGAACAGCAGAACCCCGGTCACCTGAGAACGGGGAGCGAACCGCCCCAACGCCCGGAGGGCCAGGCCACTGCGGCCTGGCCCTCCGGGCGTTCACGTTGTGCCCCAGCTGTATCCCGGAATCTTCCTTGGTGTGGGAACCGGCCAGCACGCGCACGGGCAGCGGCGCGCCATCCAGCAAGGGCGGGATGGCGCCGTGCCGGACACGGGCGCTTCGGCTTCACGGGCAAGGCGTGGTCTGTGCAGGGGAGCGGCGGTGCCCGGAGTCCTGCACGCCGCCACCGCTGGGTGCCGTGGCAGGGGGCCGCCCTACCGTCTGGAATGGGTGCGCAGAGAACCGCTCCCCGTCCGGGAGGCCGTCGGAGCCCAACGGGGTTCAGAATCCGCTCGTGTCGAACAGAAGCCCTGCCGGGCAGGCGGGTCTCCCTGCTATGGCCGGGAGTAGGTGTGGATGAGGGCTCGCCTCTCTGGTCCCCGCCGCTGTGGGGCCCGGGCCGTGCTGCTGCTGATCGCGGGGCTTGTTCCGGCTGGTGAAGCGGTGTGCGGGAGGCGTGGGAGAGCGGGCTCCGCCCGTGCGGACGGATGCTGGCGCAAGACCTTTGTGTGGGACAAAGATTCCGTAAATGAGCCATTGGTGCTTTGTTCGATATCCGGTGCTTCGGGGGGCGTGTTTCACTTTTTCTTGATCTGCCCCGCTCGGATTGGTGCCGCTCGATGGCGGCTGTTTGTCCTGCGTGTCTGCCATGTCACCGTTCCGCGTGCACCCCGGCGGTCCGGTGCTGACCGGATGGATGATCTATGACCGTTGATCAGAGTCTGCTGAGGGTCTACAGCGACCGGACCTTCACCCATACGACGATGGTGCGCCACCAGGGCACAGCCCTGGCGTTCGCGATGGACGACCGGCGGCGGATCGTCTACACCGTGCTCGACCTGTCCGTGGCGGACGAGCAGCGCGGTGAGCTGGACGCGGCGTACTGGTCGGAGAATCCGGCGGAGTTACCGTTCCCGAACGAGATAGTCCAGGTCGGCTACGCGGTCGCGGGGGCGACGGCGATGCCCGTGGTGAAGAGGGGCGGCCGGCTGGAAGCGCGCGCGGATGAGGTGCTGGAGCCGGAGGAGATCGACGGCTTCCTGTCCACGACCGCGCGGCTGACCGCCGCGGCCCCGTTCCAGGTCCTCTCCGACGGCACCCATCTGGTGGTGCTGCGGCAGGCAGTCGGGGCGGCGCACGGGGACGCGGTGTTCGCGCTGCAGTCCGGGAGCGGCTCCACCGGCGACGCCGCCCGGACCAACGTCGTGAGGACGACGGGCGGGGCGGCGGTGCCGGTGGTCGCGGACACGCTGCTGTGCGACCGGTTCCTGCTGGTCGGCGGGCGGCTGAAGCCGGTCTCCGAGGTGCGGTTCAAACGCAGCCGGCACAAGACGCAGCCCGCCTCCGCGAAGGACAGCCTGGGCGCGGTGGACATGGACGGCACGCCGTTCCACGAGCCCACGCAGGAGCTGGAGTTCATCCGGAATCTGACCCAGGGCCGGTTCACCGCGTTACTGGTGCCCACCGCTGTGCGCGGGCAGCAGCGGTGGCAGTTCTTCACCCACAACAGCGTCACGCAGCGCATCGACGCCTTCAGCGTGGAGCAGGCCGAGGACGGGCTGTTCAACACCCAGGGCAGCCGGTACTGGACCAGCCCGGATCCGCTGTACCGCACGTCGGTGTTCGAACGCGAGGACGGGATCTGCCCCTTCACCGGCCGGCCGCTGGTGCCGGTCGTTCCGGACGGCCGGCACGGCGAGACCGCGCTCCAGTTGAACGGCACGAACACCTTCCTCGATCTCGGCGCCGCCGCTGGGCTGGGTTTCGCCGCACACAACCAGTACACGGTCGAGGCGTGGATCAGGCCGCAGGCCGCGGGCGGCCCGCTGGTCGCCCGCTGGGCGGGCGCCGGTTCGGGGGGATTCCGGTTCGCGCTGAACCCGGACGGACGCCTGTCCGTCCAGCACGCCACCGGCGCGGTGGTCACCAGCACCCAGACCGTGGCGGCGGGCGTGTACACGCATGTCGCGGCGGTGTACGACGGCACCACGGTCGCCCTCTACGTCAACGGCACGCTCAGTGGCAGCGGCGCCGTCACCTACACGTCGGACGGGGCGGCGGGGCTGCGGATCGGGTCGGCACAGGCGGGCGGGTTCTTCGCCGGGGTGATCGACGAGGTGCGGATCTGGACCCGGGCCCGCTCGGGAGACGAGCTGGCGGAGGATCTCGGGCACCGGCTCATCGGTAACGAGCCCGGACTCGCGGGCTACTACCGTCTGGACGAGGGATCCGGCACCCGGGCCTACGACCAGACCGACACCGCCGCCCACGCCACCCTCACCGGCACCGCGTCCTGGGTGACCTCCGGCGCGCCGGTCGGAGAGCATCCCGGAGTGCGCCGGGACAGCTTCACCGTCTCCGGCCGCAGTGTCGTCTCCGGGCTGTCTGCCGCGCTGTACTACCAGCAGGAGGACGCTGCGTCGGGATACGACGCCGCGTCCCAGCCGGTGAAACGCCAGGCACGCGTGGTGCTGGCGTTCGCGTCCGGCACGGTCGGCACGACCACGGACCCGTGCATTGCCACGGTCGACTTCGGGGTGGGGGTGGACGGACGCCTGGCCGATGTCCCGGACGTGCTCACCCTCACCGACATCGGACGGCCGGTGCAGGAGACGACCGATGTCCTCGCCGCGCAGGAACGCCGGATCGCTGTGCTGGAGTCCGAGGCCGCCGCGATTCGGACCGATGTCACCACACTCACCGCGGAGCGGGACACGCTGACCGCGGCCCTCGCGGCACCCGCATCGACTGGGGCCAACGATCCGCACTCCCGGACTTACAAACTGCAGATGGAGTCGGGGGTTTACTATCTGACGCGCTCCCAGGCCCGGACCAGCGACGGCGGCTTGCAAATCCAACCGGCTACAACATCGCAGGTTCACCTCATGTATGACTGGATTCTGATGGCTCTCCCCGGGGTCCAGGGCCGTTACGGGAACCCGGTGGTGACGCTGGTTTCGATGCTTCAGGGCTACAGAATCACGCCCCTGATGTTGGATACCGAAGGGGGGTCCACAGGACTTGGGGCGCAACTCGCCCTGTACGAACGGTCTTTCATCGGCACGATCCCCGCATCGTCCCAGTGGTACGTACAAGGCGATCTTGTCTCCGGCTGGAGGATCAAGTTCCAGAACGTCAACAGCGGCCACTGGCTGCAGTGGCATGCGGTGGTGACCGAGCCCTTCGCCGAGACCATGAATCTACGGGGCAGCGGCGACGCACCTGATCTGCGTCGCCAGCAGCAAAACGAACGGCTCGTCGTGGTCACCGCCCGGCTCGCGTCGCGCACCGGTGACCTGACCGCCAAGCAGGCCGAGATCACCATCGCCCTGGAGGAACTGGCCCGACTCAGTGGCGGACTGCTGGGCGCCGCCGACCTCGTCCTGGCCATACCGCATGTGGGGATCGACACCAGCGGCCTGAGCTGCGCGGGCGCGCTGCTGCAATTCGCCCGCACCGATTCCACCCCGTTCCTGGCGGACAGTGCCGCCGGCCGGGTGGCGCTCTACTACCGGGGCAGCAGCTCCGAGTTCTACGCCGCCTATCTGGACACCAACGCGTCACGGGGAGCGCAGCGGCTCGCCGGTGGTGGGCTGACCACGCTGTTCACGGCCCGGGACCCGGGGATCACCCTGGCCGGTACGCAGATCACCGTGGCGGACTGCACGGTGGGCGCGGCCGTTGTGCCGGGGCTGTGTGATCTGACGATCACCAGGACGGTGGGAGCGCGGAGCGAGACGGAGCGGTTCACCGGGCTGCCGCGCCGGGCCGGTGATCTCATCGCGGTGCTCAACGGGGCGGACGAGGAACCGCTGCGGCTGGGGGCTGTCGAGCGGACGACCGGGGCAGAGGTAACCCTGACCCGGGCACTGACCACCCCTGTTCCAGCATCGGCGTACGTCCGTATCGGCGCCGCAGTTCATCTGGTGACCACGGCGGCGGCCGAAGGGGCTACCGTACTGCGGCTCGCGCAAGCCCCCACCGGTGCCGTCGCCAAGGGCACGGAGGTGTCCCGGGTCCGCTACGACACCGGCCGGGCTGCCTCCTCCCGCCCCGGTGTGCTGCTGACCGGCGGATCGCAATGGGTCACGGCCGACACGGACAAGGCCCACGGAACGGTGGGCAATGGCACCGCTGTCGCGGTGGCCGCCGGATACGGCAGCCGCTGGCGCGGCGACTCGCCCGGCCGCGCGTTCACCTTCGACAGCGCCCAGTCCCACCGGCTGTCCCTGCCCGCCGCCCGGCTCGACCAGATCACCACCGCGGCCGGCGACCTGACCACCGAGGCATGGATCAAGCCCAACACGGTGCCCTCCACCGGCGCGCGCGTCCTGCACGCCAACCGCCGCGGCACCTCCGCGGCGCTGGCGCTGTCCCGGGAAGTCCTCAGCGGCGGTGTCACCTTCAACGGCACCAGCGACTGGCTCCTGATCGACCACTGGAACCCGCTGTCGGGCGACTTCACCATCGAGTGCTGGCTCAAACGCACCGCCGGGCGCACCGTCGCCGACCCGATCGTCGCCATCGAGCACAACTCGCTGGTCATGGGGTTCGCTGCCGACGGCAAGTTCCAGTTCACCCTGGCATCCGACTCCGGCGCCACCGATGTCCTCACCACCCCCACCGGCTACACCGACAGCGACTGGCACCACTGGGCCATCACCTTCAACCGCACCACTCGGGTGCAGACCATCGTCCGCGACGGAGTGGAGGTCGCCCGCCGCACGGCGGCCAACCTGCCACGCCAGCGTGCCAATGTCGTCGTCGGCCGTGACACCGGAGACGGGTACAAGTTTTTCTCCGGGAGCATGGCGGAGCTTCGGGCCTGGACCACCGTCCGCACCCCCGCGGACATCGGCGCCGACCGGAACCGCCGGATCATCGCCGCCGAACCGGGACTGGTGGGGTCATGGGCATGGGCCCCCTCCCAGCCCGCGGAGCGCAGACTGCGGGACGCCGGCGGACGCGGCCTGCATGGCAGGGCCTGGGAGAATCCCGGGGCGTGTGACTCCCCCGTGTCCGAGTACCGTGCCGTCGCCGCGTTCGGGGACAAGACCCGCCAGAGCAGCGAAAGCTACCCGTACGGCCAGTGGGCGCATCTGGCGGCCGTGTACGAGCAGTCGTGGGCCCTGCGGTTCGACGGCACCGCGTGGGCCGAGACCCCCGACGAGGATCGCCTCGACATCACCGGCGACCTGACCATTGAGGTCTTCGCCCACATCGACTCCACCACCACCCGCCAGGGACTGCTCTCCAAGGGCCGCCTCGGCGACGGCGCGGGCGGCACCACCCCCTACCAGCTCTCCCTGCTGACCGGCGGGAAACTGGAGTTCGCCTTCGAGGAACCCGGACCGGTCGTCAAACGCTTCACCTCCGCCAACGCGATCACCCCAGGGTTCCACCGGATCGCCGTCGTCCGCAAGGCCGGAAGCACCACCCAGGAGATCAAGGGCAGGCGTGCCTTCCCGGTCACCGACGCCTCCGGCAACACCAGCACGCAGGAGTTCGACGTGGTGGAGCGCGTCGACGTCCAGGAATGGCAGGACATCCGGTTCGTCGTCGACGGCACCGAACTCGCCCTCACCGGCCCCACCCCCCTGCCCTCGGGCACCACCGACAGCGGCCGGTACACCGGCCCCGGCCCTCGCGGCAACGACGGCCCCCTGGAGATCGGCCGCGCCCAGGACGGCACCAGCGCCCACCCGCTCAAGGGCGTCATCGGCGAGGTCCGCATCTGGGGCAAGGCCCGGGAGAACCACCAGCTCGGCACCGCCCTCCACCCCAGGGACAGCGGCCTGATCGCCCGCTGGACCTTCGAGGAGAACACCGGCAACACCACTGCCGACCCCGTCGGCGGGCACGACCTGAAACTGCGCCGCGCGCGCTGGACCACCGACCCCGACCCCCGCGCCAGCTCCTTCACCCTCTACCGCAACGGGCGCGCCATCCCCACCACCACCCCTGCCACCAGCCCCCTGTCCGGCTGGGGCGACGAACAGCTCACCCTCGGCGCCGTCACCACCTCCGGGACCTTCAGCGGCTTCTACAGCGGAACCCTCGAAGAGGTCCGGCTCTGGCGCACTGCCCGCACCCCCGAACAGATCCTGGACAACCTCTTCACCCGCCTCAAGGGCGACAAGCAGGACCTGCTCGCCTACTGGCCCTTCGACAGCGAATCCACCACCGCCACCGCCGAATCCGTGGCGGACCACTCCCTGCGCGGCAACCACCTCGACCCCGGCACCGACGCCACCCGCCCGCGGATCGTGCTCTCCACCGCACCCGTGTCCACCGACACCGCCGCCGTCCGCTCCGCGCTCGCCGGAGTGAGCACACCGTTCCACGAAAAGATCTCCGCACCCCCCGCATCCGTCGAGTACGCCGACCTCCAGTACACCCCCGACGGCCAGGCCCAGGGCGTCCTCAAACGCGCCTACGCCCATATCGCCGACGGGGTCTGGACCCTGACCACCGGCTACAAGGTCGGCGACCTGACCACCGAATGGGTCAGCCAGGTCCAGTTCGACCCCCAGCTCATCGGCTACATCGAAGGCGCACCCCCCGTCCCCTCCGAGAACCTCACCGGCAACACGGACGTCGCCGACGTCTCCAGCGTCACCTTCACCGAGGCCGACGAGATCACCTCCGTCCTCGGCTCCGCCCGCAACCGCAACGTCGACCTGTCCTTCACCATGGCGGCGGAACTGGGCGCCCAGTTCGGCGCCTCGACGGTCACCGCCCCGCTCGGCCTCGGCGTCTCCAACCCGATCCTGACCGTCGACATCAAGGGCACCATCGCCAACGCCACCGACTTCTCCAACACCTGGACCAACGAGACCACCCTCACCCAGGGCACCTCCACCGACCGCAACACCACCGCCGAACTCACCGGCTACTGGGAGAACCCCGCCGCCCTCCGCAACACCACCGTGGGCAGGCGCTACCTCCCCGAGAACAAGGGCTACGCCCTCGTCCAGTCCGAGACCGCCGACGTCTACGCCCTGCGCCTGGCCCACACCGGCGCACTGGTGGCGTACCGGATGCTCCCCAACCCGGACATCCCCAAGGACTGGAACATCATCAGCTTCCCCATCAACCCCCAGTACACCAAGCAGGGCACCCTCGACGGCGCGATCGGCCTCACCGACCAGGCCGGCAAAATCCTCGACGAGGCATACCCCACCGCCTCCGGCTACGGCGAGTACTCCTACTTCAAACCCCGCGAGGCGTACGCCATCAAGCGCCGTCTCCTGCGCGAGCGCCAGGAACTGGAGAACTTCTACACCAGCGTCTCCACGGAGACCAGCGCCCCGGACCCCACCGCCGAACGCGCCACGAAGATCCTGGAATCCCTCACCGGTCTCCCCGCCCCCGCCGCGCCCGACTCCCGGAAACCGGTCGGCGACTCCGCGCAGGCGTTCGCCAACCGCAGTATCGCGAACACCTACGTCTGGACCGCCGACGGCGGATTCTTCGCCGAGACCACCGGCACCGTCGACGTCGTCAACGAGACCACCGCCGGCTCCTACACCTTCACCAACACCACCACCGGCTCCCTGGGCATCGAGGTCAACATCGGCGGCATCGGTGTCGGCTACCAGATGGAGGGCTCCCTCGGCGGAGGGTTCTCCGTCACCCGCCAGCGCTCCCGGGAAGCCACCCGCGCCCACTCCCTGGACGTCACCTGCAAACCGGGTCGCGACCTCCAGAAGTACAAGGCCGACGGAACCCCTGAATACCTGAACAACAAACCCGTCCTGGTCCCCGGCAAGGTTGACGCCTACCGCTTCATGACCTTCTACCTCGGCCAGGACACCACCCACTTCGACGACTTCTACCGCAAAGTCATCGACCCCACCTGGCTCGCCAACAGCAACGACGCCAACGCCACCGCCCTGCGCCAGGCCCGCCAGAGCGACAGCAAACCCCCCTGCTGGCGCATCCTCCACCGCGTCACCTTCATCTCCCGCGTCCTGCCCCCCATCCCCGCCACCGCACCTCCCTCACTCGCCAAGGACCTCCGCGCGGTCGACGTCCAGAGCAACTACGAACTCATCCGCCGCCTCGACCCCTACGTCTCCACCGCCACCAACTCCCTGGCAGAACTCGCCGACGCCACCCGCACCGCCCTCGCCACCCACCTCCCCGAACTCCTTCGCCACAGCCCGGACATCACCCGCTTCCTCGCCGCCTACTACGGCGTCACCGAATAGCCCCGAGACACACACATGACAGGTGCTCCGGACCCCCCAAGGGCCCGGAGCACCACCACACCCGCCTCAGACGCACGCACTCGGGCAGCCTGCGCACGAGACGCAGGGGCCCACCCGAAGACGACTCCAGAGGGGAACACAGCTGGGCGCATGGCAGTCACGACTCCAGCCCGAACATCCCCAAAACAGGCAAATAGCTTTGTAGTGCGATGCGCTAAGTCTGTGCAGCATCACTCTGGACTCGCCCGTTGATGCAGGTCAGTGAGTTCTGTGAAGCACCCCAGTGGTCTGCGGCAGGTCTCCGAAGAGCGGGTGGGGATGAGTTCGGTGATATGGCCTTGGCGAGGGCCTTGTCCACGTGGGTGTCGACGAGACCGGGGGACCCGGAGACGACCATCAGCACCGTTCCGGTTCGGACCGCGGTCTGCTTGACGACGCTGCTGCGTCCGCCGGCTGTGACGGTCAGCAGCTGGGACCACCGCTCGTCGCCCAGGGCTGGGGCGGTGAGCTTCTGGGTAACCATCTTGACCGGGGTGCTGCCGACCACGACCTGATAGACGGGGCAGGAGACCATGGCGTTGAAGATTTGCTTCGTCCCCGAGGACAGCCGGGTCTCGGTGTCGCTGTACAGCTCCTCGGTGATGTCCCAGTCGGCGCTGCTCGTATAGGTGAAGGCTGCCCTCGCCCGGTTGGGGAAGTCGAGCGCCCCGCTGGCCGCCGCGTCGCCGCCGAGCTTCTCCAGCGCGGGGCACCCGATCACCGTCACGTTGTCGCGGCCCGAGTCCCGCTCCGGCTTGCGGGTGTAGCCCTGGCCGAGGTCGGTCTCGTCCAGCAGCCGCTCCCGCAGCTGGTCCGGCGTCAGGACCTCAGTCGGCTGCGCGTCGTTCGGGGCGGCTTCGGGATCGGCGCTACGGGCCGGGGCTGAGGCGACCGAGACGGGGGAGGGGGCGCTGCTGGAGCAGGCCGGGAGAGTGAGAAGGGCGACCGCCGACAGGCAGAGGGCGGTGGTGGAGCTGCGGTGCATGCGGGTACCCCTGGGTTGGTGCGGAGGTCTGACTGGCCGAACGGGGGTTCGGCGGGGGTAGGGGTACGGGGGTCAGTGGCCGAGGTGACGCAGGCCCTCTTGGAGGCTGCCGAAGTTGTGTTCCATGGGGCCGCTGTGGCGGTTGAACCATGCGGTGTCCAGATCGGGATCGAGGGTCTCGTGGCCCTCGCGGCAGCGGCGCCACACGTTGTTGCCCATGGCGAGGAGGACCCAGTCGCGGTACGCGTCGCACTGCGGGCACTCGGCCCTTGGGGAGGATCGGACCGGGCTTTGGCGGTAGCCAGGCCTACGGCAGTCCCCCGGGTACGGCCCCGCTGTCCTGCCCCTGCCCCTGCCCCTGCCCACGGAGCGAAGTAGGCCGGGCGTCGCGAAAGGCTCGTCACAGCTCGGCGTCCTGCATCCGGAACCCGTACTGGACAGGGGCGCGGGACGTCGGCAGCGTCCTGGATGACCACGACGTCGGCGAGTGCTCGTACCGGCTCCGCCGCCGCGCCCCGTAGGACGCGAACTCATCCTGCTCGACGTCGAGCTGCTTGGCCGCGAACCGCACAACCGCGGCCGGTACGAGGGACAGATCCTCGGTCGGAAACACCCCGAGCATCCGCACACAGCCCTGAACCGCGTCAGCGCACTTCCGGCTGACGGCCTGCACTGAGTGGACCGATCACCACACCCGTCACGGCTTTTGGGCTTACGCCAGCGCTATCCCTCGTTCGGGTCAGCTGGGGGCGTTCAGCGGTGGGTAGGGGCTGCTTGCTCCCTCCCCAACCGGCGGATGGGACCAGGTCGAGACTGCGAGGCACAAGCGTGAAGGTCTTCCGCGACATCATCAGCCAGGACGAGCTTGCGAGTGACGCCTTCGACATCACGGAGGTGAACGACGGAGTCTTCTCGGCGCGGGCCGCCTACATGCGCGTCAGCCCGGGTGTGGACCTGGGAGGGGATTCGTCCCAGGGCGAGGCGGACGACAAGGCCAACCAGATCACCGTGATCAACATCGTTGACTCGTTCCGCCTGGTGGAGACCGAGTTCACGAGGGAGACGTACACCACCTACATCAAGGGCTACCTTAAGAAGATCAAGGCGGTGCTGGGGGAGGCGAACCCGGACCGCGTCGGGGGGTTCGAGCCGGAGGCGGCGGTTCTCGTGAAGCGCGTCCTCGCGGACTTCGACAACTACACCTTCTACACCGGCGAGAGCATGGACCCGGAGGGCATGGCCGTCCCGGTGAAGACTTCCTCGGGGGGCGACTTGGATTTCTACTTCTTCAGGGACGGTCTGCTCGCGGAGAAGGTCTGACGTATGGCACCGCGAGCTCGACGGGCCCGGCCTCGCCGCTCGGCTCAAGACGGTGCTGCCGGTCCTCGACTCCTTCGGCGCCGAGTTGCCCGCCGGCACCGCTACGTGGCCCTTGGGGAGGATCCGAACGGTCAGTAGCGACTTCTCGATGAGCTGCTGGGCGCCGGCGCTGTGCGCTGGCGCAGGGCGGCGAAGTCCGCGTGGGCCGTCTCGATCGCCTCGGGGTACGCCTGGGCTTTCTCGTGTTCGGCGAGGGCCCGGTAGATGCTCGCGAGGGAGGGACTGTGCCCCTTGCGCTTGCCGGTGGGGATGATCAGGTCGGGCTGGATCTGCTCGACGGACTCGCCGGCGGTGCGGCGGCGGAGCACGGTGTGGAGCATGTCGTCGGTGATGACCGGGGGCCTGCCGCCGTGCCTGCCCTTGCGGGCGGCGGTGTCGAGGCCTTCGAGGGTCGACTCGCGGATGTTCTCCCGCTCCGTCTCCGCCATCGCGGCGAAGAACGCGAACAGCAGCCGGCCGGGCCCGCTGGGGTCGTACATCCCGGGCAGGGGTCCGGCGAGCATCTCCAGGACCAGGCCGTGGGCGGTGAGGTGGTCGGCGAGCGCCGTGAGCTCGGCGGCGTCCCGGCCGAGCCGCTTCATCTCGTACACGGTGAAGATGACCCGGCAGTGCGGGGCGTGCGCCTTGACCTCGCGGGCCGCGGCGAGTGCGGCCTCGAACTGGGGGCGGACCCGGATGCGGGTACTGATCTTCTCGCTGAACACCTTCTCCCGGGGCACACCGTGCTGGGCCAGGGCGTCGAGCTGGGAGTCGAGTTCCTGGCCCAGGGTCGAGCAGCGGGCGTAGCCGATGCGGATGTCGGCGGTCGGGGTGTCCGGGTCGATGGGGGCCGGGGGCGGGGTGCCGGGCCGCCAGGGCTGGCCGGGGCCGCGGCTCGCCGGGGTCTGGACCCGCAGGAGCTTCGCGAGCCGGGGCACCTTGGTGAAGCGGCCGGTGTGGTAGGTCCCGGCGACGGCGCCGGCGCGCGAGCGGCACGGTGAGCCCGGCGCGGCCGCGCATCGCGGGCACGGGTGGCGCTCGACGTCGTCCGCGTCGGCTGGGGAGGGTTCGTGAGGGTCCGTCATGAGCGGGATGTTCTCACAACCCAGTTCTCAGAACGGGTGCGTCCCAAGTTTGAGTGAGAACCGGTTGTGAGAGCGAATCCGGTGCTCGGAGGTCCTGCGCGGGCCGCAGGCGGGGTTTCTCTGGGAAAGGACCGTTTGCGAGAACTGCCCGTCAGGTGAGCCCGTGGGGCTATGGGGCTATTAGAACGGGAGGATGCTGGCGAGCGGTCCGAACATGCCGCTGAGGAAGAGGTCGGGTACGTCGGGGGTCTTGGCCGGCTCCTTGTAGGGGGCGATCGTCCACTTCTGGCCGGAGTGGCCCTTGGCCTTGCCGACCAGGCGGCCGTCGACGTCGGTCCAGTAGGTCCCCTCCGACGACATGGTCTGACTGTCCGAGGCGGTGATGTAGGTGCCGTCGTAGGTCCACCGGTAGGTGCTGCCCCCGTACCGGCTGGCGCCGCATCCGAACATGTCCGTCCGGGAGCCAACCTGGCTCACCGGCTTGGTGATCCCGTCCTTGGCGGCTGCGGCAAGGTAAGTGCGCATCGCCTCGACGGATTTTTTGTCGATGCCATCGAGCTCGTCCGCCCCGTAGAACGCCAGGGCCGCGCAGCGGTCGTTCCACCTCGCCACGCCCTTGAGCGGGACCCGACGCTGCCACGCCCGCACCGGCGCCTCCGCCTTGAGGGCCTTCACCAGGGCCCGCTCGGTCTCCCGCGCCTTCCCCAAGGCCGCCTGCGAGGCCGCGTTCAGTTCGAGGCCCTCCAGCCACCGCGCCAGTCCTGCCGTTCCGTCCCATTCCATCGCCTCGACCTGCGCGTTCAGCAGGTGCTCCTGGTCCTGCGGCTCGGCCCGCTCCATCTTCTTCTCCAGCTCCTGCACGTCCTGCGTCCCCTGCAGAAGCGTCTTCTCCATGAGGTCCTGCAGCTCCTCCGTGGTCACCCACCTACTGCCCTGTTTGATCCCATATGGGGCGCGGGCCTTGTTCTGTTCTGCCAGAGCCCCCGCCTGCCCCCTGAGCTTCTCCAGCAGCTCCGCGTACTGGGGCCGGAGCTCCTCTACCAGGGCCGCCTGCTTGCCGTTGAGCTCCTCCACCGTCTCTTCGAAGGGGGCACCCTCCTGCTTCCAGATCTTCAGCTCGTCTTCGTAGTCCTGCGCGGCCTGGGCCGTCCACTCCTGGGGGATCAGCGCGCCGAGCTGCTTCGCGACATCCCCGGTCGCGTCGTTGAGCATGCTGGCGAACCACCCCCGCAGGATCACCTTCTCCTGTGCTTCGGCGAGCGGGTCGCTGTACATCCACACGCTGTAGTTGCCGATGTTCTGCAGCTCGCTGACCGCGGAGCTGGCGATCTGGTTGAACGGCTGACGCTCCAGGGAGTCTTCGCGGTTCTGGTAGAACCAGGAGGTGGCCTTGGTGCCGTCGGCCGGCCCCAGCTCAAGGCTCGGCGGGTAGCTCCGCGTCAGCAGGTACTTGGTGCCCTCCTTGGAGTCGGAGAGGTCCACCGTTTCGCCGAGCCGCACGCGCAGGCAGCGGCCGGTCTCCTGGTTGACGATGGTGAAGGGTCCACTCGGGAATTTCGACATGATCAAAGTCTGTTGCCGCGCACCAGGCCAGAAGGGTGGCCTTACCCGGACGACACCCGAAAGGGTGCACTTTCATGATCATCAACGCATGGCGAGCCTCGTCCCTCCAGCAGCACTCGCCGGGCTGCCGACGTGGGATCCGGCCCGACTGAATCTGCGCCATCGTCATGCGGATGGTTCGTCTTCTTCTGCCCGCAGTGGGCGCCTGCCGGGTTCCTGCGGGCGGAAGAAGGCGTAGCGGCCGAGGAAGTTGATGTGGTCGAACTGGAGCGGTGAGAGGCGGGCGAGGAGATCGTCGGTGACGGGGAAGCCGTCGGCGGCAAGCTGTTTGGTCGCGCGGTCGAGGTAGAGGCTGTTCCACAGGACCACCGCGTTCAGGGCCAGGCCGAGGGCGCCCAGCTGGTCCTCCATGCCTTCACGGTAGTGCTGGCGCAGTTCGCCGCGCTGGCCGAAGAAGATCTTCCGGGCGAGGCGGTGGCGGGCCTCGGTGATGTTGAGCTGTTTGCCGATCATGCGGCGGTAGCCGGTGTCGGAGACGAACTGGAGCAGGTGCAGGGTCTTGAAGATCCGCCCGTAGTGCGCGAACGCGTCCCCCAGCCCGGTCGGGCGTCCGTCGCGCGACAGCATGCGGATGAGGTCGTAGCCGCGGACCTCGCCGGTGGTCAGGGAGCCGGCCACGCGCAGCATGTCGCCCCAGTGCGCGCGTACCCGGTCGAGGCGGATGGTGTGGCGGGAGGCTTCCTGGAGGGGGCCGTAGTCGGCGGTGGAGTGGGTGCGCCACAGGCGGGCGTCGCCGATGTCGGCGATCCGCGGGGAGAACTGGTAGCCGCAGATCGCGAACAGCCCGAAGACGATGTCGGAGTAGGAGGCGGTGTCGGTGATGACCGTCTCGGGCTTCGGGCCGCCGTCGCGGCCCAGGAGGGCGTCGAGGATGAACAGGGAGTCGCGCAGGGTGCCGGGGACGACGACCCCGCCCAATCCCATGACCTGGTCGTTGACGACGTTCAGCCAGGTGGCGCCCTTGTGGCGAAGCCCGAAGTACTTCGGGCTGTACCCGGCGTGCAGGGACCGCACCGGCACGGTGAAGCGGACCCCGTCGGCGGAGGCGACCAAGCCGCCGCCCCAGGCACGCACCACGTCGATGCCGCGCTGGGCGTCGATGAGCATCCCGTTCGCCGCCGAGATCGTCTCCGCCCGCAGATACCCCTGGTCGACCTGGACCAGGCGGCCCCGGGTCAGCGCCGGCACGTTCGGCTTCACCACCGGGGTCAGGCCGACGTTGCACGCCTCGGAGAGCAGCAGTGCGCAGACCGACAGCTCGAACTCGTCCATGTGCGGGTCGGCGCCGGAGATGTGGGTGAATGCCGACGTCATGCCGGTGAGGTCGGCGACCTCCAGGAGCAGTTCGGGGAAGTCGACCTTCGGGAGCATCCCGTTCGCGAGCTGGCGGAAGGCGGGCATCAGCGGCGGCTCTCCGGCGGGGCCCAAGCGGTCCAGGGACAGCTTCCCGTTCTTCACCGACACCGCGGTGTTCGTCGGCAGGCCCGCGATGGTCTGGTGGTAGGCGCCGTGGAGTGCTCCGGCGAGTTCGGCCAGGTGCGCGGCGGGCTCTGCGTCGAGGCCGAGCGCGGTGAGCACGGTGGGCTGGGCGCTCTCCCACCGGTCCCCGGTCAGGAGCTTGGCCCGCGGGTCGCCCCAGCGGTCGCCGCGCCGGGCGTAGACGTCGCGGCGGCGCAGGGAACGGTGCAGGTGCTCCAGCACGCAGAAGGAGTAGGCGGCCTTGTCCGCCAGGCCCGGCTCCAGGCCGGGGGCGGCGAACACCAGCCGCCGCCAGGAGCCGCCCACCAGCGTCTCGGAGACCTCGGAGGCGTCGATCTTCTTGCGGCCGATCAGGTGCGGCAGCTGCTTCAGCGCCGTGACGACCGGGGCGCCGGCCTGTACGGCGCCGAAGTCGACGACGTCGACCAGCAGGCGGATGAAGCCGCGCACGGTGGAGTAGCGGGTGGCGAGCGCGGCCCGCCACTCCGCGTCCTCGTCGCCCTCCTCGTCGGGGACGACCTCGGCGATGATCGCGAGGGCCTCGGCGAGCTTCTCGCGGGGCACGACCTTCTCGATCGCCGACCACGCGTCGACCACCGAGACCAGCTCCCCGGTATCGGTCGCCGGCGCGGTCTCCAGCAGCACCCCGACCGCCTTCGCGACCCGCCCCGCCGCCCTGCGCAGCATCGGCAACGACTTGAGCTTCTCCTCATTGCCCATCCGCTCCGCCCGCGACAGCAGCCGCGAGGACATCAGCACGTCCAACAGGTCCAGGGCGTCATCAACGGTCGCGGTCTCCAGGTGCTGCACGGTGGCCAGCAGCGTCGCCGTCTTCCGCGTCTCCTCCAGGTCCCGCAGGGTCGGCGCCTTCGAGCCCATCCCGTACCGGGCGAGCCCCGACATGCGGGCCGCCGGCACCACCGACGTCGGCACGAGGTGGGCGCCCAGGCCCTGGACCTCCTTCGCGCGTTCCAGGGCCGCGGTCATCGCGGTGCCCGAAACCCGCATCGGCGGTGTCCGCAGGCGCTCCAGCTCCGAGACCCGCTTGCCGTCGGGGACCTTCAGCAGGTCGCGCATCGACTGCCGCAGATCCTCCGGGACCGCTTCGTCCAAAGCCCGGTACAGGGCGGTGTTCTCGCTCGCCCGGACCTCGGCGACCAACCGCGTTAGCGTGGTGATCCCCGGCAGCAGCACCCGGTTGTCCACCAGCCACACCACCGCCCGGTCGAACAACGCCCGCGGCCCCTCCAACGACGCCCACACCCGCGCCGCCAAGAACGCACGGACCTCGTCCTCGGCGGCCGAGAACTCCCGGTAGCCGTAGGCGTCCCGGATCTCCCACGTGTGCTCGTACGCCGTCTTCGCCCGCGCGGTGTACTCACCCAGGCACGCCGGGTCCAGCCGCAACTGCTCAGCGACGAACGCGGCCGTGGACCGCGGGACCGCGACCGGGTCGTCGAGGAGGAACGTGCCCAGCATCCGCACGGTGCCCCACTGCACCGCGAACCCGAGCTTCGTCGCGTCCCGCCGCTTGCCCGCAACGAGCTCGTGGCCCTTCTGATCGAGCCGGAAGAACTGCTCCAGCTCCCCGGGCGTCGGCTCCGAAGCGAACCGACCGTAGCGGGAGACCTGGTCATCTGAGAGGAAATCAACTGGCATGAACCGGAACCTAGGCCCGCTGACCTGGCCATATAAGCCCAGTCACCGAACCGGTACCAAGATCACTGATCTACCGCCAAAACCCGGTCCGATCCTCCCCGAGGGCCCACTCGCGGACCTCGCTGTCGACCACGAGCGGCCTCCGCCACGGCATCATCATCCCGGTCACGCCGGTGCGGGAGGCGGACAGCAGATCGGGGGGCAGGAAGTCGTCCACCATCGGGGTCGCCGCCGGGGAGGAGGCCGAGTCGGCCGCCGGGGCGGGTTCCGGCTGGGCGTCCGGCGGCTCGGGGAACTGCTGGCGATGCGCCCACTCCATCATCGCCTGGCCTGTGCTCTGGGCTTCGCGCCATTCCCGGTTGTCGCGTATGCGCTTGAACATGCTGCTCTCCTCACGGTTCGCTCCTCGGGCCACACAGAGCGTGCCCCATGCATCTGTTCGGCTTCAACTCTGAAAGTTGTTAATCACCGGGCCTTCCGCCGCTGGTCAGAACGGTTTGCGGAAGGCCGGTCCTTCATCTGCGGTGTGGTCGTCCCCTGTGTGGAGGCCGGGGGCAGGGCGGTGGTGTCGGCGGGCAGGTCGGCCATGCGGCGCAGCCGCCACACCAGGACGTCGCTGAGGGACCCGGCGGTGTCCAGTTCCCTGCGCTGGGCGGCCTCGGCAAGCAGTCCGGCCGGGTCGTGGCCGGCGGTTTCGGCGTCGGCGAGTGTGGCGGCGAGCGCCGGCCAGCCCGTCTCCGCGAGGATCTGCCCGGCCAGCTCCGGCACCGCCGCCCGCACATACGCGGCCTGCTGGAGCTGGAGCGGCCGAGTCATGCGGCGGCCCCGCTCCTGGAGAGCGTTCAGGGGCTGCTCGGCGGCCTGCCGGTAGGCGGTACGCAGATGCTCGGCCGTCTGCCGGGCGGCGGCGGCCTGCTGCGCATGCCCCTTTCTCGCATGCCAGTTCGCGGCGGCGACGGCGAGGAAGAACACCATGTCGATCACCATCGCCGTGGTCGCCCCATCCTCCCCGCGCCCCAGCGCCGGCCCACCGCGCACGAGGTCCCGGGCGGCCTGCCGCAGCGCCCGGTCATGCCCCCGTACGGCCCGGACGTGTGAGCGGGACGCCCGCTCGAACGCGAAGGCTGCCTCCCGCAACTCCCTCCTGGTGTGGGCGGCGGATGTCTTCGCCAGCGCGTCCAGCACCTCACCGGCACCGGCGAGCTGCGCCGCTACGGCCGGGTCGTCGCCCCGGTCGATGACCAGGACCGCGTGCCATGCCGCGTGCGACGCACGGCGGCGTGCGGGTGCAGGGCCGCTCGGAGCGAACTGGTGCCCGGAGGCCGCCTGCGGGTCCGGCTCCTGCCCCGGTTCTCCCGTTCCGGCGGTGGCCCAGCGTTCGCGGATGCGGGGCAGCGACAGGTCGGGGGCGAGCTTCGACCCGGAGTAGAAGACCGGCTCGTTGTCCTTGTTGCGGTCGTCGGGCAGGGCGACGGTGTAGCCGAGGAGGTCCCCGGACGGCGCGATACGGCACCGCACCAGGAGCCCGGCGGCGCCGAGCCGGTCGAAGAACTCGGCCTCCCCGTCCGCGCCGGCCACCGCGCGCCGGACGGTCTCCCGCAGCTCCTCCCGCGGCGTCCTTTCCCGCTGTTCGCGTGCGGCCTTGTGGCGCTCGGCGCTGGTGGGGCGCTGGGCGGCGGTGCCGTCACCGGCGTTGAGGCGGCTGAGGCCGTATTCGGCTTCGAGGAGGCGGGCTTCGGCCTGGGAACGGGCTGCGTCGTGGTCGAGGTCGGGCTTGTAGCCGTCCTCCTGGGCGAGGGTCGCGATGATGTGGATGTGGTCGTCCGCGTGCCGGACTGCCGCCCAGCGGCACCCGGCCCCGTTCTTGTCGGGGTCGTCGATGCCGGTAGCGGCGACCATCCGCCGGGCGATCTCTCCCCACTCGTCGTCGGTCAGAAGGCGGTCGGTGGGGGCGTTGCGGACCGAGAGGTGCCACACGTGCTTGCGGGACCGGTCGCGTTCGTCGATGTTGTCGAGCGGCTGGTCGAGGAGCCGCTGGAGATCCTTGATCGTGTCGGCGAAGTCGTCGGCACGGCCGGGGTCGGGCGCGTTGCCGTCCCAGGACGCCACCAGATGCGGGTCGGTGTGCTCCTCGTGTGTGCCCGGCCCGTACAGGTAGTGGAGGAGGCCAATGGTGCGCTTCCCGCGCTTGTGGATCCTGGGGATCATGCCGGTGGTGGCTTTCTAGTGTTGGGCGAGCAGCCGGTCGGTGGCGTCCTGGACGCGGTGCACGGCGCGTCGGGTGGCGGCGATGACGGCGTCGAGTTCCGGCTCGGTGGGCTGGGCACCTGAGTTGATGGAGCGGGCGATCTGGTTGAGGTTGTTGCCGACCTGGCCGAGGTGGCGGCGGGCGGCGAACAGCTCGGTCACGGTCTCGCGCTGTCCGGCGATGGCAGCGGCGGTCTGGTCGAGATCGCGGGCGGCGGAGAGGCCGGCACGGGCGAGGAACGCGGGCAGCGACGTATGGGTACGGTGCGCGGCGGCGGTGAGGAGGGTCTTCTCTTCATCGTTCAGGCGGACACTGCAGACGCGGACGCGCTTGCGGTCGTGCTGCTTCGGCGAGCGCTTGCGCGAGGGCTTCTTCACGTCACGGCGCTGACGACGCGGTGACTGTTCTTCCGGCTGCGGTCCGCCCTCGGTCGCCGCCGCCCGGACCAGTGCCCCCCGGCGCTGGTCCGGACCCGCCACCCCCGGGGCGGGCTTGGCCAAGACGCGCTTCCCCGACGGGGAAGAGTGTCTTGGCCGATAACTTGCTCGCGTTGAGGTTGAGTTGGAGCCCGGCGAACCCTCGTCGGTGGTGGGGTTCGCGTTCGTGTTTGTCATCGGATGCGGGCCTTCTTGGTGCGGGTGTAGAGCTGGATCCGGGCGGCCATCTGAACCACGGCGGCGGGTCCGTCGAGAACCCGGACGGGGGAGGTGGGGGTGCGCTGGACGAGCCATTGGCCGGTGGGGACGGGCAGCGCGGCGTGCAGGAGGCGGTGGCGGACCAGGACGTCGGCCCAGGCGGCGGCTGTCGCGGCCGTGGTGCGGGGGGTGTGGGAATACACGAGCGTGACCTCCAGAGGGGGGCGGTGTCCCGGGCGTGGGCCGGGACACCGCCGCAGAGCAGGGTGTGGGTTATGCGGGGTTCAGCCGCATTCGCGGCAGCGCTCGTAATGCCGGTTCAGGGCGCGGGCCATGGCCCGCTTCGCGCCGGCGGCGTGTTTCGCGCTGGCCTTCGCCGAGGGCTTGCCCTCGTGGCGCTCGGAGTGGCTGCGCAGGAAGGTGATGTCCTGCTCGTAGCCGCTCTTGATACGGCTGAACCGCTGGCAGGTCTTCATCGGGTGCTCCTCGTGGTGGTGGTGCCGGTCGTGCTGCGCAGGCGCTGCAGGACCGGGGAGAGGTTCTCGTTGCGGATGGAGATGCGCTGGTCGCGCATGATCTCCCTGAGCTGGACACGGGTGATGGCCTCGTTGCCGTCGCGTTCCAGCACCGTGGGGACGTGGGGGTGGATCAGGGCGACGATGTCGTCCTCGGAGAAGCGGGACCGTGAACCCCGGCCTGTGCGGGACCGACCCTCGGTCCCCTTCCGCTGCGTCTTCGTCGCGGTCCCCGGGACGGTGCGGGGACGGGCACTGCTCCGGCCGCGGGCTACGGGAGCGTCGTCCCGGTCCCGGTCTTGGTCCTGTTCGGTCCCGGGGACCGAGCGGGTCGGTGCCTGTTCCCGGGGGAGCGTGTGGGGACGGACGTCCTTCTCGCCGGTTGCGGCCGTGCTGTCCGCGCGGTCCCGAGGACGCTCCTCGCCGTTGGGTGCCCGTTCCGAAGGCGTCGCGGAGTGCCGGTCCCGGTCCCCGGTCCCCGGTTCTTCGAGCGGGACTGGGCCGTCTGCCAGCGGTTTCGCGTCGGGGACCGTGCGGTCTTGGCCCCCGGGACCGTCCGGGACCGTGGACCGGTCACCGGCGGGGTGGGGTTCCGGCCCGGTCCCGTGAGACGGGCGGCCGGTGCGGTCCCCGGTCCCCGGTGTCTCCGGGGCCGGCGTCCGGTCCCGGGGACCGGACGGCATGGTTCCGGACGCCGGTCCCGTTCCGGTCCCCGCAGGACGGTCCCCGGCCGGTGGGCAATCCGTCCGCTTCCCGGAACCGGTCCCGGACCGTGGCGCGGGGACCGGCGGGAGTGCCCGGTCCCGGTCTCCGACGCGGCTCGCGGGCGTGGTCCCCGGCTGCGGTCCCCTGCTCCGCTCGGTCCCCGCTGCGGTGCTGGTGGGGTGGTGGCGGGTGATGAGGATGTAGAGGTGGACGGCGCCGGCGAGGGCGAGCGGGGCGAGGGTGGACAGGATCGCGACGACGGTGTCCCCCAGCCGCAGCCCGCCGCCGGCTTCCAGCTGCTGGTTGAGGCGGACCGCGTGAAGGGAGTTGGCCCAGATGCTCGCCGTGGTGGCCGTGCCGAACAGGGTCCACACGTACAGGCGGGCGCCGAAGGGCGCGGTGCGCAGGACGAGCAGGGCGCGGACCCCGTAGGCGATGAACCCGTCGATCACCAGGGGGAAGAGGTAGGTCAGGAATCCGCGGACGTGGATGGCGACGGCCATCTGCTGCAGCGCGTCGTACGACAGCGCGCAGCCGGCGGTGCCGAGGGCGAGGATGGCGAGGCGGTCCCAGGGGCCGACGGGGGCGACATCGTGTGACGCGGTGGTGCGGGGGGTCATGCGGCCTTTCCGAGCGCGGCGATCAGCGCGGTGGTGTGGATGTGGCCGGGGACCGGTGAGGACACCGGCGGGGTGTCCTTCTTGTCGCCGGGCTGCTTGTCGTCGGTTTCGGCTGCGGCGTCGTCGGGGCTCTCGCCTTCGCCCTCGTCCTGGGGCTGGTCCTCGGTGGTGCCGTAGAGGTCCCAGTACCGGTCGCGGTCCTCGACGGCGTGGGCGGCCTCGCGCATGAGGTCGCGGGCGTAGTCGAGGTCGAGCTGGAGGGTGTAGGCGAGGCGCTCGGGGGTCCAGCCGCGGACGTGGGCGTGGCGGGTGACGGCCTTGCGCTCGGCGGCGGAGAGGTGGACGTCCCGGCCGAGGAACGCGGCGCGCACCCGGGCGTAGTCGAGGCGTTCGCTGATCTTCGCCTGCCACGCCTGCCGTTCGGCTTCGGTCGTCCCGCCCCAGATGCCCTCTTTGGTGCCGTTGTCGAGGGCGTGGTTGAAGCAGTCTTTCTTCACCGGGCACCCGCCGCAGAGGGACTTGGCCTGGGCGATGGCCTTGTGGTTGCGCGGCCGGGGGAAGAACAGCTCGTCCGCCCGCTGGGGGGCTAGGTCGCGGCAGAGGGCGCGGGCGTGCCAGCTGTGGTCGGCGATCCCGCGCAGCGCGGGGCGGGTGGCGTCGATGGTGGTGATGTAGCGCAAGGGGAGTCTCCGGAGTACGCCTCATGAGGCCGTCGGCGGACACGTGTCACCGCGAGGGCGGGATGCGGGATGCACGTGTTCGGGAGGCGGGGCGGGCAAGGGGCGCGGGCGTGGGCTGTCGCGCCGGAGGTCAGATGCCGGGGGTGGTCAGCGGGCCTGGAAGCGACGGTCCGGGCCGGTGAGTTCCACGGCGGTGCACATGCCGGACAGGCGGGACAGGACCCGGTCGCCGACCCGGTCGCGCAGCACCGGCTGTCCAGGCGGGATGCCCTGGGTGCGGACCGGGGGCAGGTTGCTGGTGATCAGCGTGGGGAAACGATTCTGCGCCCGCCAGTTCAGCAGCCGGAACGTGATCTCCTCGGTCCACTCCGAGTTCTTTGCCGCGCCGAGGTCGTCCAGGAGCAGGACCGGGACTCGCATGATGCGGCGGAGCAGGACCTCGGGGTCCGCGCCGGTGCGGGAGCGCATCTCGCCGTAGAGGTCGGCGGCGGTGGTGGCCTGCCAGGGCACCGCGCATCCGGCGTCGGTCAGTGAGCGGATCGCCCCGAACGCCTCGTGGGTCTTGCCGGTGCCGGTGGGGCCCCAGAGCAGCAGTGACGGTCCGCGGGCGACCATCCGCCGCCCGGCGGTGCCGTAGTGCGGCTGGAGGGAGTCCGCGTACGGGGCGGTCGCCGACCCGGCGATGGTCCGCACCCAGGCGGTGACGTCCGGGTGGGCGGCGGAGGCGGTCCGGTAGTCGTACGGGATCCGCTTCTGCGCGGCTTCCAGCGCCGGGTTCGGTTCGGGGGCGCTTGGCGGCAGCGGGGTGCCGGCGTCTATGCCGCGAGCGGCGAGCCGGGCGTCGAGGCGGGCACGGAGCCGCTCCCCGATCGCGGGCTGCGGGTCGGCCGACCGGCTCAGGGTGCGGGTCACAGGCTCCTCCCGAAGGTCGTCGGCTCCGGCGTGTTCGGGTTCAGGTAGGGCTGATGGCCGGTGGCGGCCCAAGGGCCCCCGCCGGAGGCGCTCGGTGCCCCGGCGCCGACAAGGGCGGGCGGGTTGACGACCTCGTTCACCAGGCTCGGCAGCACGCTCGGGTGGAGCGCCTTCGCCCGCAGCCGGTCCATCGCCAGCCTGATGTGCTCCGGTTCGAAGCCCTCGTCCAGCAGGGCTTTGAGGTTCCGCCCCAGCTGGCTGATGAAGTTCCCCGGCGGGCGCTGGTGGCAGCCCTTTACGTACTCGGCCACCAGCTCGTTCGCCGAGCCCCTCTCCGAGGCGGCGTCGGGTGCGGGCGCGGTGCGCCCCCTACGGGAAGATCCAGGATCCAAGATCCTAGATCCAGGCCGTGAGTCCTCCGTGAGATGTGCGTGAGTCGCGCCCAGATCCGAGTTCTCGGCGCTCTGACCAGCAGCTTTCCTGCTGGACGGCGCTGGCTCCTCCGCAGGGCTCTCGGGCAGGGCCGAGGCTGCCGGTTCCAGCGTGCGCTCGGTTTCCGCTATGACCCGGGCCGTCGCGGAGCCGACCGCATCCGGCTGTTCGAGCCCTCCGGGAGTGTTCACGGAGACCCCGAACCGGCCGGGGCCGGCACCCGCCTGGGCGGAGTGCGCGTGCGTGATGCTGGCGCAGCGGGGCTCCTGGCACTTCCCGCACTTGCGCGCGCCCTGGTGCCCCGGGCAGCGCGGCAGGCGCGAGTCGGTGGCCCGGTTGATCTTCTGGTGCTGCTCCCACTTCACGATGTGGAGGTAGGTGCGGCCGTCGCAGCCGGTGTACCGGCAGATCAGGCCGGCCTCCGCCAGCTCCTCCAGGTCCTGGGCGACGTGCGCGGGGGTGTGCTCCTGGCGCAGCGCCCACAGCCGCCCGGCGATGATCGCCGGATGGTCGCGGCAGCGCCCCGAGTCGTCGGAGAGGGTCAGCAGGCCGATGAAGGTGAGGACCGCGGTCACCGAGACGGAGGCGATGTCCTCGGACACAAAGAGTTCAGGCTTGACGGTACGGATGCGGGACATCAGGCAGCCCTCCCGTCTCGGGGGGCGAGCCAGTGGCCGGAGTGTTCGGGTATCGCGCGGGCCGGGGCGTTCGGCCTTTTGCGCGCGGGGGTGGGCATGCGACAATCTCCCCTTGAAGTGATGCCGCGCCGGTGTGTCCTGTGAGAAGGGCCGGTGCGGTGTTGGTGGGACGTCTCAAGCCCTTGCCGGGGCGGAGTGTCCATCGCGACCGGCGTCGGAGAGGTTCCAGCTCTCTCGGCGCCGTCGCTGTCTGCGCTCAGTTTTCGGTGCTGCCCGACGGATTCCCCAGCGGTCGTATCTCCACGGCGGGGCCGTGGGCCGGGCGGCTGTCACCCGGGGACCAGCAACACACCACACACCCCGCGCGGAAGTCCATACATAGCTCTAGTCCGCTGTACACCTCTGAAATGCGTGAATGGACGCGGCGCACCGGAAAAAGGGTTGGGGCGCCGTTCCCTGGAAGGCCGGCGGGCGGGGCGAGCGCGGTGCTCACTCGTTGCTCCGTTCCGATGGCCGGGCGAGAGGCCCGGCGCGGTCTTGATACGGTCTGTACGCGTTTCAACTTGTCGCCGCTGGCGATGCGGGCAGGGCGATTGAGCGCCCATCCTGCGGACACCGCGACAAAGTCACGCCACGAAAGGTATCTTCTCAGGGTGGCCTGATCAAGTGGCTTCAGCGTCCGTATCCGCACCGAGCACCCCAGGGAGCGCCCATGCCCGACCGTCCCTTCGACGGCCGTGCCTTTCGCGCCAGGCGCCGGGCGGCCGATCTCACCCAGCGGCAGATCGCCGAGGCCGTGGGCGTTCAGGAGGCTGCGGTCGCACGGTGGGAGAGCGAGACCACCAAACCGCTCCCGGAGACTCTGCCGATACTCGCCCGGCTCCTGGGCATGTCTCTCGACACGCTGTTTCCCCGGGAGGGGAAACCTGATCTGGCGGACCTGCGAGCGGACGCCGGATACTCCCAGAAGGACACCATCGCGATCACCAAGGCGTCCACCACCAGCTCCGTCCGCAAGGCGGAGAGCGGGGTCCGCAGGCTCTCCGACGAGCTGGTTGCCCTTCTCGCAGCCGCGTACGGCGTGAGTGAGCGGGCACTGAGGGCCGCCCAGGAGAGGTCCTTCGGGAACGCGGCTCCCGACGAGGCGGAGGGAACGGCGATGCCGTCCAGCCTCGCGGAGAAGATCCGGTTCGCCCTGGACAGTACGTACTCCGTCGGGTCGGCTCCTTCGGACGCGCAGATCGCCGCAGCCGTCAACGACTACGCGGGTGCCGCCGTCGTATCCCAGGCAGACATCCGCGACCTGCGCACCGGAGTGGTGACCGAGGCGGTGCCTATCGTCCTGGAAGGCATGGCGGACATGCTCGGGTTCAAACCGGCGTACTTCCAGTCAGAGGACGCGGTCACTCGCCAAGTCGTCGAGGGACTCACCCTGCTCGCGTCGAAGCGCCGGGGAGACGTCGGCCAGATCGCCGCCCGCGGCATGGGCGCCGAGGGGCTTCCCGCCGACCTGCTCGCCATCGTCAACGAGGTGGTCGCGGAGTACGCACGGCGCCCTGGCCCGGGCACCAGCAACCCCCAGAGATAGAGAACGAGTCCGACACCATTACGTATATGGCCGGCACCCTCCCGCACGGGAGAGGGCCGGCCATATACGTGCCTTGCAAGTTCAGGACCCGCCCGGGTCTCAGGCACTGCTCGGCCCGACACCGGCACCCGGGGACTACGGCACCAGGTGGCTTCCCCGCGCGATGACCGCCTCCACTGCCTTGAGGTGGGCCAGGTCCTGCAGCGGGTCTCCTTCGACGATCAGCAGATCGGCGCTGTAGCCGGGGGCGACGCGGCCCGTCGTGTCGCTGACACCGAGGGCCTCGGCGGCTTCCGAGGTGGCCATGTCCAGGATGCGTCCGCGGTCCAGGCCGATGTGCTCGTAGAAGGCGAGGCTGCCGGCGATGCCGGTGAAGCCGGTCCGCTGGACTCCGGCGTCGGTGCCGGCGATCAGTTTCACTCCGGCGTCGGCCATCTGCCGGATGAGGCCGAACATTTCCGCTGCCCGCTCGGCGCCGAAGATCCTGGGCAACATGGGCCAGTGCTGGCTGATGGTCGGACAGACGTGGATGCCCTGGGCGATGATCTGCTCCAGTACGTCCTGGCGCAGGTCGAAGCCGTCGGCGGTCATCCAGGTGCAGTGCTCCAGGGTGTCGACCCCGGCCTGGACGGCGGCGGCGATGCCGTCCGTGCCGTGGGCGTGGGCGGCCACCGGCAGCCCCGCCTCGTGAGCCGCTTCGACGAGCGCGGCCAGCTCCTCGGCGCTGAACTGGGTCTCCCAGCTCTTGGCCCCGTCCTTCGTCAGGCCGCCGCCGGTCTCCATGACCTTGATGACCTGGGCTCCGGCCGCGACGTTCCGCTGGACCAGAGCGCGGATCTCCTCGACGCCGGAGACCTCACCTCCCAGGAAGTGGCAGTGCCCGCCGGGCGGGGTCACCGGTACGGCCGCGGAGACGATCCGCGGCCCGGGGGTGGTCCCGGAGGCGATCTCCTGGTCCAACCGCAGGGCGAGGCCACCTCGGTCGCCGAGGTCGCGGACCGTGGTCACACCGCTGGCCAGCAACTGTGCGGCCCGCGTCCGCATATCGGCGAGCAGGGCCGTGTCGTCGCGCTCTGCAAGGGCGGCGACAGGGTCCGCGCCTCCGTCGAACATCAAGTGCACATGGGCGTCGATCAGGCCCGGAAGCACCGTGCCGCCCGGGAAGTCCAGACGCGGCGCGTCGGCTGGGGCCTGGGCCTCGACCTGGGCGCGCGGGCCTACGGCGGTGATGGTCCGGCCGTCGATGAGGACAGCGCCGTCGGCCAGGTACTCGCCGGAAGCGACGAGGACGCGTGCTGCGGTGATCAGCATGTGGGGGAGTGCTCCTTCGAAGTCGGTTCGGATCAGGCGGTGATGCGCAGGGCGTCGGCCAGCTTCACCAGCTGCTGCGCGTCGGCGTCCCGGCCGTCGCCGGCCGGTACCGCCAGGGGAACGGCGATGCCGGACGCTGCGACGCCCCGACCCGCTTCGGTGGCGGCAACGCGAAGCCGTCGGGCCAGCTCCGTGGCGTCGAGACCGAGGATGCCGACATCGTCGGCGGGTGCGTGGAGGTGAGGGCTGATACGCAGGAGCCCGTCCCGGATCTCGACGACCCGGCGGTGGTAGCGGCGGTGGACGCCACGGGCGCGCAGCCGGTCCGGCCAGGAAGCGGGTGCCTTGAGGACGGTGTCCGGGTAGGTGTCCGACAGCAGCTGCCACAGGGGTTCGAGCCTGCGGTGCGTGCGGCGGCGGCTCAGCCACAGGCGGCCGGCGGAGTACCGGGACCGCGCGCCGAGATAGGTGATCCCCAGGACGAAGGCGATGATCGAGACGACAAGCAGCAACTCGATCGCGTTCATCAGGGATACGGCGACCTCGCCGCCCGTCCAGCGGGTGACGACGAACACCGCGCGGATCGCGCAGGCGATGGCCATGCCGCTCATGCCCCACGCGGCGATCCACAGACCGGTCGAATGAGGACGCTGGGACATTCGCGCGTACTGGCGGGTCCACCTCCCGGCAACAGCCAGGGCGTACATCATGTAAGCCCCCGCCACCAGGTAGAAACCCGCGACCTGATGGACACTCATGTCGGCGGAGGAGAAGCTGCCGGCCAGCTCCTCATGCGGGACCGTGACCGCGCACAGGGCGATGACGACGGCCACCGCGAGCACGAGGAGCGCCTCGCGACGGGCCCGGCGCTTGCTGGCCTGCTCGTCCGTCGTGGAGTGCAGGAAGAACGTCATCAAGAAGTACAACGTGGCCAGTAGCAGCAGGTTCTGTGCCAGCTTGGCCGCCCCGTGGAAGGCGACCATGTCGAAGTCGGCGGCGCCTTCCGGCATGGCGACGGGATAGGAAGCCGCAGCGGTCGCCAGGCACAGGGTCAGGGAGCGAAGCGGGGCGTCGTGCGGATTCCGCAGGAGCTGGGTGATCTTCCACAGCACCGCTGCGAACAGAACCGCGAGGAACAGCGTTCTCACAGCCACCCCCGACGATCGCCGAGCGCGGTCTGCACACGGCGGACGGCCGGATCCTCGGCCACCGACGGCGGCGCGAGGACGAGTTCGGCATCCCACTCCATCAGGATCGTGGCGACCAGCTCGACCGCGCACTCCTCCTCGGAGTCGTAAGCGCAGCGGCGCAGGACCCGGCGTACGGCCTTGGGCGCCAGTCCGAGCAGGTCCGCGTACTCCGCGATGGAGGCACGGCCCTCGTGGTTCTGTGTCTTCTCCCGCTGACGAGAGCGGTCGGACATGATGATGTGCCCCAGCTCATGCAGGACAATGTGGTCCTGGTGGAGCCGGGTCGTCTGCTCCTGGTACAAGATCACGTCCACATGAGCTGTCTCCACCCAGAGCCCTGACGGGCCGGGAACGGGAAGGGCCCGGGCCTGCAGATCGATGGGACGCCCCCGTTGCTCCCCCAATGCCTTGCTCAGCGTGTTGACGCTCAGCGGGGGCTGGATGCCCAGGTCCCGCAGTCCCTGCCGCAACAGGCGGTGCAGGCCACGCTCGGTGCCTCGCCGGGCGGGAACCTTCGGCAGGAAGCGTCGTTTTCGCCACCACATGCTGTTTCCTCTGGTCAGTCGGTGAAAACGAACACCCCGTTGCGGGAAAACGCGCATCACGGGGCAGCCCTCGACGGCAGGTGAAGCTGTCCCCTGGCCGAAAGGGCAGGGGTAGGGAAATGCGCAAGCCGGGGCTGAAATCCAGGTATGAAACTACGTGTGGAGGGAAACGCGCACGCAGTTTTGAAGGGCTGGCTCGGGGTCGAAGAACGTCACTCGCAAGCTCCCTTGAATGTGCGCCGACAAGAGGCGCGTCCTGATGGTGCGGCATGCGCGTGGGAGTGGCTTGTGGCGATTCCCGCTCGTCCTGTGCACCTGGTCGTCTCAGTTCGTGGACGCCCTGAAACTTAGGGTTCCCTTCCTGGATTCGTCAACTGAGGCGGATGTCACTCGCTTGCTTGGATGGGAGATCGAATCGCGAGAAGCGGGGGTGGTGAAGCCTCTGGCGTTCGTGTCATCGCATCCCTGACTGGCCGTCATGTTGGCGGTTGGAAGAAGCCTTTAAGGTCGCATCGCGGATGTGGCTGCGGGTGCTGGCGTGCCGCCGGCCCGCAGGGGATGGTGCGGGGCGGTGTCGGTGTCCGCTCCGAGCGGGGCAGGGCATGCTGGCGGGGATCTGTACTGACAGGTAGAACTGGACGGTAGTATTCCGATCGCTGTCTGACCTCGCATGATCTGCGGCATGAGGCATTCGTGACTGTCGCGCTCTGACTGTGCTGGTGCCACCAGAAGCGAGCCGTGGCTGCCGTCTGGGGTCACCTCGGTGCGCCGCCGATCCGGCTGCGCGGTGCTATCGGGGTGGTGTCTTCCCGGCATGGTTGCGGACCGCCGACGGGAAGTGGTGTGTTTTGCGAGCGGAGTGGTCAATTCTCCGGCGCATCCGAAGCTGAGCGTTCCAGATGCCCCCGTGTCGCGCTGCTACGGCAATCGCGATGGGTCACTGTTTGGAAGCTTCGCGAGGATCCCTCCGTCTGTAGATGGAGCATTCGAGGAACTGCGCAGCATCCAGGACGAGAAAGGAATGAGAAATGACTGCGGGTTTGCGTCGTGATCCGGAGTTTCTTGCCTTCTGGCAGGAGCGCCATCTGTGCACACTTACGACCCTGCGTCCAGATGGAACTCCGCATGTGGTAGCCGTCGGAGTGACCCTCGACGTAGAAGGGGGAACCGCCCGGATAATCACCCGTAAGTCGTCGGTCAAGGTCGCCAATATCTCTGCGCCTCCGGGTGCTCGTGTTGCAGTCTGCCAAGTCCACGGCGGACGCTGGGCCACTCTGGAAGGAATCGCAGAGGTCCGCACTGAAGCCGACCTGGTCGCCGAAGCCGTTGCCCGGTACGCCGAGCGCTACGGGCGCACCCCGGGCCCCGACCCCGAGCGTGTGGTCATCGAGATTTCCATCGATCGTTCAATGGGACAGACTCGCCTGCAGTAGCCGTCCCCTCCGCTTGCTCCGCGCTTTGTGGGAGTCCGAGGATCGCAGCACGGGCGGCCCACGCCAGCACGCTCTGGGCGCCAACGGAGAGGCCGAGACGGTTCCAGTGGAAGATCACGTGGAGGCTGAGGATCTGGCGCAGCCCCCGGTCCAGTGTTCCCCTCTGGACGGCGTCCGCGAGTGACTGGCCGGTGTGACGGAAAGCGGTGGCCCATTCCGCGATGGGTTCGAGCGGGCCACCGGAACGCAGGAGAGCTGCACCGTCGGCGGTGAGCAGGGTCCGAATCTCCGCGGCTCTCGCCGCGAGGTGATTCTGTGGGACGCCGCTGATCGCGGACCGGTGTTCGTCAGTGAAGACACGGTGCCAGACGTCGCCCTGCTCGTACCATTCGAGGCCGGTGGCACGCATCATGATCGTGCACAGGAGGACCGACAGTTCCCGTCGGCCGACCGAGACGTCCCGATGCTGTCCTCGAACGATCGCTCTGCTGTCCGCCACGAAGAGGGTGTGCGCGGCGTCCATGCCGGCAGAGCCGCCAAAGGCCGTGGTCTCCGGCTCGTAGACGCCCTGCCACCATCTGGTGAGGTACCCGTCCGATGTGAGCTGGTCCAGGGCTGCCCCCAGTCTGCGCCTCGCTGCCGGGGCGGTGCGGAGTCGGAGGCGCCAGCACGGGTGCTTCCGGGTGTACCACCAGCCCTCAACGGATCCTTGTGCCTCCGCCTCGCGCAGGATGGGCAGAACGCGCGACGCGAAGAGAGTTTCGGACGCAGCCCAGTCGGCGAACTGGAGGTACACCTGCCACCAGTCGGGGGTGCCTGCTTGATGTGCGAGGGCCTGATGGCCGGCCTGAAGGAAGACCTCGACGGCGTCGGCGAGGACGGTCGGTTCCACCCCCACCTTGTGCGCGGCGTCTTGTACGGATGCGCCGACCAGCACGTCGATCACGGCATGTTCCACCGGGTCCGGGTCCGGGCCGGTTCGGATCAGTCGATCAGAAGACATGAGTCCCATCCCGAGATCGGTGTCTGGCGGGTGACCAGGGTGGTCAGCGCGAGTGCGGAGCCGGCGTGGCCGTTCAACAGGCCGGGGGATTGGCCGTCGTCGGGCTCGATGTCGGAGGTCAGCGCCTTCTCCAGCGGGGCGATCAGTTTGTGGAGCCGGAGATCCGCAGCGTCTGCAGCGGCGCGGACGACGGTCTGGTAGATGCCCGCCCAGCCGTGGCAGAGGCCGTTGTCGATGACCTGTGCGAGCTGTGCGGGATCGGTCAGCGCCCGATGGAGAGCGTCTTCGTACACCGCTTGGAGTGCCGTGTCCTTCAGCGCGATGCCGGCGAGCTGCCCGGCGCGGGCGATGCCGGTGGTGCCGTAGCACCAGCTCGGCCGGGCGGGTCCGGGCTGGTGTGGTCGCCCCGTCGCGAGGTCGCGGAGGGTGAGGTGCTCCGGCCACCACGGTCCCGCTTCGCCGTGTTGCTGCCAGGTGTCGAGGTGGTCGCAGATCGTACGGATGGCGTCGGGCTGGCCGGTGGTGGAGATGCCACTGCGGAGTGCCCGGGACATGAGGAGCAGCGGTCCGGTGATGCCGTGCGCGACACCGAGGTTGCCGTGTCCGCCCGGGAAGTCGGCGGAGTGCTCGCGGTTCGGGCCGTGGCCCACCCACCATCCGGGGAGCCCTCGGTCACCTCGCTGGAGAGGGCGGGTCAGAGCGACCAGGCAGCCGAGCACCCGCTCCAGGGCTGTGCTTCCCGGGTCGGTGCGCAACAGGTACGCGCCGATGCCGGTGAGTCCGTAGAACACGTCGTACTCGGCGAAGGTGGCCCGGCCGCCGTGGTTCATCCTTTCGAGGGCGGCCTCGGTTCGGCGATGGGCGAGCGAGGTGATGTGGCCGTGCAGGGTGGCCCGTGCCCCGGCGTAGAGGTGATCGACGGACGGAGGTGCGGTGCTCAGGAGGAAGGCGACGGCAGGTGCCCCGAGGAAGAGGCCGGTGGTGTCGGCCGCGCTGACCTCACCGGAAGCCGCTTGCATGATCCACCGGTGGGCGCTGGTCCAGGGAGCCATGCCGTGTCGGGCCCGTTCAATGTGGAGGAGGGCGATTCCGGCCGCTCCTTCGGCGAGGGACTGTGCTCCCCAGGGTTCGTCCGCGGGCGGCGGTATGGGTTCGGCCAGGCGGTCGGCGAGCCGCTCGATGAGTCTGGAGGCCGGGGCGGTCACCGGGTTCCCCTCCGGTGGTGCAGGGCTGCGTTCCGGGCGAATCTCAGTGTCGTGGCTTCTGTGGCGGGATCCACGCCCAGGGCGCGGATGTGGTGCTGGCGGATCAGCGAGTGCGCTGTGGTCAGGGGATCACGCTCATCGGCCAGGGCTCGCCGATAGTCGCGAACGGTGCCGGTGCGGGCGCTCCACGCTCGGATGACCTCGGCTCCACCGGGCAAGGCGGTGAGGGTACGCGTGCCGGTGGTGAAGCCGATCGCCTGTTCGCGGAGGTTGCGGTCCATCTGCCCGGTTCCCTTGGGGATCTGCTCAATCAGCCAGCTTTCCCCATCCGCAGGAGTGGGGGCGAGGTGACGTACGAGATTCAGGATGCTTGCCGCCGTGAGGGCCTGGGAGGTGGTGGCTCGACCCTCCGCGCAGCGGATCTGGGCGAGAGCTGCTGCTGAGTCCGAGGAGAAGAGGATGTTGGCGGTGTCCATCGCCGTGCCGTGCCCGTACCGGCCCGTATGTGGCCTGTGGCCGGCGAGGGTGAGACGGGAAGCCAGGCCGCTGCGGTGGAGCTGGTGGGCCCAGACGTGGACGTGTTCGGCAGCCGCCCCGTAAGTGCCGGGCTCGATGTGGAGGACGAGATCCAGGTACGAGTCGACGTCCGGGCGGGAGGCTTCATGGTGCCGGGTGAACCACCACATGGGCACCGGGTCGCCGAAGCGGGCGAGGAGGCGGGGTACGTACCGGTCGAGGATCTCGTCGTAGCGCTGTGGATGGCCATGAAGATGTGCCCGCAAGATGGTGCCGGCCCCCGGAAGATGTACCTCGTCCTCGGCGATCAGCACCGCTGTTGGAGGGACAGCGTGTTCGCCCTGTCCCTCCGGTGCTGTTGAGCGGACGAACGGCAGCCAGACTTCATGGGCACGGCCGAGCCAGCCGTGGGCATCGCTGTCGGGAGCCTCACGCACCACCAGGCGGTGGGTCCGGTCGAGGTGGGAGCGGAGGATACGGCGGTGCGCGCGGTGGGTCAGGTCCAGTGGAAGGCGCTGGTCGTGTTCGACCATGGTGACGCGGTCCGGGATCCGGAGCCGGTTCCGCCAGGCGTCGAGTGCGTGATCCCATTCCTTTGCTGTGGCGGTGCGGCCGGGTAGATCCGCTGCGATCAGCAGCCATCTGGCGGGGGTGAGGACGGTGCGGCGGTAGCGCACCCTGGGGAGATAGGGCAGCCGGGCGGCGACGCCGTAGTCGAACGGCTTGTAGACGGCGTGCCGGGCGGTGGCGATCTCGGCGAGGAACCGGGCCAGGGGCGGTGTGTGGACGCCGGCTTCGAGGGCGTGCGGGACCCGTACATCGATCCGCTTGCCGCTGGAGACCTGAACGAGGTGGAAGCCGTGGTCATCGGCGGTGACGGCGATGTCGGTGAGGGATATCGCGCCGTCGTCCGGGCCCCGGTGTTCGGAGATTCCGATGACATGCGGGAGCAGGCGTGGGGCTCGGGCGATGTTCTCGTTGCGGCGGCGCCGCGGTACGAAGCTGAGCTGCGCGGCGACGGTGGTCGTGTCGCTCCGGTACGTGGCGGCCAGCGCGTCTTGTTGGTCGGCGGGGAGCAGGTGGGCGAAGCGGCCGGCCATGCTGCTGCTCGACCGCGGCACACCGGTCAGCACAAGCCGAAAAGCGCCCCGGGCGAGGGCGGTGGTGGAACGGGAGTGGATCTCGAAGGAGAGTTCCGCTCGGGGGACGGACATCCGGTCCTGGTTGCCCGCAGCTTCGGCCAGGGCGTCAATCACCGCGTCGGTCAGGAGCAGTTCGTCCCGGCCGGCCATGACGGCCTGCTGGACCAGGGGGAGCAGGACGCCATCCCGGTCCGTCAGAGGTTTCGGGATCCGATCGCGCTCGGATCCCGCGTAGTCGGCAGGCAGGCCGAGACCGGCATCGGACACCAGGTCCAGCACGGGGATGTACGTGCCGGGGCCGTATTCGACCCGGAACCGGCGATGGTAGTCCTGCCAGTGCTGATAGCCGTAGGGCTGCGCGGTGGTCCGGTACAGCGCCGTCACGGCGCGCTGGGCTTCCTCCACCACGGACCGGGGAATCTGCACGTCGCAGTCGAGGACCGTGTCGACGAGAACCGGAGTCGTGGTGACCGGGGAGAGAGCCCGCATCCGTGCGATGGTTCCGCCGAGCGCGCCGTCGGCGTGGATCGGTCGCTGCCCGGACAGTTCCTCGTGCACCGCGTACAGCCCTTGGACCAGCTTTCGCACATCATCCACGGCCTCCGCATCGGCGACCCTCAGCTCCGCGCACAGGTGCGCGAGCGCGTCCACGGTGGTCATAGGGGCCCACAGGCTGGTGATGAGGAGGTTGTGGGAGATGAGGTCACTGAGGAGCATGTCGATCTGTGCGGCGGTGGCGCTCGGGAACAGGGTGCGCAGGCGGGAGCGCAGTTCCCGGTAAACGATGGGTCGTTGGGCTGCTGCCCTCGCGGCGGCCACCGGCCGGGAGTTTCGTACGGATATCTCCACCGGAGCAAGCAGCGCGGCGTGGATATCAGCCGGAGGGCCGGGGGCCACGAGCCGCTCACCGCGTACATGTGCGGCGTTGTTGGACATCACGGGCAGCCGCTCTCGGAGCCCGGGGCTTGACTGAAGACGGAGGATGGCGTCGGTGATCCATTCCGCGTCCGCCCGTGCCGACACCATGGTCTTGGTACCCCAGCGGACCGATGGCTCGGAACCGACGAGTAGCGGGGCCGTACCGGCGAACAGGCCGAGCGGGGTGGGGCGATGCTGCCAGCGCAAGAGGTAGGAGGCCATTGAAAGGGCGATTCTGCGAATCCGCCTGGGCTGCGTCTGCTGACCCCGGATGACGGCATCGACTGCCTCGCACAGTACCGGTGTGGCGACCTCCAAAGCCTCCCGCACTTTGTCACGACGCCAGATCTGGACGAGCCAGTCGCGGATGAGGACAGGGTCCTCCAAGTCGAGATCACGAGGCAGTCCGGAGAATCCGGTGCTCGTGGTGGCGCGCAGCAGGGCGGTGCCCTGCCACCGGTAGTCGGCATCGGCATGGGCGGTCATAGAAGAATCCCTTCGGACGACACGGACAGGGATCGATCCGGTGGACCGGGCCGAGGTCGGCCCGGTCCACCGGTGGGGGTCCGTCAGGCCAAGTCCTCCACGGACGAGTTGCAGGCTGATGCGCCGCCCTGGCAGGTCGGTCCGCAGCCGTCGCCGGTGGAGCACATGAGCTTGCCGTACGGGTGCTCCGCGATGACGACCCGCACGTCAAGCGGGGCGAAGTCGTCCTCATCAAAGGCCGGCGGCTGTTCAGCCCGGGCCAGGGTGGTGTTCGTCATGTCGTGCCCTTCCTCTCTTCAGGAGTGGTGCGGGACAACCTGGTCTCCGGCGGTCAGGCCGGGGGCCAGGCGAGCGAGATCCGGCTGTGCACCTTGTCGATGATCCGGTCGCCCGGGATCTCGTCGTCAGGGGTGCCGGCCGGATAGACCCGGATGACCGGGTTGGGGCCGCCGCGCCGCTCACGGTCCCAGTCGCGGACGTGGTCCGCGACTGTCTTGGCGAAAGCGGCTGCGGTGGGGCCGAGGGAGTGGACGCCGTACTCAACGTTCTTGTCGTCCTCGGTCCGGCGGACGGTGAGGTACGCGAAGTCGGCACCGTCCACCGCGGCGAGAGAGAAGGACTTGTTCGACGGAGCGACGATCCCGCTGTCCAGGTCAGGGTCCACGGCCATGACGCAGAAGCCGGGCAGCGTGATCGCCAGGTGCATCTGCAGCGTGTCCACCAGTTCGCCGCGACCGACTTCCACACCAGTCCATACCTCCACCCGGGGAGTGGTGACGGCGCCGTCGAGAAGGCTCGGTTCGGCGGGCAGCCCGTCGTCGAACCGCAGCCCGATCTCCGGAGTCCCGGCGATGAGCAGCAGCTCCTCCTGGTGAGCGGTCGAGCCCTGCATGGGAACGAATCCACATACGAAGGCGGACTCGCTCTCCAGGTGATCGCCGGCACGGGTGAAGGAGACGGACCGGGTCAGGCCCCGCATTCGCAGCGGGACGACCAGGCGCCCGCCCGGCTTGAGCCGGTCGGTCCAGACGGGAGGAAGGTCCCATGCGCCCACAGTCACCATGACGAGATCGAACTCGCCGAGGCCGTCCAGGGGCTCGGCAGCGTCGGCGCAGACCACGCGGACGCGGCCGTATCCGTGCTTGTCCAGCATTCGGCCGGCCCGGTCGGTGACCACGGGGTCGATGTCCACGGTGACCACTTCGCCCGCTTCCCCGACCAGCTCGGCGAGGTACGCAGCGTTCAGCCCGCCCGAACCGATCTCCAGGACTCGCATACTGGGGCGCACCTGGGCCTGCTCCAGCATGAGCGCCTGAATCTGGGGCGCGGATACCGAGCTGAGCTGCACGCCGTACTCGTCCGTCTTGGTGATGACAGCCGAGTACGGGGCGTATGCCTTCTCCAGGGTCGCCTCCGGAGCAAACGCATGGCGGGGAACCATCCGCATCACGGCCTCGACCTCCGGCGAGGAGATCGCGCCGTCGTTGACCAGTTGGTCCACGACCTTGTTGCGCAACCGGGTGGCCTCGTCGGACTCGACCGTCGTGTGGATCATGGTGGTGTCCTTCGTTCGTACATGTGCAGGGTGGGTGAATTCAGCCAACAGCGGCACCGCTGGTGCCGTCATGCCGGGACGCTATCGGCGGTCGCCCCTCATCCTCGGCAACCGACAGGGAGCTGGCTGGTTTGTGTTGCGCGGGGGATCTCGGGGTCCTCCGTACGCCGATGGAAGCCTTCTGACCTGGGAAGACGGCTTACCTGCATCCCCTTCTGCGAAGCCGGGTCGTCGGCGCACCCGTCGATAGGAATGCCGGTGCCGCAGCACCCTGTCTCTTCGACCGAGCGCCAAGATGTCCGAAACTCAATTGAGATCACGTCGTCTGAATTGCGGCCTCGAAGAGAGGCTCGGCTCGAGCAACCGGATCCAGGTCCAGAACCACCGGGAGGTGATCCGACACCGCTCGTGCTTCCGGGGTGTCGTGGGTTCGGTAGGAGGTCGCGCCCAGTCCGTGGATGAGGATGTGGTCGAGGGACAGGGGGACCGGTTCGTTCTCCCATTTGAACCCGACGGTGGCGTCGCGGGGTTCTCCGGTGAGTGCCTGTGGGTCGGTCCAGCCGGAGTTCAGCAGCGCTCGCATGGCTCGCCGGTCCATGCCGCCGAACGAGCCGTCGTCGTTCACGAGCCGGTAGCGGGAGTGCAGGTTCTGCGGTATCAGTCCCCAGTCCTCGGGGTCTTTGTCGTGGACGCCGGAGCAGTTGAGGTCGCCGAGGAGCATCGCGCGGGGTGGCATGCCGGGGAATTGGCCGGCGTAGTCGGTGAGCCAGCGGGCTTCCCTGAGGCGGGTCTCGCCGTCGGTGTGGGTGAGGTGGGTGGCGAAGGCGAGGAAGTCGCTGCTGTCGTCCACGGCCGCGACGGGGCGCAGGCGAGCCCGGATGAGGGCGTGGTGGAAGACCTCGGCGCCGAGGGTGCGGCGTTTGATCAGCCGGAGGGTGGCCGGGCGGTAGAGGAGGGCGGTGAAGTTGCGGCCGTCGCCGACGTTCGACCGCGCCATGGTCACAGGCGCCATGCCGAGGGCGCCGGCCAGGGTGAGAAGGCGCCGTTCGTCCTGGTCGTCCCAGTGCGTGCATTCCTGGAGGGCGAGGACGTCCGGCCGGAGGCGGGCGAGGATCTCCGTCTGGGCGCTGAGGCGGAATTCGGAGCCGTTGTCGAGGCCGCCGAGGTAGAGGTTCCAGGTCACGGCGCGGATGGGTGTGGTCGTCATCGGCTGCTCGATTCCTTCGCGGCGGGACTGTCTGCGGGCGGTTTCTCGGTGTGCGGTGCTCGTGGGGCTGAGCGGGTACGGCGGGAGCGGATCAGGTCCCGGATGGCGACGGCTCCGGTGACGGTGATGGCGAGGGCGATTCCGGCAGGGCCGGTGCTGTAGAGGCCGTGGACCATGACGATGGGGGCGAGGTGCCGGTGGACGACGTAGAGGTAGGCGACTCCGGCGCCGACCAGGATCTGTGCCGTGGCGGAGATGCCGAGGTAGAGGTGGCCCAGTACGCGGACGGCGACGGGGAGGAGGACCCACTCCCAGGCGGGTCGGTCCGCGGCCCGCAGCAGGGTGATCACCGTGCCGGTCACCACGACCTCTTCCACGACCGCGGTCCACACGCAGCGGGTGATCAGGGTGAGCGGGTTGTCCACGCCGATGGCGGTGAGCTGGCTCTCTGCCGGGACCAGCCCGGGGAAGGCGAGGCGCAGGTAGTTCATCGCCACAGCGGCGGTGACGAAGAGCAGGAGGACGAGTCCGTAGATGTGCCAGGTGGGAACGGCAGACCGGCCGGGGCGGCCCGTGTCCGGCCTGACGCCCAGGCGGGCGAGGTCGATGTCCCGGTGGAGCAGCACCTCCCGTACCAGCCAGACGAGGAGAAAAGCGGAGGGGAGGCGGTAGTCGGTCGCGGTGCCGTCGGGCTGGAGCCCGGTCATCCGGTCGGTCAGATCCGCTGCGGCAAGTGCGGCAGCGCCCCCCAGTTGGAGCGCCCGGCGGGAGGGCCAGTCCGTTCGGCTGCGGGTGTTGATCAGGGCAAGGAGCCACAGTCCGGCGGCGATGGTGCATCCGGCGTGCACGGCCCGGGTGACGTCGAGGGTCCACGCGCCGGGGTCGGCGCCGAGCAGGCGTGCGAAGCGCAGTCCCGAACTCCATAAGGTGGGGCCGGCCGCGCAGGCGATCAGGGCCACGACGGTCCGGTAGGCGCGGCGGGTGTCACCGCGGCCCCGGATGGCGTGGTCGAACGTAGTCATCAAAAGATCCTCGGGTGGACAAGAGGGTTGGGGTACGGCAGCGGTGCTGATCGCGGGACGGAGGACCACGAGTGCGACGGCGGATGGTCAGCTCCCAGGACAGGAGTTCCGGGCCTCGCGCAGGAGCGTCAAGCTGTCCGCCTCGGAGAGGGCGTTGCGCAGGGCGTCTTCGATGACGCCGTGCAGCTTGTGGCTTTCCCGGCCGGTGGCGTACATCGCGCCGATGCTCTCCTCGACGTGCAGGACCCTTGAGCCGAGACAGAGTTCGATGAGCGTGCCGCGCGGCGGGGGCACCGACTTCGCCATGGGCACGATCCGCAGACTCGTACCACTGCGCTCGATCATCCTGACCAGATGAGCCAGCTGCCCGGCCATGACCTCCCCGGCGTCGCAGGCCCTCATCAGGACCGATTCCTCCAGCAGGACGATCAGGTCCTTGCCGTGGTCGACGGGCAGCGACCGGTCCGCGATCCCGGCGCTGCCGCGGGTGTTGGGCAGGGCGGAGTTCCGCCACCAGTGCGCGGCGTACTCCGCGCTGTGGACCAGGGCCGGGAATCCCCAGGCGCTGTACGTGACAATCCCGGTCGCCATGGACTCACACGCCTTCAGACGGCCGACCCAGCCGCATTCCTCATCGAAGGCGAGGCTCGCGGAGGCAGTGTTCCCCCGGGCCAAGTCGGCCAGCAGGTCGGCCTGCTCACCGTCCGCCGGCGCGCCGTAACGCCGCAGCAGGCGGGCGACATCCCGGCCGGTGGGCAGGAGCCGACCGGCCTCGATACGGGCCACCACCGACGTACTGCACTTCAGCGCCTCGGCAGCGTGCCTGAGCAGCAGGCCCCGCTCACGGCGCAGTGAACGCAGATAGGTACCGACCACCAGCGCACCGGCCCGTTCCACCCGGGGCTCGCCCTCCGGCTTCCCGGGCACGGGATCGACCAGCGTGAGCGGGGGACGGTGAGGGGCGATGCTCTCCCCATCCGGCAGCAATTCGCCGGTGTCGTCGAAGCGGACGACACCGTTGCACAACCGGGCCCATCCCTGCTCCGGGCAGTGGGCCACCAGCCGGGCCGCGTCCCGGTCGGAGTCCGCCGCAGCCGGGCACGGCGGCTGGTGCACGCACGCGAAGGGCACGGCAGCTGTGCGAGGGGCTGCCCGCTTCCCACCCTTCCGGACACCGGGCCAGGTGGCCGGGTCAGCGTCAGTGAACTCGGAGCGTGCGGAGCTGGGGGCGTTCACAGCCGGCCTTTCAGTCAAAGGTGAGAAGCGGAGAGATCAGGCGCACCCGGCTGCCCGCCTTCGTGCAGGCGGGCAGCCGGGGCGCTTACGCCAAGGGCCATGGCGCGAGCGCGACTCACCGCCACAGCTTCCCCGGGGCGGTCCGTGCGGCTGGTCTGGGGCTACCGCGCGGCGAGATGCTCCAGGGCGTGGAGGCAAGTCCCCCTTGGGCGGTCGCCCCGTGCTGCGGAGCGGGGGTGGACCGCGGCACGGGACGACCGGTCTAGAAGAGGAGGGGAAGGAACTGGTGCAGGAGCCAGGCGACGACCACGACCGAGAAGGCGATCACACCGGCCGGTTGCCAGAGACCCAGCTCGCTCCTGGCATGGTCGGTTCGCAGGGACCGGACCGGGTGCCGGGCGGTCCTGCGCAGACGCGCCGTCCGGCTTCCGTGCGTCTCGTTGTCCACGACCGTCACGACAACCGCCCGTCGTTCGCGACCTGGCCCATCGCCGTCAGAGCCCGGGTCATCAGCAGGGGCACCACGATCTCGTCGGGCCACACCCCCGGCGGATCGGGCAGCAGAGGGCGAGCCGGGTCGAGGCGTAGGAGCCCGTTCGGAAGGATCACCGCCCGGTCGCGGGGCCCGGCGTGGGGAGGTGGGGAGAGCGGGTTCACAGGTCATCTCCCACGTGGTCCAGCAGACCGAGGACGGTCATGGCGAGAAGCCGGAGGTGCCCGATCTCGGCGCCGGGCGGAGGGGACTCGGCCCGGAGGTTCTGCGCGCGATGGACCGCGTCGGCTGAGCAGCGTGCCGCAAGGTTCGGCACCTGTAACCGCACCAGGAGGTGATCGAGCATGTCTCCGAGCCGGTCGGTAAGTCCCTGGCAGTCGTCCGGGCCGGAGTGCCAGCCGAGAACCTCTTCGAGATCGTCGTAGACGGTGGTCTCGGCAGCGTGGGCCAGGCGTAGTCCAGCGAGAAGCCGACGGGCGGTGTCCGGTTCCGGGGAGAACGAACGCTCGACGACGCTGGAGTTGGAGGGTGTGAGAAGGAGGGACATCAGCGGCCTCCCGAGGGGAGCAGAGGAGGGATTGAAGGGATTGAGGGGTGCCCCGGGCCCGGCGGCGGGCCCTTCGAGGGCTGGTGAATACGCCCATGGCCGACCGGCAGCTGTTCCCAGCGGGCAGATACTTCCTGTAGTCAGGTAACTACGGAGTGTCGTGGGAGCGGTACGGTGTCGAGCGGGCCGGGCGGTATATCGGGTATACGGGTAGGTGCTTCCATGACCACGCGCACGCCGAACACGAAGCTCCGCGACGCGGTCGCCGAATCCGGCCTGACTTACGCGGCCGTGGCCAGAGAAGTGCGAACGGTGGCCGCCGAGTGCGGTGTCATGTTGCGGACCAACAAGTCCACCGTCGAGCACTGGATCTCCGGGGTCACACCCGCCGGTGATACCGCGAGGTTCCTCGCCGTCGCCCTGTCCCGCCGCGTCGGCCGACTGCTCACTCCTGCGGACCTGGGCCTCGCCGCACGGCAGACGGACGATGAGACCATGGGGCTGTCCCTCGCCGCGGACCCGATGGAAGCCCTGATGCCGATGTGGAAGTACGAGCTGGACCGGCGCCGCTTCCTGTCGACATCCGCGTACTCCGTGGCCGCCGCCGCACTCCCGCTCTCCCATATACGGGAGATCGCGGGTCGCTCGGCCGCCGCCCAGTCCGGCCGGCTGGTCGGTATGGCCGAAGTCGAGGCTGTCCGGGACATGGTGAGGGTCTTCTCCGATATGGACGAGCGTCACGGCGGAGCCGACGGCCGCAGCGCCCTGGTCCAGTACCTCAGCGACGATGTCGCCGCCCTGGTCCGGGGCCGATTCCGTACCGACGACGTCCGGCGCCAGATGCTGTCGGCCGCCAGCAGGGGAGTACACCTGCTCGGCTGGAAGAGCTACGACGCCGGGCAGCAGGGCCTCGCCCAGCGGTACTACCTCCAGTCCTACTCCCTTGCCGTCGAGTCCGGGATCGCCGGCCACGACGGGTTCGTGATGCGGACGATGGCGATGCAGGGCCTCAAGCTCCACCGGCCCGAACACTGCCAGGCCCTCGCCGAGACCGGGCTGAACCGGGCCAAGGGCAAGGTCGACGTCCAGACGGAGGCCCTGTTCCGCGTCGTCCACGCGCACACCCTGGCCAAGTCCGACCAGCGGCGAGCAGCCCTCGCCGAGGCTGAACGGGCACGCGCCCTGCTGGTCTCCGACCGCGGCGACGAAGTTCCGTTCTGGGCCCTGGCCTGGGGCCCGCCCGCGGCATCGGTGTACTCGCGGACGGCCAAGGTCCACGAGGCGCTGGGCGACCACCAGGCCGCGTCCGAGCAGTACGAACGAGCCGCCGGGGCCCGGCCGTCCGGCACCTACGCGCGGATCGTCGCCCTCGACCTGGTCGCCGGCGCCGAGATGCAACTCAAGCGCGGCGGCATCGAGCAGGCGTGCGCCACCTGGAATCGCGCCATGGACCACATGGACGGCGTCCAGTCCGTACGGACCCGCAAAGCCGTCACCACCATGCGACGCGACCTCGCCCGGTTCCGCGCCCGAGGCGTACGCTGCGCTGCCGAACTGGACGAACGCGCGGTCGACTTCCTTGCACACCGCACCTGAGGCATCCTGGGCGCGAAACTCCGCCCTCTGCGCGGCCATCACTGATCCGCGGTGACGGAGAGAACGCACCAGGTGCTGGTGCCGTCAGCCGTGGTGCCCCAGGCATCGGCGAGCCCGGCCACCAGGAGAAGTCCACGACTGTCCTCCCGCAGATCGGCCGCAGCGACAGCCGCAACGCCCCACGTGCAGGATGATCGTCCCGGACTGCTTCCGTTGCCGATCTCCAGGTAGACGCGGTCACCCAGGGGCCACAGGCGGACGCCGAACCCGCTGTTCGAGTCGGGGCCGTACTGAAGTGTGTTGGTGACCAGTTCGGTGACCAGGACTTCCGCTGCCTCGGCCAGTCGACTGTCGAGGTTCCGCAGGTGCAGATAGTCCCGCACCTTCCGTCGAATCTCGCCTGGCAGCCGTCTGTCCCGTTCGGTCATCGGCGCCCCGGGATCGGCGGTTCGAGCCGCGTCCATAGTGAACCCGGATACCCCCTTCAACCGGCCGAGGAGAGCATCGACGCGCCGCGCGGGCAGCTTGCTCAGCGATGGGCCAGGAAACATCGAGACCTCCAGGCGATTCGGATCGAGGAAGGCAGCCCCGCCGCATGCTCGGCGCCGACGAGGCCCAGCGCTGGCAGAAGGTGAGGCGAAAGTCATCGCGGGACTCCGTGGTTCTTCATCGAGCAGGGGCTATGGCGTGCCGGGGCCACTCCGTGTACCCGGATCGGTCTCGCCCCTCCCACGCGACGAACCAGCGGTCAGGCCGTTGCAGTTGGGGACTACCGTTACGTTGAGCGAACCGTGAATCACTGCTCGTGGGTACCCCGATGGGAACGCGGGCACGGGTAACGCTGGTAAAGATCGTTTCGTCGACAGGGGGGACGCCGTGGCGCGCGAACGCAATACGCAGCTGGAGGCCGTCATCCGCGAGCTGGCCTGGCCACAGGAGCGCTTGGCGTCGCATTTTCGTCGCGTGGCGGCGGAGAACCACGCCACGGAACTGCTGACCGTGACCCGCTCGCACATCAATCAGTGGGTCCGGGGCAGCAAGCCCAGCGGGCGGGCGCCGACTATCTTGTGCGAGACCCTCTCCCGAGGGCTTCAACGCATCGTCACCCCTTCCGAGATCGGGCTGTGCGCCGACACTGAAGCCATTCCGTCCGCTCCTCAATGGGAGGCCGAAACGCTGACCGCTCTTGCCGAACTTGGAGGGAACGACTTGGACACAGGACGCAGACACGTCCTGGCGCGCACGGTCTACTCGGCGGCGGGCCTGGCCCTTCCAGCCGGCGACTGGTGGGACGACACCCTGGTACGCGCCCACAGCAGACCCGCGACGAATCGCACCACCATCACGGACGAGGATGTGGAGAGCGTCCGCGAGATGGCAGCGTTCTTCTCCCGTCGTGATCAGCGCCGGGGAGGTCGCGCCGGCCGTACCGCTCTCATCGCCTATCTGCGTGTTGATGTGGCCGACTACCTCGCCGGACGGTTCTCCTCCGAGAGAGTGAGGCGAGACCTCACATCGGTCGCGGCGGAGCTGGTCTATCTCGCCGGCTGGACCGCGTTCGACGCCTGCGAGCATGGAGTGGCCCAGCGGTACTTCACCGTGGCCACGCGCATGGCGGCGGAAGCCGACGACGCCCCCCTGGCGGGACACATCCTCCGCGCCATGGCCCACCAGGCCGTCGACCTGGGGCACCCGAAGCGAGCCGTCGACCTGGCCTCAGCATCCGTCGACCGCCGCCGATACACCCTGGCCGGCCCACGCGAGCGGGCACTCCTGGGCGTGGTCCACGCCCGCGCCCTCGCCGCGGCCGGGCAGAAACAAGACGCCCTTGCCGCCCTCCGGCGGGCGGAGAACGACCTCAGCAGCGCCGACGGAGCGACCGAGCCGGGCCGGGTCTTCTTCTTCGGCGAGGCCAGCCTCGCCCACGAGACAGCGCGGACCCTGGTCGACCTCGGAGACCTCAAAGCCGCGGAGCGTGAGTTCACCCGCAGCGTCCGCACCCGCCGCTCCCAGTTCGCCCGGACCCACGCGGTCACCCTGGGCTTCCTCGGCGATGTCCAGGTCAGACAGGGCCAGATGGAGGCCGCCGTCGCCACCTGGAACCAGGCACTGGACACGATGGAAGGCGTCCAGTCGGGCCGGACAAGGGAGAGCGTGGTCACGATGCGCCGCGCCCTGTCTCCGGTACGAGGACGAGGCGGCAGCGCCGCGGCGGAACTCGACGAGCGAGCCCGCGCGGTCCTCAGCCGCATAAGCTGATCACTCCATGACATCGTCCATCCGCAGCGGTGACCGTCAGACGGTCCACGCTCCGGGGCTGGAGGGGAGAAGGCCATGTCCGAGGTGTTCGAGGTGCAGGCCATCGGGAAGGTCATCGGTGGCCATGCCACCCCGGCCGACGACTACCAGGGTGGAGTCGAGTCGATCATCCGTCTCAATCCTTCGTACCCCGTGGAAACGGTCATGGGGCTGGAGGAGTTCTCGCACCTTGAGGTGACCTGGCGCTTCCACCTCGCATCGCCGGCTGATGTTGCCCTTCACGCACGGAGCCCCCGCAATGACCCGCGTTGGCCCCCGAGCGGCACCTTCGCCCACAGGAACCACCGGCGCCCGAACCAGATCGCGGTGTCCCACCCCCGACTCCTCAAAGTCGATGGCCTGGACCTTCACGTCACCGACCTCGACGCAGTCGACGGGACACCGATCCTCGACCTCGCCCCCTGGTTCCCGGCGATGGGGCCCCGAGGATCCGTTCATGTCCCGGCCTGGGTCAACGAGATGCTGCCGAACTACTGGACGAACGTCGGCGACAGGTGACATCTGCTGCGCCTTGGTCGACCGTCTGATCCCCTCGTAGAGGTTCCTACGGGCAAGTACATCCCCACGAAGCTGGCCGTTTTGTTCGACTGAACCACTTCAGCCTTGCCTCTCCAAGGTGAGGACGCCCTTGGCGATGGCGGTCATGGGGTTGGGGCTTTTGAGGGATCTGCGGAAGATGTGCCAGGACTTCAGCCATGCAATGCCACGTTCGACCAGTGCTTGGGCCAGTCCGCGGTTGACCGTGCGCTGGGTGGGGGAGCTCTCCGTCGAGTGATCGCCCTCGGATGGATCTGCTTTAGGTAGGGCTTCCCGCTTGGGGCCAGGAAGGACTCGGTCTGCCATCAGGGTCAAGTCCGTTTGGCCACCGCTCGTACAGCGTTTTACCCTCTGGGTAATTGTGCATATGTTGACCTGCGTCGGCCGCTTCGCGGAGTAGTTTCGTTGCCTGTTCGTGATATCCGTCCTCTGCTCGCATTGTCGCCAGATGTAGCATTGCCATCGTGTTCCCGGCAGTAATTACGTCCCGGTACAACTCTTCGGCTTCCCTCCTGGCTCCGGATTCTTTGAGTATTCGTGCCAGGTGAAGCAAAGCTGTCAAATTTCCAGCAGAAGCAGTTTCACTAAAAAGTTGAATGGCCTCGACATGATCTCCTGCCTCCTCCCGCATGAGTGCAAGGTCCATCAAGGCATCCGAATCTTGAGAGACTGCGATTCGGCGCATGATTCTTTCAGCCTCTTCAGGGTCGCCTGCCTCCTTTCGGATCCATGCCAGATTTATGAGAGCGCCCCAGTAGCCGGATTCTGCGATTTGCCATGCGATCTTCTCGGCTTCTTCCTTCCGTCCAGCGTCCTCCCGTATTGCTGAAAGATCCGTCAGGCAGTCCAGATTTCCGTTTCTGATTATTTCGGAATAAATCTTCTCGGCTTCTTCGTGGCGCCCGGCTTCTTCTTGCAATATCGCCAAATCGAGTAGAGCGCCTTGGTCTCCTTTTGCTGAGATCTGTAGGAGAATTCTTTCTGATTCATCCCTCTGTCCTGTTCGGCTCCACATTCGCGCCAGGAATATCAGGCTACTCGGATGTTTGGCGCTTGCTGCCCGGAGGTAGAATTCTTCGGCTGCTGTATAGTCTCCCGATTTATTCCTTTTCTGCGCCAGATCGAAAAGGGCACCCGCATGGTCAGATTCCACGGCGCGAAGCAGTAGGTGATGGGCCCATTGCAGGCGGAATCGGGCTTCCGCTGCCTGTGCCAGATTGTAGAAGGTTTCTGGCTCGGTGAAGTGGGTGTAAGCGGCATGCCAAAACGAAGCAGGGGGGCAGGACTTCTGAAGTCTGGTGCGGCCGATTTGTTCCAGGTAGTCGGCGAGTTTGAAAATCTGACCGTCGGGTTGCGTATCCGGTTTCAGTGTTCCCGGGGGGCGGTGCTGGGGGCGCGCAGGTACGAGAGCCATGGGTGACTCTTTGCCATGGACGGGGCGTGTGAGATCGGTAAATGTCTCCTGAGCCCAATTATCGGCCAGTTCGCCAAGGTCTTGATCGGAGAGGTAGTCGATGGCGGCGTCACGGAGGAAGGCGTAGGGGAGGTAGATGTCGGCGCCGAGGCGGCGTGCATCCATCGCTGCCTCCAAGAGGGCCCTTGCGGGCGGCGTGCCATGCTCGTATCGGCGCAGGAGTTCAGGGGCGCCTGCAAGGTCCTGCGCCAACCGCCCGGTGTTGCCGACGCGAGTGAGAGCGCCGGCAAGAAGTTGGTCCCCCTCTGCGGCGAGAAGTTTTGCGGTGTCCAACTCTCGAGCGGAGAAGCGGTCGGGAATAGTCAGAATGCGTCCGGCAAGGAGTTCCCGTACACGGCTGTGCGGGTCAGGTTGACCGTGCTTGGGCAGTTCCTGGTACTGGTTCGCGTACGCGGGCCACAGTGTTCCCAGGATCAGGACCGGCCTGCGGTCAGGCGCGGTGAGCAGCGTGTGGATGGCCGCTGCGATTTGCTCACCGTGCCGAGGGTCGCCTAGGTAGTGCTGGGCCTCGTTCAGCCAGACGACAGTCCGGGGCTGTACTCGCTGCAGGTCGGCCAGCGCAGCTGCGGCCCTGGTGGGGTCGAATGGGTGCCACAGGTTCCAGGCTCTGTCGGAGAGGGGCTGGACGGCTTCCCAGCATGCCCTCGTCTTACCCGTTGAGGAAGTTCCCACGAGGATGATCATGCGGCTCTGGCCAGCCTCCGCGCACTGCACCGCCTCCGCGAGGGCTCGGTCGTGCTCACGCTCGATATAGCTGGGCAGCCCTCCCGGCCCGTTCACGGACGCACGCGTCACGTTGGTGGTCATTCCGGTGGGATGGACCTCTAGGTCATGCGGATCGCATGCGCCGATCGGCCGACCCGGCCCATGCTCCGTGCCAATGGCGGGGGCGACCTCTGCCGCAGCCACCCGTCGCAGCTCCAGCAGCTCCTCCACCGGCAGCCGCAACGCCTTTGCCAGGGCGGAGATGGTCCCGGCAGAAGGTACTGGCCCGTTGGGCCGGAACGCCTCCTGCACTGTTGTGCGGCCCAATGCGGCTCTCCCGGCAAGCTCCGTCTTGTTGAGTCGCGCTCGTGCCAACCCATCGGACAGTCGAGCTCGCAGCTCGGCCGATGCTCTATCCCGTCTGTGCCTCACCCGACGCTCCCTGCATGTCACGTGTTCGCCGATGTTCATCTTCGCCCGGCTGAACCTTGGCGTGCAGGAACTCCTCCACCTTGAACCACGACAACATCTCCATCCAACAGGGAGCCCTGCCGTGACTGTCCCCGTCGTTCTGCTCGTCGCCAGCCTGGTGATCATCCTCGCACTGCTGGCGGGAATCGCCGCCGGCAAGCTCGCCCGCTTGGATGGCGCAAGCTACCCGAGCGCCATTCGCCAGGCCGCCACCGCCTTCACCGTCGTGATCACCCTTGCCGCAGCGGTGACGGCGGCCTTCGCACCCTTTCTTGTCTGACCGGTCGTTGGCCGCCTGTTTGGGGACCAGTTGGGGACCACACGGCATGTACTAGCGGACACGACGGGCCGTCATGTGCACGATATGCACCCTGATTAAGTCTGCTATATCCAGAAAATACCCTTGACCCTCACTCCTGGGGGTCAAGGGGTCGCAGGTTCAAATCCTGTCGTCCCGACTTGTGTTTTCGCAGGTCGCAGGCGGTATCGGAGAAATCCGGTACCGCCTTTCCGTGTTTCTTGGGGACCGGCCGGGGGCCACACCGCCTGGCGGCGCTGTCCCCGGCTTCATGACCCGGGCCAGTGCCCGCCACAGCCGGGCCACGTCCACCGGGCCGCCGTGCGGACCGGCGCGAACCCTCGGCGGAGGCCGGCCGGCAAGCTCAACGGCCGAGGCCGCCGGGTGGGTCTATGCGACAGGCGCGTGCCGCGCCGCCGCGGTCCTCGGTGCCCGGTCCGCCGGTGTGTTCGGGCTCTGTGCGTCGCGCTGGGAGATGTCGTGCAGATCGATGCGGACGGTCATCATTTCTGTGGTTCCCATGACGCGTACGACGACGGCGTTGAGTGCGCGCAGGGGATGGAAGCGCCCGAGTCGCCGTTGCCGTGCGTAGGGGTCGTCGTCGGGGAGCAGATGGGCCGTGCCGTTTCTCCAGACGAAGCGCAAGCCCTGGCGGAGCCTGACGCGGACCTGCGGATTCTTCTGGATGTTGCGTACGTATCCGGCTCGTCGGCCGTGTTCGGCGATGACCCAGAAGGTGTCTCCCCGCCGCCCGTTCCCGACGGGGGTCGTGCGGAGTCGGCCGCTGACGCGTCCGCGGGTTTCCAGCAGGGCGTAGCCCAGCGGCATCAGCCCGACGCGCAGCAACAGGCGGATGGGCGGGTTGATCAGGTATCGCTGCACCGGGGCGACCAGGGCGCGCTTGAACCGCGCGCTGGCCAGCGTCAGAGCGATGTTGGCCGCGAGGGCGGCGGTGAGGACGGTGGGCAGTACGGCGCCCCGCGGCGCGGTGGGGTCGATGAGCCACCAGATCCATACCAGACCGACCGCGATCGTGGTGGCGGTGAGCAGTCCGAATGCTCTGTGCGGATGGAATCGATTACGTCCCATACGGTCGTATTGTAGTCGTTATGAGTGAATTGCGTCAGACGGAGCTGGCCGATGCCCTGCTTCGTATCGCCGCTGCTCGCGGGCTTGACCGGGTCAGTGTGCGGGAGGTCGCCTCGGCCGCGGGGGTGTCCATCGGAGCGGTGCAGTACTACTTCTCGACCAAGGACGAGATGCTCGCCTTCGCCTTCCGGCAGGTGGTGGACCGCACGCGCGCCCGCGTCCGCGGCCTGAAGCCCGGTGCGGGGCCCCGGCAGACGCTGGCCGCCGCCCTGCGGCAGCTGCTGCCGCTGGATGCGCGGCGCCTCGCGGAGTGCCGCGTCTATCTCGCCTTCGCGGCCCGCGCCACGACCTCACCCACGCTGGCCGCCATCCAGAACGCGACCCTGGCGGCCATCCACGAAGAGCTGCGGCAGACCCTCGCCTCCCTCCCCTCCCCGCCCTCCGGTCACCCCGTTCTCCATCCGGCCCGGGACGCCCGGCTGCTGCTCGCCCTGGTCGACGGCCTCATGTTCGACGCGGTGACCGCTCCCGCCGCACTGCCCCCGGCGATCGCGGCCAAAACCCTGGACCTCTACCTGGAGCGGCTCCTGCCGGCCGGACGCTGACCGCAGGGTGGATGCCTTCGGCCGGCGGTGCGTCGACACGGTGACGAGGGCGCTCTTCGCGGGGGAGTCGGCGTGCTCAGCGGCGACGGCCCGGATAGGCCGGGTCGTCGGTGATGCTCACCTTCTGGGGCGCGTCCCGGGGAAAGGTCCAGATCCGGCCGGCGGTGCTGGTCGCGGTCACCGTGGTTTCGTCCAGGGCGACGTGGTGGAACGGATTGGACCAGCTGGAGACGGCGAGCCACTCCAGGGTGCTCTCCTCGTCGTCCCGGGTCAGCGCGACCCAGCCGATGGACCCGTGGTGCGCGGACTCTCCCGCCCAGGCGAGGCTTCCCTCGTGGGCGTGTGTGGCGAGCGCGGAGTGGACCTCCACCCAGCTGTCGGTACTCCACTCGGTGGCGCGCAGGGCCTCGGTCCAGTGCCAGGTCTCGGCCCGCGGATCGTCGAGCCGGTCGGGCGGCTGCAAACGCAGCAGATCCATCACGATGAGAGAGCCGTCCGCGAACACGACGAAGTCCCCGTCGGGCGCCTCCCGCTCGCGCCACCGACGGCGTACCTGCTGGGCCATGGCCGTCGGAGCCGAATCGTTCATGCGCGGGAGTATTCCACGGGGCGTCGCGCGAGACCGTGTGAGGAGCAGGCCGGTGTACCGGGTGCGTTCCGCCGGAGGCGGTCGGCCGGAACGGGAGGAGCCCCGCGCCGGCGGGGGCGAATCCGCCGTGCAGGGCTCTCCTCGGCGCGCGCCGCGGCGGAAGGGGGAGCCGGGGGAGCGGCCGGGGCCGCTACTCGAAGACGACGTCCGGCTGCTCGCCCTCGGCCAGGATCGTGTTCATCCCCGCTCCGTACGCCTTCCACTTCACCGTCGTCCGGTCACCGGCGTGGAAGGGGGTGGTCTCCGGCAGGAACCCGGTGACCACCTCGCTCGTGACCTGCCAGGTGCCGTCGCACAACGGGTTGGCGGGCGCCGGGCTGCCGGGGTCGGGGAGGGGCGCGTCCCACTTGTCGATCGTCGTATTCACGTAGTGATAGTGGCCCGGGGTGTTGAGGTCGGCCTGCAGCGCGATGGCGCGCACGCCGGAGCCGGGGGCGCAACGGTAGGCGACATGGAAGGTGTTCGGCGTCGCGGAAGCGGACAGCACCTTCACCTGGGGCAGAGGCTGCTGAACCTCGGCGGAGGCGGGAAGAACGGTTCCCGCCAGAACGGCGCCGGTGGCGGACAGCGTCGTGAACGCCTGTCGTATGGAGATCATGAGCGGCGACCCTAACGCAACCGACCTGCCTGATCCAGGCCCCGGGCCGCCGCCCCGGGGGGAGGCCCGGGGCCGGTGCGGCGCGGTCTACCCCGCGGGGCCGCGAGGGCTCAGCCGTACGTGGAGGGCTTTGAGATGCCAGTTGACGGGGTTGTCGCCCCGTCGCAGATCCTTCCGATCGGTGGCGAGCCGCAGGTCGGGTACGCGCTCCAGGAGCGCGGTCAGGGCGACGGCGGCCTCCTCCTGGGCGAGGTGCGCCCCCAGACAGCGGTGGACGCCGTGCCCGAAGCCGAGGTGGGGTTCCCGGCTGTGGCGGGTACGGGTGAGGTCGAGGCGGTCGGGGTCGGCGAAGACGGCGGGGTCGCGGTTGGCCGCGGACACGATCGGGAGGACGGCCTCCCCGGTGCGTACCGGGGTGTCGCCGACGGTCGTGTCGCAGGTGGCGTAGCGCGGCAGCGCACGGACGACCGGGCCGCAGTAGCGCATGAGTTCGTCGACGGCGTGCGGCATGAGGGCGGGGTCCGCGCGCAGCAGGGCGAGTTGGCCGGGGTTGGCGAGGAGCGCTTCGGTGCTGTTGGCGATGAGGTTGACCGTGGTGATGTGCCCGGCGACGACCAGGTTGACGATGAGGGCGACGAGTTCGTCGGTGCTCAGCCGGTCCTCGTGATGAGGAGCGAGCAGTTCGGAGATGAGGTCGCCGCCGGGGTGGGTGGTGTGCAGCTCGACGAGGGCGTGGGCGTCGGCGACCATGCCGGCCAGCGCGTCGCCGAGTTCGTCACCGCAGACGCCGGCGGTCAGGGTGGCGCTCCGCGTCCGCCAGCGCTCCCGGTCCGCTTCGGGGACGGCGATCAGTTCGCAGATGACGGTGATGGGCAGTGGCCGGGCGAAGTGCTCGATCAGGTCGACGACGCCGTCCTCGGCGTGGTCCGGCAGACGGTCGAGCAGGTCGGCGGCGACGGCCTCGATCCTGGGGCGCAGCGCCGCCACCCGCCGTGGGGAGAACGCGGCGGTGACCAGGCCGCGCAGTCGGCGGTGGTCGGAGCCGTCCGAGTCGAAGATCCCGGCACGCAGGTACTTCTCGTGCTCCGCGTACATGCCGCGGGCCTGCCAGGTCTGTTCGGTGCGGTGGGCCACCGGGCCGCCGGGGGCGGTCTTGGCGTCGATGGTGAAGTGGGCGCCGCTCATGATCGTGCGGATCTCGTCGTGGCGGGTGGCCACCCACATGGGGTCCACGCCCGGGACGCGTCCCCGGACCATCCGCTCGCGTTCACGGGCATGTGTGTAGGAGGTGAACGGATCACGGATCAGCTTCTGATCGGCCAGGTCCAGCAGTTCGCTGTCGGCGTCGTCGGGTTCCAGGCCCTGCGCAGTCATGTCGGAATGCTCCAAACAGGCGGCTGTCCTCGGTGACGGCATCATGGCAGCGGGTCGTAGTCCGCAGTCGACCGCGCGGACCAATCCACCTGAACGGGCGTAATCGCCGCGCGTGTCGTCGCTGTTCGTGAAGATCCGGACGCGGGACGCGCGGACTGCTCCGGCGGCCGAGACCGACAAGCGTCGTCTCAGCGCCACGGCGTCGCCCGCCACCCGTGCGCGGTACGCATAACGCACTTCGCCGGTAACTGAGTTCAGGCGCGCACGCTGTACGCCGTGAGATGGCTGGGGCCGTGGCGGACGTCCTGGTCCGTCGAACAGGCTCCTTCCTCATGGTCCGACGACGGCGACTCATCGGGTACGGCCCGCCGTCGGCGCCCCCGGACGTGGTGCCTCCGAGACGGGTGCGCCGTACGGCCGTCGGCGCGGTGCGGCGCGCCCGACGCGACGAGCCGGATGTCGGCGGGGGTTCGCCGGGCGGTGGATCGGCGGCCGGAGTTTCTGCGATATGCTGATCATGTGCTCGCGACCGGGATTCCTGGTTGTGGGACCGGCGTTGGTGGTCCAAGGAAAGACACCCCACTTCCCGTGGGGGGATGCAGGTGCGAGGCCTGCCCAGCGCTCGAACAAGGCCCCGGTCTCCTCATGGAGACCGGGGCCTTTCGCGTGAGGACAGGGTTGTCGTACGCCTTGTTCCTCACCTCAGGGGACTGAGCCACCTGGCGGGCCCGCGCGCCCCGCCCGCTCCCTGGGTGTGCGCCCGGTCCGTGAACGCGCCTCGGCCGGTCGTCACGGCGGAGCGTCGCGCAAGTCCCGGATGTACCGGTCGAGCCGTGTGCCGTCATGGCCGGGCGGCTGTCCGCCGGGGGTGAATCCTGCCCGCCGCGCGACCGCGGCGGATGCGGGATTCTCCGGATCGACCTGGATCACCGCCTCCCGGCCGCCCTCGGCGGCCGCGTACCGCGATGCCGGCAGGACCGCGTGGGTGGCCAGGCCGCGCCCTCTCCAGGAGGGATAGAGGCCGTAGGCGACATTCACCTGACCGGGGGCCAGGCCCTCGCCCGCGAACCGCAGGTCGACCGTCCCCGCCAGCACCTCGCCGGATCCCGCCCGGATGCCGAAGGCGCGGAGCGGACCGCCGGCGTTCCACTGCTCCCCGCAGTGCCGGAAGTGCTTCGACGCCCTCGCGCGTGCCGGGACCGCCGTTGAGCCAGCGAACCAGCAGTTCGTCCTCTCCCGTGAGATGCGCCTCCACATCGTCCAGACGCAGCGGCGACAGAGTGATGACCCCGTTGGACAGTCGCACTTCGCGCATCCGCCGATTCTTGACGCCGAAGCTGCGGCGCACCATCGGATTCCGGGGAGCGGAGAGCGATCGGACTGCCGGCGGCCATCGGACGGCCGGGCCCACGGGCCTGGACCTCGTCACCAGCACCGTCTACGACACTCAGGGTCGCGTTCATCTCCGCCGCACTGCCCGGGGGCGGCGGGGCCGGTCGCGGGCAGGCGCTGGTCAGTCGCCTCCCTTGACGGGCCTCACCTTCCATCCGTCTTCGCTGGAGATTATGACGAAGCCGGGACGAGTGATGTGCGGGACGCCCTTTCCCCGCACGTCAGGGCGTGCCGAAGCCGAGGCCGCGCAGTCGGTGGCGACGCCCCGGCCGCTCCGGCGCCCCGGCCGTGCCGCCCGCGCGGCGTCCGGTCGCCGGGAGACCGAGACACCGGCGAGGTCATCGGTTCGGGGCCCGCCCGTGGCCGACCACTGCGATCTTGCGCGGCTCCAGCGCTCGGGGCCGGGCGAGGTGGCGGTGAGGAGCAGGTCATCGCGACGGCGGAGAGGAGGGCCGGAACGCGGGGGCGCTGCCGTGGTTCGCCGAAGGGCCTCAGGGGATCGTCCGGGCGGGACAGTCGGAGAGGAGGGGGCGGCGCTGCGCCGGCGTTCCGCGACGGCCCTTGGCGCCGTCATCCCCGCGTGATGGCGAAGGCGGGTGAGTGCGGCCGCTCGTCGGCGGGGGCGGTCTGGGGGTGTGCTTCCCGCCGTAAGCAGCCAGGTGCCGCGTCGGTGCCCGAGAAAACCGGAGGGAGCCGTCGGCTCGGGGGCCAGGGGGCGGGTCTTTCGCGTACCACCGGCCTGGCCGTCCGCGCGGAGGGCTGCCGTCGTGGCTGAGGGCGGGAGAGTCCCGGTCCGCCGGGGGTTCGGCGGGCCGTCCGCGTATTGCCGTGATCCGGGACGGTGCAGAACACTGACCCGACGAAACAGACGGTCGTATCGGAGGGGGACATGGGGAGAGCGGGCGGAGCCGGGAGGCTCGGGCGCGGGGGCGTCGTGTTTCTCGCGACGAGCTGGCTCGTGGGCCTGGTGGGGGCCTGCTGCGTCGGGCTCGCGGTCGTGGGGTTTCTCGATCTGGGCACGGTCGGGACGGCGAAGGGCGGCACCCTCGCCGACGGGCCGGGCCGTGGCTGGTACATGGCCGCCGGCTGGATCGGAGGCATCTGGACGCTGTTTCTCGGCACCGGCGTCGTGGGCCTCGTGAAGTCGCGCGAGCCGCTTCCCCCGGTCGATCTGCTGGTGGTGCTGACCCATATGCCCGTCGCCGCGGTGATCAGCGTGCTCGTCCTGCGCCAGGTGGACGAGTCGGGCAGGCATCAGGGCGGCGCCTGGATCTTCATCGCGGCCGGTCTGGTGATCCCCGCACTGCTGTGGCTTCTGAACCACGCGGGGCGGCGCGGACAACGGGCACGCGCGGCGGCCGGGTCGCACCCGCCCCGTCGCTGAACCGCCGCACCCTCCTGGGCTGCCGACGGGGCTTCCGCCCTTGTTCGCTCCATGTGCCGGATCCGGGTGCAGTCGTCCCGGCGTCCGGCCAACCTGACGCAGTGACCAGGCATATGAGGAGGCGTCAGCCGTCTGGCGGCGAGACCGCTCCCCAGGGTGGACGCGCTCCCGGCGGCCGGGTGGGGCTAAAATGTGATGATTCACGACCGGTCGGGCGGCTACCGTCCGGTCCATGGCTCTGACGATCACCACTCTCGCCGAGCGGCCCGAGCTTCTGGGACCGATGCTGGAGATGTCCGACACCTGGCCCGCGTTCATGGCCGAGGACCCTGTGGGCTGGGCGTGCTACGCCCATGTGCCCGCGGAGTTCCCCGAACATGTGCTGGTCGCGACCGGCGACGACGGGGAGGTCGTCGCGCAGGCCTTCAGCGCCCCCTTCCGCCTGGACGCGCCGGGGCGGGGCGAGCTGCCGGGCATGGGCTGGGACCAGGTCCTGCTGTGGGCCTTCGCCGACCTGCGCGGCAAGGAGCGGCCGGACACGGTCAGCGCGCTCGACATCACCGTCACCACCGGCCGGCAGGGCGAGGGGATCTCCGGCCGGATGCTCGGCGCTCTGCGGGAGAACGTCCGCCGGCTGGGGATCTCGACCCTCGTCGCCCCGGTCAGACCCACCGGCAAACACCTGGAGACCGGCTGCTCCATCGAGGAGTACGCCTTCCGGACCCGCCCGGACGGACTGCCGTACGACCCCTGGCTGAGGGTCCACGCCCGCCTCGGCGGCACCGTGGAGGGAGTCGCTCCCGCGTCGATGACGATACCGGGCACCCTGGAACAGTGGCGCTCCTGGACCGGACTGCCCTTCGACACCCCGGGCCCGCTGGAGATTCCCGGCGCCCTGGTGCCGGTGCACTGCGAACCCGAGCGCGGATACGCGGTCTACGTCGAGCCCAACGTCTGGGTCCGGCACGCCCTCTGAGCCTCCCGACGCGAACCATGGACGCTCGTACGGGGACGTCCCGGTCCTGGACCAGGGTCCCGTGCGCCGCGGTCGCCGCGCCGATCAGATCGGGGGCGGTCCGGGCGCGACGGGACGCTGAGGGGGAGGCCCGGAACGAGATCTCCCCCTCAGCGTGTGCGGTCAGACGGCGAGGACGTGTCCGCCGTCCACGCGGAGGACGGTCCCGTTGATGTAGTCGGCGAACGAGCCCGCCAGATAGGCCACGGCCCCCGCGATCTCCTCGGTCGTGCCGAAACGGCCGATGTCGTCGGGCGCCCAGGTCTCGCTGGCCTTCGCCCCGATCTCGGAGAGTTCGCTGCCCGAGCCCTGGGCGGGCCCGGTTTCGAGCAGCCGGTCCCGGACGTGTTCCACCAGGGTCGGCCCGGGGGACACCACGTTCGAGGTGACGCCGGAGCCCTTGAGGTCGCGCGCCGGCGACACCGCGAGATTGTGCCTCGCCGCGAGGGTGGCGGAGTGCTGCGGCTGGACGGGCATGGGCTGCATGGCCGGCCCTCCGCCGATCTGGATGACCCGCCCCCACCCCCGTTCGCGCATGCCGGGCACGAACGCCCGGATCATCCGGACCGCCGAGACCACATTGACCTGATACGCCGTCGCCCACAGCTCGGGCGTGGTCTCGCTCCACGGCCGCTCCGATGCCCGAGGTGGAGCCCTTCGCCGCACGCACCGCTCCCTTCGCTCGCCTCGGCGGCGAGGACCCTCGACAGAACGCCGCCCCCGACCGGGGGGCGTCATGAACAGAGGGCCCTCGGGTGCGCGCTCCGGCGGTGTGCGGCCCGGCGGCCGTTCAGGAGGTCGGCAGACAGAGGGCGTAGGCGGCCGCCGTCGCCGTGGACGTATCGGTCACGGTCGTGGGCTCCGGCACTCCGGCGGGTCCCGGCCGCCCGGCGGGGCCTTGAGCGCCTGCGGGTCCGGGAGGGCCGACAGGTCCAGCGGGTCCAGTGGGTCCGGGAGGCTCCCGCCGGGCCCGCGCCTGTCGGACGCCGGTCAGCGGAGTCGCGGGCCGGGAAGGCGTGTCGGCGGACGGCCCGGTGGCCAGGCAGGCGGGGCGGGTCCGGCCCGGCGGGGGCGGACGGGAGCCGCCCCGGATCTCACGCCGAGGCGCCCAGCGCGATCGCCGTGTGCGCCACGGAGGCCAGCGTCATATGGCGGTGCCAGCCGCGGAAGGAGCGCCCCACGAAGTCCCGCAGCCCGGCCCGGTCGCCGATGCGTGCGAAGTCCTCCTCCACCCGGCCGTTCAGCTTGGCGATGCGCAGCAGCGATCCGATCGACAGATGCGTCATACCGGTCACCCACAGCTGGGAGGGAGGCTGCGCCGGGTTGGTCCACTCGCCCACCAGAAGCAGACGCCGGGGCCTGGACCCGGCCGGGACCGGCAGGGCGACGGGGACGGCCGCGGCCAGGGTCGTACGCATGACGTTGCCGTGCGCGGGGTCGCGCCAGGCGACGGGGGCCCGCATGCTCTTGATCAGTTCGAGTATCCGCTGGGCGGCCAGCGAACCGGCCCGGTAGCCGGGCAGCGACGGGTCGGCGACGGCCATGCGGTACGAGGGGCTGATCCGGGCGACGAAGTGCACGCCGCCCGCGGCCAGCCGGCCGGTCGCGGCGGAGATCCTGCCGCGCCGCAGATCGAGCAGGACCGGCCGCCGAGGAGTGTTCCACCGCTGCGCCATCTGCACGACGGCCGACACGGCGCACTCCTCCGTGCTCTCCGCGCTGAGCCCTTCGGGCACTTCGGCCTGCTCCCGGCGTTCCGGATCGCTGATCCACGGCTCCGGAAGGACCATCCGCCAGTTGACGGGCGCGCTCAGCTCGGCGGAGGCGAGCCAGACGCCGAGCGCCTGCTGGCCCCGGAAGACCTGCCCCAGATGGGGCGCGAAGTGCTGGTCCACGCCCACCGAGTGCTTGCCCGCCTTGGGTATGTGGATCGGCCGTATCACCCAGGCCTGCGGAGCGGCGGTGTGTTCGAGGTAGTCGGCCAGGGCCATGCGCAGGGGCCGCCAGTCCCAGGCGGAGCTGGAGATGAAGTGGTGCAGGCTCTGCTCCACGGCCGCTCCGCCCAGATGGGCCGCGATGTTGCGGATGGACTTGCGCCCCGGCGTGGCCAGCAGACCGCGCAGATACTGCTCCGCCCGCAGTCGGCGGTCCCTCCGGCTCAGCTGGGAGAACAGGACGGTGCACAGTTCGGCGACGATGTCGTCGGACACATCGGCGCCCGCGCCGGCGCCGGAGAGGACGCCGCGCCGGTGAGGCACGGTCAGTGTGTCGGCCGAGTGGTCTGTCCCGAGGACGAAAGTGTTCACGATGCTCCAGCCGTGTGGGGCGCCACTGTCGGGGTTGCCTTTTCACCATGGCTGGTTCGGACGTGATCTCATGAGGTGTTCCGGCCACCTGTTTTCGCGGCTCGGTGCGCCGATGGTCACATGCCGTCGGTATACGTGAACTGCGTGTGTCCGTATCCCTGTACGAATCTGAACGGCGGGCCGCGCCGCCGTTACGGGCGGTGCCGGGACAACCGGGGATCATGGACGGCGGTGGGGCGCGGTCACCCCGGCCCAGGGCGATCTCGCCGGATCCGCGGCTGTCGGGGCGGGACCGCGCACCGCGGGCGGATCTCGGCCATGTCGCCGCCGGACCTCTCGGCCACCGCGTCCGCCGGGCCCGGGCGTCCAGGGCCCCGGCCGTCCGGGCCCGGCCGCGCTCCCGCCGCCGGGACCGCGGGGGCGTCCCGCGGCCGTCAGGCGCGGTGAGGTCAATGGGCCGTTCCGGGGCCGCTGTCGGTGAATTCGCGGTCGCCGTGGAGCCAGGACACCTTGTCGTGCATCTCGCGCTGTGTCAGCGAGGACAGCATGGCGTTGCGCGCCTCGGCCTTCGCGCCCGCCGGGTGGTACAGCTCGCTGCCCATGCGCCGGGCGATCAGCTGGGCGCGGCCCGCGCGTTCGCCGCGCACGGCGTTGAACTTCTCCAGGCGCTGTACGACGTCGTCCGCGTCCACGCCCTCCAGCAGGTCCCCGAGGACCACGGCGTCCTCCAGCGCCTGGCACGCGCCCTGGGCCGCGTACTGGAGCATCGGGTGGGCGGCGTCACCGACCAGGACGACGCGTCCGTCGGTCCAGTTCCGGACCGGATCGCGGTCGCACAGCACCCATTCGCGCCACCCCTCGCCGAGTTCGAGGAGCCGGCGGGCGGTGGCGCCGATGCCGGGGAACTGGGCTAGGACGTGCGCGCGTTCGGTCTCCCGCCCGGTCACGGGCACGGTCGCGCCGTCGTCGCGGGTGACCGCGAGGTTGAGGTACTTGCCGCCGCCGATGATGTAGTGCACGAAATGCCACTGGGGCCCGGCCCACAGCGTGACGGTGTTCCAGCGCAGCTCCTCCGGCACCCGCTCGATCGGGATCACCGAGCGGTAGATCGTGTGCCCCGACACTCGGGGTTCGCCGTCGCCCAGCATCGCCGCGCGCACGGTGGAGCGGATGCCGTCCGCGCCGATCAGCGCCGCGCCGCGGAACGTCCGCCCGTCGGCGGTCCGCACCGAGACGCCGCCGGGATCCTGCTCGTAGCTCGCCACCGAGGCCTCGGCGACGAGCTGGACGGCCTCCAGTTCCTGGCAGGCGGTGAGCAGCGACTGGTACAGATCCCCTCGGTGCACCACCGCGTACGGGTTGCCGAACCGCTCGCGGTAGGCGCCGGTCAGTTCCATGGCGGCGACCTTCTCGCCGGTGGTGCCGTCCATGAAGCGCAGCTCGTCGATGAAGACCGCGCGTTCGCGCACGCTCTCGCCGACGCCGAGACGGTCCAGGGCGTGGAAGGCGTTGGGGCCGAGCTGGATGCCGGCGCCGATCTCGGCGAAGGTGTCGCTGCGCTCCAGCACCGTCGCGCAGTGCCCGAGCCGGGCCAGGGACAGCGCCGTGGCCAGCCCGCCGATGCCGCCACCGGCGATCACTATGTGTGCCATGTCGGTCAAATCCTTTCGAGGAAAGATCAGTTCGTGTCAGTGATGTGCGCGCGAGGGTGGGGCCTTCGGCGCGCGGGGCCGGTCCGGTGATCGCCATGGCGGGCGGCGGGCGGGGCGACGAACGTGGGGGGCGTACGGGGAAGACGGAGGACGGGCGCGCGGGATCAGCCCCGCCAGACCGAGGCCACCTCGACCGCCTGCTGGGGATTCAGCCGCGGATCGCAGAAGCTCAGGTACTTGTCGCCGATGCGGTCCAGCGCGACGGTGTCCGAGACGCACTCGGTGACCGCCTCGGGAGTCGTCTCCAGATGCAGCCCGGCCGCGACGCCGCCGCCGGCGCGCACCGCGTCCTGGAACGCCCGGATCTCGCGCACCACCGTCTCCACCAGACGGGTCTTGAGTCCCTCGGGCCCGGACACGGTGTTGCCGTGCATCGGATCCGACAGCCACAGGACCGGATGGCCGGCCCCGGCGACGGCCTCCACCAGGGCGGGCAGCCTGCGCGCGGCCTTCTCCGCGCCCATCCGGGCGATCAGGGTGAGCCGGCCGGGCGTGCGCCCGGGGTCCAGCCGCTCGCACAGCGTGAGCAGCTCCCCGGACGTCATACCCGGCCCGACCTTGACGGCGACCGGGTTGGACACGGCGGCGAGCAGGGCGATGTGGGCGCCGTCCGGCTGCCGGGTGCGCTCGCCCACCCATGGCCAGTGGGTGGAGGCCAGCAGCAGCGAGCCGTCGGGTTCGCGGCGCAGCAGGGGCAGTTCGTAGTCGAGGAGCAGGGCCTCGTGGCTGGTCCACACCGGAACGCCGAACTCCGAACGGCGGCCCGCGGTGCCGCGCCAGCCCAGGTAGTGCATGGTGTCGCTGGCGGCCCGGTAGCCGGAGAGCAGATGGTCGGGATCGGCGCGGCGCAGCTCGGGGTCGGGCTCGGGCCGGTTGACCAGATGGCCCCGGAAGACGGGCAGTTCGACGCCGTTCACGGTCTCGGTCGGGAGGGAGCGGGGCTTGCCGTACTGCCCGGCGAGGCGGCCCACCCGCAGCACCGGCTGTCCGGACGCGAGCTTCATCGTCCCCGCGAGCATGTCGAGCAGCGCCGTCTTGCGGCTGACGTCGCCCGGGGTGGCCTCGGCCGGGTCCTCGGCGCAGTCGCCGGCCTGGACGATCTGCAGATGGCCGGCCGCGGCCTCGCCCAGCAGGGTTCCGAGACGGCGCACCGCCTCGATGTCCACGAGGGCGGGCATACGGCGCAGCTGGGCGCGGTTCGTGTCCAGACGGGGGTGGTCGGCCCAGTCGGGCTGCTGGAGAGCGGGCAGGGAGCGAAGGTGGGACTCAATGTCGGTCATCGGATTCCCTCGGCGGGGCGCGCCGGAGCAACTCCGGCTGATGGCGGGCGTGGCCGTGTGTGAGGCGGGTACGGGCGTACGTGCGCCGACTGGGCTTCTGCCCGGTGGGGCCGCGGCCGCGGATGTCCCGGCGCGCGTCCCTCGAAGAGCCCGCGTTCGGGCCCGGCCGGGCGGTCACCACTCTCGAAGCGGGGCGTCCCGGACGGCAACGCGCCGCCGCGTAGTCTGTCGCGATCGCGCCGAGTCCGTCGCGGAAGCGCGTAGTCCGTCATCTTGGGGCGGTACGGGGGCCTCGGGGACGTCCGGCGGCGTGGCGCGGCCGTGACGGCCGTACCTCCGCCGTCGTCATGAGCAGTGCTCCCGGCGGGCGGACGCCGACGAACGCCGCCGTCACCCCCGACTCCTTCGCCGGCCCTGTCCGTACGCCGACGAACGCCGCCGTCACCCCCGACTCCTTCGCCCGCCCTGTCCGTACGCCCGCCCCGGGCGGACGCCCACGCGCGACCGACCCTGCCGACCGGCCCGTTCTCACGGCCGGCGCGGTGCGTCGAACAGCGCGGGAGGTCCGTGCCGGGGGCGCGCGGCGCCCCGCCCGGCTCCCGGGGACGACCCGCCCCCGCGCACACGGATCGCACGGCCGTGCAGGTCAGAACCCGGGCGGTGTACGAGGAGGCTGGGCCGGAGGGCTTCCGGGCGGGCGCGCCGCGCGGGCCGGGCGCCGGTGACCACGGCGGTGCCTCGGCGCTCTCGGCGACCCGGGCCGGTCTCGGCGACCCCGGCGGCCCGGTCGCCGCGGGCGTCGAACGGCCGCTCCGCGCCCGCGTCCTGGAGGAGGCGCCGCTGCGCCGGACCGCCGGAGATGGAATAGTGGCGTCTCCGCCGTGGCGGCCGGCGCGTCCCGGACGCTCTGGACACGCCACGGTCGCCGGGCCCGGCCGGCCCGCGGACGCGGCACCGGTCCACCCCGGCCGCGCCGTACCACCGCACCGCCGTACCACCGCACCGCGAGCATCCCAGGATCCGCCGGTGCGCCGCGACGAGCACGGGAACCCGGGAGCATCCCCGGTGAATCCCTGTACGGCGTGCGTCACGATTCACCAGCCGCCGGCCGGGTGTCGACCGGTCGCGGCCGACTTCGTCACCTCAACCGAGCCGTTCTGACGAAGTCTGCGGCGTGTGACAAAGTCCGCCGCCGAGCCGTGCGGCGGCGACCGCCCCTGTGACCAGAATGCTCGCCGTTCGACCAGCCCCCGCCACGCCGACCAGCAGGAGCGTTCCCGCCATGACCTTCCAGGCCGACATCGCAGCGCTCCACGCGACCGACGAGGCCGTCGTGACCGTCTGGTCGGACATCGGCTGCCCGTGGGCGACGCTGGCACTGGCCACACTGCACACGGCCGCCGCCGAACGCGGCCGGGAGATCCTGGTCGACCACCGGGCCTTCCCCCTGGAACTGTTCAACTCCGAATCCACCCCGAAGCCGATCATCGACGCCGAGACGGTGGCGATCGGCGCGCTGGCGCCCGAGCTGGGCTGGCGTCTGTGGGCCGGTCCGGACTGGCGCTACCCGGTGACGACGCTGCCGGCGCTGGAAGCCGTACAGGCCGCGAAGGCCCCGGCCGTCGGCGGGCTGCCCGCGAGCGATCAGCTGGACACCGCCCTGCGCCATGCCTTCTACGGACAGGGCCGCTGCATCAGTCTCACCTCGGTGATCCTCGCCGTGGCCGCCGACTGTCCGCTCGTGGACGAGACGGCGCTCGCCGACGCCCTGGCACAGGGCACGGCCCGCGCGGCGATCCACCGCGACTTCGCCGTGGCACGCGGCCCCCGGGTGCAGGGCAGCCCGCACCTCTTCACCGCGTCCGGCGTCGACGCGCACAACCCGGGCGCCGACTTCGTCTGGACGGGCGACCCCTACGACGGCGGATTCCCGCACTTCCGTTCCTACACCCGCGACTGGACCAACGAACTCCTCGACCGGCTCGCCAAGGCACCGCAGGCCGACTGACCCCGGGGCCGCGACACGCCCCCGCCGGACCTGGCCGAAAGGAAGCTCTCCGATGTCTGCTGCAGATCCCCTTCTCGAACTCCCCTACGGCACCGCACCCGACCCCGACGAATTCCTCCGCGCCGCCATCCGCTGGCACTTCTCCAAGGAGACCGGCGCGCCGTTCTGGCTCGACCGGCTCGGCCGGCTGGACTTCGACCCGATCGAGTCCATCCTCACCTTCGACGATCTGAAGCTCTTCCCGAACTTCGCCAACGAGCTGCGGGACGTGCGCGCCGAGGACCTGATCCCGCGCGGCTACGGAGCCCGCCCCGGCATCGTCGGCGTCTTCGACAGCGGCGGCACCACCGGCGCGCCCAAGCGCGTCGTCATGCTCCAGGAGTGGCTGGACCTGCTGCTGGCCCACAGCAACGCCCAGCTGGACGCGCACGGCGTGCCGCGCGATGTGAACTGGCTGCTGTCGATCCCGTCCGGGCCCCACATGGTCGGGGCCTCCTTCCAGCAGCTGGTGGCCCAGCGCGGCGGTCTGTCCTTCGCCGTCGACGTCGACCCGCGCTGGGTGAAGAAGATCATCGGGCGGGGCGAGCAGGCCGAGTCCGACCTCTACACCGAGCACCTCATCGACCAGCTCCAGCATCCGCTGCGCTCCCAGGACATCGGCGTGCTGATGCTGACGCCGCCCGTGCTGGAGCGGCTGTGCCGCCGCGACGAACTCGTCGACCTCGTCCGCGAGAAGGTCAAGGCCATCATGTGGGTCGGCACCCAGCTCGACGCCGACACCCGCAACCTGTACCGCACCGAACTCTTCCCGGACACCGTGCTGTGCAGCGGCTTCGGCAACACCATGACGCTCGGCCATGTCACCGAGCGCCCCGGCCTGAGCGACGACGAGCCCTGCGTCTACGACCCGTTCTCGCCGTACATGACCTACAACGTGGTGGACCTGGAGAAGCGCCGGCCGGTCGAGTACGGCGAGCGCGGCCGGGTCGTCATGCACTACGTCGGCAAGAGCCTGTTCCTGCCCAACAACGTGGAACGGGACGTCGCCACCCGCATCCGGCCGCTGCCGGGCCAGGTCGGCGACGCGGTCGCGGACATCGCCCCCGTGCGCGAGTTCGACGACGAGAAGGTCATCGAGGGGGTCTACTGATGACCGAGTCCGAGCCGTACGCGCTGGACGCGCTGGGCCCCCGGGGCCCGTACCGCACGCGCAACCGCGAGACCGTCACCGACACCGCCGGCACGGAGGTCGCGCTGCTCAGCCTCGTGCCCAGGCTGTACGTCGGCCGGGCCCTCACCGCCCTGCACAAGGCGAAGCCGCTGCCCAGGGAGCGCCGTCTCGCCGCCCTCACCCGGGCGGCCCGGATCTTCCGCGAGGAGGAGGTGCACGGGCTGACGTACGACGCGTACGAACGCACCGTCGCCCGGGTCTCCGGGATCCCGCTGCCCGCCGTGCGCTCCGCCGCCGACGAGATCGCCGACTCGGCGCGCCGCGCCCTGGCCGGGGCCTACGGAGCGCTGCCCGGCGGCGCGGTGCTGGACTGGCAGGACACCCGCACCCGCACCGGCAGCGCGGTCTGGACACGGCGCGGCGAGGTGCTCGCCGTGAACGCGGCGGGCAACCACCCGGCCCCGCACGCACTCTGGCTGGAGGCCCTCGCACTGGGCTTCCGCGTCGCGATCCGGCCCTCCCGCCGGGAGCCGTTCACCCCGCACCGGCTGGTCGCCGCGCTGCGCGCCGCCGGATTCGGCGACGACCACGTCGTACTGCTCCCCACCGACCACGCGGTGGCCGGCGAGGTGCTCACCGGCGCGGACCTGGCGCTGGTGTACGGAGGCGACGACGTCGTACGCAAGTACGCCGACGACCCCAATGTGCTGGTCCAGGGGCCCGGCCGGGCGAAGATCCTGGTCACGGCCGGATCGGACTGGCAGGCGCACCTCAACACGATCGTGGACTCCGTCGCGCACCACGGCGGCATGAAGTGCGTCAACGCCAGCGCCGTCTTCGTCGAGGGCGATCCCGCCCCGGTGGCCCGTGCGCTGGCCGAGCGTCTCGGCGCGCTGCCCAGCCTGCCCGCCGAGGACGAGAAGGCCGGGCTGCCCGTACAGCCGCTCGACCGGGCCAGGGCCCTGGAGCGGCATCTGCTGGAGCGCGCCAGGGGCACCGTCGCCCACCTCGGCGGCGCGGGCGTCGTGGACGAACTCGTCGGCGGGGGCGCGGTGCTGCGCCCCGCCGTGTTCGAGGCGCCCGACCTCCGGGGCGGCTGGCACACCGCCGAACTGCCCTTCCCCTGCGTCTGGGTCGTGCCCTGGAATCGCGCCGACGGCGCCGCTGTCCTGGGCGACTCGCTCGTCGTCGGCGTGCTGACCGACGACGAGGACGCGCCGGCGGACGGCGAGCTGATCGACGAGCTGGTCGCCGACCGGACCATCGCCAATGTGTACGTCGGCGACCACCCCACCCACTGGATGGACCGCGCCGTGCCGCACGACGGCTATCTCGGCGAATTCCTGATGCGCAGCAAGACCGTCATCCGCGGCTGACCGGCGCGTCCGGACACAGCCGACCCCATCACCTCTCGAAGGAGCAGACCATGTCCATCAGCGACGCGATCGCCGGCGCCGAGCCCGCCGCCGCGGCGGGGGAGTTCGCCCTGGCCGGAGAACTCGCCATCCGCAGGATGGGTTTCGGAGCGATGCAGCTCCCCGGCCCCGGAGTCTGGGGCCCGCCGAAGGACCGGGCACGGGCGGTGGCGGTGGTCCGGCGCGCGGTGGAGCTGGGCGTCAACCACATCGACACCAGCGACTACTACGGACCGTACGTCGCGAACGAGGTCATCCGCGAGGCCCTCCACCCCTACGCCGACGACCTCGTCCTCGTGACGAAGGTCGGCGCCGTCCGCACCCCGGACAAGGCCTGGCCGTCGGCGCTGAGGCCGGAGCAGCTGCGCCGGGCCGTGTACGACAACCTCCGCGGCCTGGGCCGCGACCAGCTCGACGTGGTGAACCTGCGGATCGTGGAGGAGGCCGGAGGTCTCGGCCCCGAGGACTCGATCGCCGAACCCTTCGGGGCGCTCGCCGAACTGCGCGAGGAGGGCCTCATCCGGCATCTCGGGGTCAGCAACGTCACCGCCCGGCAGGTGGCGGAGGCCCGGGAGATCGCCCCGGTCGTCTGCGTGCAGAACGAGTACAACGTGGTGCGCCGTCTGCACGAGGACCTCGTGCGGACCTGCGCCGAGGCGGGGATCGCCTTCATGCCGTTCTTCCCGCTGGGCACGTTCACCCTCCAGCACGAGAAGGACACGGCGACGGACACGAAGGTGCCGCAGCATGTGCCGCTGGACGCGCAGGTGATCCACTCGGTGGCGCAGCGCCTGGAGGCCACCCCGTACCAGGTGGCCCTCGCCTGGCTGCTCCAGCACTCCCCGAACATCTGCTGCATCCCCGGCACCTCCAGCCCGGAGCACCTGGAGGAGAACATCGCGGCGGCCGAGCTGAGGCTGTCGGAGACCGATGTCAAGGAGCTGGACGCGCTGTACGGGGGCGAGGGCCGATGAGCCTGGGATATTTCGCCGGCCAGAACAAGAACGAGGTCGTCATCGTCCCGCCCGGGGAGGGGCCGAGCCGATGGGCCTTCGGCGACCACTACACCGTGAAATCCGGTGAGCACAACACCGGAAAGTCGCTGTTCCTCATCGAGGCGGTCGTCCCGGAGGGCGGCGGTCCGCCGCTGCACATCCACCACTGGGAGGAGGAGGCCTTCTACGTGCTCGAAGGCACCGTCGAATTCCGCGACAAGGACGGTAAGCACGAGGCCCCGGCCGGGACCTTCGTCTATGTCCCGCGAGGCACGGAGCACGCCTTCAAGAACGTCTCCCCGGAGCCCGCGAAGATGCTCTTCATGACCCTTCCCGGCGGGAAGGAGAGGTTCTTCCTGAATGTCGGCGTCCCCGCCGACAAGGACACTCCGCCGCCCTCGGAGGAACAGCGTCTCAAGGATGTGGCCTACGGCTATGAGGTAGGTCCTGAATTCGGCGACGAATACCTGGAGTAGTCCGTGACGCCGCAGCGAATGACAGGCGCGCACGGCCGATCCCACCTCTGATTCGGGAGTTCCCATGTCAAGCAATGGAAAGCAGCCCACCCGCCGTTCCGTCCTCGCCGCCACCGGCGCGGCGGCCGGGGCGACCGCGATCGGCTTCGCCCAGCCGGCCGCGGCCGCCTCCGGTGTGAGATCCGTCGACTCGATTCCCTTCGCCACCGCCCCGATCCAGCCCGGGGATCCCCGGTACTCGGACGTCACGGTCGGCCTGAACCAGCGCTGGACGGCGTCGCCCGACCGTGTCCACCTGGTGTCCACCACCAAGCAGGTCGTCGCCGTCGTCGGAGAGGCGGTGGCGGCGAACAAGCGGGTGACGGTCCGCAGCGGCGGCCACTGCTACGAGGAGTTCGTCTACAACTCCGCCGTCAAGGTGATCGTGGACATGTCCGAGATGAACCGGGTGTACTTCGACACGGCCAAGAACGCGTTCGCGGTCGAGCCGGGCGCCAATCTCGGCGATGTCTACGACCGGCTGTACCGGGGCTGGGGAGTGACCCTCCCCGGCGGCATGTGCTACTCGGTGGGCGCGGGCGGCCATGTCGCCGGAGGCGGCTGGGGCCTGCTGTGCCGCCGCGACGGGCTGATAGTGGACCATCTGTACGCGGTCGAGGTCGTCACGGTGGACAGCGCCGGAGTCGCCAAGGCGGTGGTCGCCACCCGCGACGACACCGGCCCCCTCAAGGATCTGTGGTGGGCGCACACCGGGGGCGGCGGCGGCACCTTCGGCATCGTCACCCGCTACTGGTTCCGTTCCCCGAACGCCACCGGGACCAATCCCGCCACGCTGCTGCCGAAGCCGCCGGCCGAGGTCCTCGTCAGCGCCGTGTCCTGGCCGTGGGCGAATCTGACGCAGACGGACTTCGCCACGCTGGTGCGCAACTTCACCAACTGGCACGAGGCGCACGCGGCCCCGGGGGACACGCCGGGTCTGGTCTCCCTGCTGATCCTCAACCACAAGTCCGCCGGGGAGATCGGGCTGCTGACGCAGGTCACCGGAGACACCCCGAACGCGGACGTCGTGCTCCAGAACTTCCTCGACTACGTCACCCAGGGCATGTCCATAGCCCCCCAGCAGCCCTCGGCCAACTCCTCGGCCCACGGCCCGCTCGCCAACTTCTTCGTGCCGCGGCGCTGGAGCTGGCTCAAGGCCACCCACTACCTGGGCACGGACAACCAGGTGATGACCAACCCGACGCTGCGCGGCGACCAGAAGTCCGCGTACCACCGGCTCGGCTTCACCCCGGCCCAGATCACCACCATCTACAACAACCTGAAGGTCACGACGCTGGACAACCCCCTGGCGCAGGTCGTGGTCAGCTCCTACGGGGCGCAGGTGAACGCGGTGGCGTCCGGGGCCACCGCGGCCGTGCACCGCGACTCCACGTTCAAGGTGCTCTACCAGGCCAACTGGACCGAGACGGAGGACGACGCGGTCAACCTGGCCTGGCTGCGCAATCTGTACCAGCAGACGTACGCGACCAAGGGCGGCGTGCCCGTGCTGGACCAGCAGACCTCGGGCTGCTTCGTGAACTACTGCGACATCGATCTGAACAGCCCGCAGTACAACACCTCCACGGTGCCCTGGCACGACCTCTACTGGGGGGCGAACTACGCCCGTCTCCAGCAGACCAAGGCCCACTGGGACCCGACGGACTTCTTCCGGCACGGCCAGTCGGTGCGGCTGCCCTGACGCCTCCCCGGCGCCGAGGCCGCCCCGGGCTCCGCCGAGCCCGGGGCGGCCTCGGTTCGGCTCAGCGCGGCGCGGGGGCGTCCGCGGCCCGCAGCACGGTCGGCAGAAGCCCGGGGAAGCGCCGCTCCAGATCGTCGCGGCGCAGGGTCAGGGTGTACTCGCGGCCCACGGCCTCCTGCCAGATGAGCCCTCCCTCCCGCAGGACCCGCCAGTGGTGGGTGAGCGTGGACTTGGGGACGCCGTCGAGCAGGCTTCCGCACGGGGTCGGGCCGGACTCGGCGAGCGTGCGCACGACTTTGAGGCGCAGCGGATTGCTCAGCGCGGTGAGCACGTCCTCGAGCCGGATCTCATCGGTCTTCGGATGACGGAGTGTCATGGCAGCCATTGTACGAACATACGCGGACTGTATGGCTCAAGGCGAGCCGGGTGGTTCCGCCGGCCCGCTCGCCTTGCGAATCACGCCTTCGAAGGTACTAGTATGTACGTAGCAAAGAGGATCCGCGGGGGAGCGCACCGGCTCGTCCGCGAGTCCGCAGCCGCAGCCGTCCGGGTGCAGTACAACCCCCAGCTGTCACCCGGCGATCAGAGGTGGGTGCGGGCGTGGCATCGCTCGCACCCACCCGCTCAGTACGAAGGTGAGGAAGCACAGTGAAGCAACTGTCAGACGCCTCCGCGGACGAGCCGGTCACCTGTGACGTGGTGATCGTGGGCGGTGGTCCCGTCGGGATGCTGCTCGCCCACGAACTGGCCCTGCAAGGCGTCCAGCCGCTGGTGGTGGAGAGTCTCCCGGAGCCCTCCGGAGTGTCGAAGGCCGGGACGCTGCACGCCCGTACCGTGGAGAGCCTGCACCGCAGGGGATTACGCGAGGCCGTGCAGCCGAGGCCGGCCCGGGGCGGACGGAGCAGCGTCCCCTTCCACTTCGCGGGAATGTTCGACATCGACCTCGCCGATGTGAGCGCGGAGGGCCCCGTCATCGTCGGCAGCCCCCAGGCGTACGCCGAGCACGTCTTCGCCGAGCGGGCGAGCCGACTGGGCGCGAGAATCCTGCGCGGCCAGGAGTGCACCGGCGTCCAGGACGAGGGCGACCACGTCCGGGTGGACCTCCAGGGCGTGGACGGGACCCGGAACCGGATCACCGCCCGCTGGGTGGTCGGCTGCGACGGGGTGCGCAGCGCCGTCCGCCGCTCCGCCGGAATCCCCTTCACCGGCACGCCCGCCACCGTGGCGGCGCTGATGGGAGAGGTGCGACTGCTCGATCCCTGGACCGCTCCGGGAGGCTGGCAGCGCACACCGCGCGGCTGGACCCTGGTGTGGCTGAACCCGGGCGGACACAGCCGGGTGTGCACCTACGACTTCCGCGGCCCCGCGCCGGACCGCCAGTCTCCTGTGACCTTCGAGGAGCTTCAGGAGAGCATGGAGCGCATCGCGGGCCGCCCCGTGCCGATGGCGGAGCCCCAGGACCTCACGCGGTTCAGCGACGCGGCCCTCCAGGCCGAGAGCTACCGCAGCGGCCGGGTGCTGCTCGCCGGGGACGCCGCCCACGCCCACTTCCCCATGGGGGGACAGGGGCTGAACACGGGCCTCCAGGACGCCGTCAACCTCGGCTGGAAGCTCGCGGCCGAGGTCAAGGGATGGGCGCCGCCCGGCCTGCTCGACACCTACCACTCCGAGCGGCACCCCGTGGCCGCGCGCGTCCTGTACAACGTACGGGCCCAAGTGGCGCTGATGCACCCGGGAGTGCTCACGGACTCGCTGCGCGAACTCTTCCGCGAGACGATGCATCTGCCGCAGGTGAACGACTTCCTCACCGGAATGATCAGCGGCACCGACATCCGTTACGACGTCGGCGTGCCCGGCGACCCCCTGGCCGGCGCCTTCGCCCCGGACGCCCGGCTGAAGACGGCCCAGGGCTCGGCGACCCTCGCGGCCCTGCTGCACGACGGGCGCCCGCTGCTGGTCCACACGGCTCAGGCGGCCGACCAGGCGGGACTGGCCGCGCCCTGGTCCGACCGGCTGAACATCGTCGAGGTGGTGCCGGAGACCGCGTCCGCGATGCCGGCTCCGGCGCTCCTGATCCGCCCCGACGGCTATGTGCTCTGGAGCGCGCGGGGCCGGGGGGCGAAGGCTCCGGGCCTGGTCGAGGTGGCCACCGCGTGGCTCGGCGCGCCGGCCTAGGGTCCTTCTTCCGGGCCGGGCCTGATCGGGCCCTTTGGACCGGGCCCGATCGGGCGGGATCAGGCCCGATCGGGCCTGACCATGGGCGCCGGTCCCAGGGTCCGGATCGCGAGATCGATCGCGCTGGTCAGACGGTCGAGGTCATGACCGGCGCGTTCTCGCACCCGCAGGCCGAGCACCGTGGTGAAGAGCAGTTCGACGGCGTCGTCGATGTCGAGGTCGTCGAACAGCTCGCCGCGGTCACGGCCCTCGGCCAGCGCGGAGCGCAGAGCCTGCCGGGTGACCTCGAACGCGGCCTCGGTCCGCTGGCGGACCTTGTCGTCGGTGGTGCCCAGCTCGGTGGCGGTGTTGACCACGAAGCAGCCGCGGCCCGCCTTGCCCGGCGGGCAGGTGACCAGCCACAGCATCCATTCCCGCAGCACTTCCCGGACCGGGCGGTCCGACACGTCGAGCCGCTGCCGGGCCTGTGCCGACTCGGTGGCCCGGTAGTGGTCGAGCGCGCGCAGGAACAGCGTGTGCTTGTCCGTGAACGTCCGGTACAGGCTGCTGGGCGTGAGTCTCAGCTTGTCACCCAGGTCGCGCACCGAGGTGGCGTGGTAACCGCGTCGCCAGAACAGCTCGGTCGCCGAGGTGACCGCGTTCTTCTCGTCGAACTGTCGGGGGCGTGCCATGTATTCACCTTACCCAACTTGCGGAGCGAACGCTCCCATACTACCGTAGTGAGTATGGGAGCGAGCGCTCCCGAATTGTTGAAGGAGGCTCCCTTGACGACCGCAGAACAGATCCCGGCCCAGCCGAAGGACCCGGAGGCCCCGGAGAGAAGCCGCTGGATGGCGGTCTCGGCGGTGGCTCTGGGTACCTTCCTGCTGGTGACCGCCGAGCAGCTGCCGATCGGTCTGCTGACCTCCGTGGGCTCCGCGATGTCGGTCTCCGAGGGCACGGCGGGCCTGATGGTCACGGTGCCCAGCATCGTCGCCGCGTTCGCGGCGCCGCTGGTGCCGATGCTCGTGGGGCAGATGGACCGGCGCATCCTGCTGCTCGGACTGATGACCCTGATGACCGTGTCCAACCTGGCCACCGCCTTCGCGCCGAACTACAGCGTGCTGGTGGGCTCCCGGGTGCTGGTCGGCATCGCGATCGGCGGCTTCTGGGCGATCGCCAGCGGCCTGGCCGTCCGGCTCGTCGCCCCCGCCGACGTACCACGCGCCACCGCGGTCATCTTCGGCGGCGTCGGAGCGGCGAATGTGTTCGGCGTTCCGCTCGGCACCCTCCTCGGTGACCTCACCGGCTGGCGCATGGCCTTCGCCTCGCTGAGCGCCCTGGCGCTCATCACCCTGATCGCCCTGCTCGTGGTCCTGCCGGGGCTGGTCGCCTCCCAGGCCATCCGGCCGAAGCTGCTGATGGACCAGTTCCGCAACCCGGGAGTGCGCGTCGGCATCATCGCGACGGTGCTCATCGTCTTCGGTCACTTCGCCGCGTACACCTTCGTCAGCCCGGTGCTGCAGAAGCTGTCGGGCATCGACGAGCGCTTCGTCGGCCCGCTGCTCTTCGGCTTCGGCGTGGCCGGCATGATCGGCAACTTCGCCGCCGGCGCGGCGCTCTCGCGCCAGGTGTACCGAAGCGTGCTGATGACCGCGGTGGCCCTGGCGGTCGCGATGCCGCTCTTCCTGCTGCTGGGTCAGACCACGGTCGGCGGCATCGTCCTGCTGGTCGCCTGGGGTCTCGCCTACGGTGGCGTGTCCGTCGGCCTCCAGACCTGGATGATCAAGTCCGCCCCGCAGGCCGTGGAAGCGGCCAGCTCGCTGTGGGTCGCGGTGTTCAACCTCTCCATCGGCCTCGGCGCGCTGGTCGGCGGCCTCATCGTCGACACCCTCACCCTCCAGAGCGTGCTCTGGCTCGGCGGGGTCTGCGCCCTGCTCGCCGCCCTCGCGATCTGGACCGCCCGCAACAACGACGCCCTGCGATGACGGAACCCCTCACGGGGACCGTCGAGACCGCGTAGTCCCGGCGCCGACTGACGTGCCGCCGCCGCACCAGCGGCGGCACGCCGGCCGGCGCCGCGCCGCGTGCACGGCCCCGCCCGGCCGTAGCGGCCCGGCGCACGGGCCCCGCCACCCGGCCGGCGGCGCTCCGGCCTCGGCGGAGAGACAGTCGAACGACCCGGGCCCACGGCCGGAATCCGATCTTGTGAGCCTCTCGCGCCCCCTCATACCATCCGCCGGGCGGCCGACGCCCGAAGGGGGAACAGAGCATGGGACGCCGGGAAGTGCCCATCGACCCGGACGACGGGCCGGTGCGGCGATTCGCGTACGAACTGAGGCAGCTCCGCGCGAAGGCGGGCGGCCCCACCTACCGGGCCATGGCGCGCGATGTCCCCTACTCGGTCACCACGCTCTCCCGGGCCGCCGCCGGGGAACAGCTGCCCTCGCTCGCGGTGGCCCTCGCCTACGCGAAGGCCTGCGGAGGAGACCCGGGGGAGTGGGAGCGCCGCTGGCACGAGGCCACGGCGCAGACCGCCGCGCACAGCCGCCCGGACGACGACGACGTCGAATCCCCCTACCAGGGACTGGCCCGGTTCGAGCCCGGCGACCACGACCGGTTCTTCGGACGGGACAGACTGATCGGCACGGCACGCGAACTGGTGCTCGCCCACCGGTTCGCGGCGGTGTTCGGACCCTCGGGCAGCGGCAAGTCCTCCCTCCTGCGAGCCGGACTCATCCCCTCCCTCCGCGCCGACGGCGCCGCGACCGGACTCGCGGCCGTCCGCGTCCTCACCCCCGGCGAACACCCCCCGCGCACCCACGCCGCCGCGCTGACACCCCCGAACGCCGGCGCGGACCGCGCGGCGGGCGACACCCTGATCGTGGTCGACCAGTTCGAAGAGGCCTTCACCCTCTGCCGGGACGCCGGCGAGCGGAACGAGTTCATCGACCGGCTCCTCACCGCACGCGACCCGGACAGCGGACTCCGCGTGATCATCGCCGTACGCGCCGACTTCTACGGACGCTGCGCCGGTCACCGGGCCCTCGCGGACGCGCTCGCCGACACCGCGCTGATGGTCGGGCCGATGGACCGCGCCGAGCTGCGCGAGACGATCGTCGGCCCCGCCCGGACGGCCGGACTGATCGTGGAGCGCGAACTGACCGCCCGGATGGTCGCCGACGTCGACGGCGAGCCCGGCGGACTGCCCCTGCTGTCGCACGCCCTGCGCGAGACCTGGCGCCGCCGCAAGGGCCGTACCCTGACCGTCGCCGCGTACGAGGCCGCCGGCGGCGCCCAGGGGGCGATCGCCCGCACCGCCGAGGACGTCTACGCCGAATTCACCCCGGAACGACAGGAACTGGCCCGGCTGATCCTGCTCCGCATGATCACCCCCGGCGACGGCTCCCAGGACACCCGACGGCCCGTCGCCCCCGCCGAACTCGACTTCGGCGACCCGGCCAGAACCCTGCTCGTCGTGGAACGGCTCGCGCGCGCCCGGCTCCTCACCCTCGACGACACCGCCGTCGACCTCGCCCACGAGGCCCTCATCACCGCCTGGCCCCGCCTCAACGCCTGGATCGAGGAGGACCGCGAACGCCTGCGCGCCCACCGCCGTCTCACCGAGGCCGCCCATGCCTGGAACGACCTCGGACGCGACCCCGGCAGCCTCTACCGGGGCGCCCGGCTGGACGCCGCCCGCGAACACTTCGCCGACCCCGCCCGCCGCGCCACCCTCACCCCGGTCGAACTCGCCTTCCTGACCGCCTCCCGCAAAGCGCACGCCTCCGAACGCCGGCGCCGCCGCGCCCTGCTCGCCACCCTCGCCGCGCTCGCCGTCGGCGTCGCCCTCGCGCTGCTCGCGGGAGTGACGGCCCGGCAGGAGCGGCGTATGCACGAACAGTCGCGACTGGAGTCCGAGGTCCACTCGACCGTGGCGCTGGCCGACAGCCGGCGGGTGACCAACCCGGCCGCCGCCATGAAACTGAGCCTCGACGCCTGGCGGCTCTCCGACGTCAGCGCCACCCGCGCGGCGCTGATGACCTCGATGACCCAGAAGGAACAGGACGTCTTCCTCGACCCCGACCCGGATCCCACCGCGACCCGCCGCCTCAGCGAGGACGGACACACCCTGCTCACCCTGGGACGGCGGCACTCGGTGAGCTGGGACGTCCGCACCAAGAAGCGGACCGGCACCTTCCCGGGCCTGGGCCCCGGACTCGTCCCGCAGCACATCAGCTCCGATCTGCGCCGGCTCACCGTCCGCCAGGGCGACCGGCTGAAGACGAGGGACGTGCGGACCGGACGTACACGGGACCTCACCACGACCGCCAAGCCCACGGACATGAGCCCCAGCGGCCGGATCCTGTCGCTCTACGACTCGGACGGCCGGCGCACCACGCTGCGGGTGCGGGACCTGCGATCGGGGCGCGTCCTGCTGGAGCGCCTGGTCGAGAGCCCGTTCCTGCCCCGCGCGGTGGTCAGCCCGGACGACCGGCTGGTCGCGCTCTGTCTGCCCGGCGCGCCCGTCGAGATCCGGGACCTCTCCCGTGACCGCCGCGCCCCGGCTCCGCGCACCCCGGCCCTGACGGGCGCCGACTGCGCCGGCCAGGGGGTGCGCTTCACCCCCGACAGCCGCCGGCTGGTCCTCGTGGAGGACACCGGTGTCCGCGTCTGGGACACCGCCTCGGGAAAGGAGCTGCCCAGGATCCAGCACCGAGGGCTCTCCGAGGTGACGTTCAGCGCGGACGGCGTCTATATGACGGGAACGGACGGGAGCGAGATCCTGCTCTGGCGCGTCGGCGATCCCCCGGCGCTCGTCTTCCGCTACGAGCTGCCCGGCGGATCCGCCGCCGAACTCCGGCTCGACCTGGCGGAACAGCGGATCCGCTACCTCGCCAGCGCGACCGGGAACATCGTGCGCTCCCTCTCCCTGGAGAAGATCCTCGCCGGACACTGGCACCGCAGGCCCGCCGCGGCGGCGGCCTTCAGCCGGGACGGCCGTCTGCTGGCCACCGCCCGGATGGACCCCGGCACCGGACGCGTCCGGACCCAGCTCGTCGACGGCCGCGACGGCTCGCACCTGGCCGATCTGCCCGATATGAGCTGCCCGCCGCCCGGGAAGGTGGATCCCGGGACGACCTGCGGAACGATGCTGGCGTTCAGCCCCGACGGCCGGGAACTCGCGTACGGCATCAGCGACACCCGCCGCCCCGCGCACCGGCAGCGGCTGTACGTGACGGACACCGCGACGGGCCGCACCGTCACCCTGCCCGTGGGCGGGGAGAGCGTCGGCGGGTCGTCCGCCCGGGACGAGGTGCACAGCATCGCGTTCACCCCCGACGGCGACTCGCTGCTGGCCCACCGCCGATCCGCCCCCTCACGGATCGAGACCTGGGACCCGCGCGAGCGGACCCTGACCCGGGTGATGCCGGGCGCGAGCGGAGACCTGATCGTGCAGCCCGGCGGGGATCTGCTCGCCACCTCCTCCGGCGACCTGCTGGACATCGAGGACGGCCGGCCCGTCCGCCGGCCGGAGGGACAGGACATACAGGGCGTCTACGTCTTCAGCCCGGAAGGGAGGCATCTTCTGGTGGAGGAGGACTACGACTCGGTCCATCTGCGGCGCAGCGACGCGAGCCTGCGTCTCACCTCCTCGCTGTCCCCCTTCCGCGGCGAAGGCCCCGGCGGCCTCCGGCGCGTATCGGCCGCGGCCCTCACCGCGGACGGCCGCACACTGGCGATCGCCGGCGCCGACGGCCGGCTCCAGCTGTGGAACACCGAGGACGCCCGGCAGCTGACCGCCTCCCTCCCGACAGCGGGCGGCAGGACCGTCGCGCTGGCCTTCAGCCGCGACGGCGACACCCTCTACGCCGCGAGCGAGCACACGCCGCCCCGCGCGTACGACCTCACCAGCCGGCACGCGGCGGAGCGGGTGGAGGAACGCTGGAGAGCGCTGACCTACCCGGAGGGCTGACCGGCGGCCGCCGCTTCGGACCGGGCCGGCCCGGCCGAGGCGTTTCGTGCCCGTACGACGGCTTCGTGGAGGGTCTTCGGGTCGTCCGCGTGCAGCCTGATCACCGTGACGGGGCGGGGAGCGCCGAGGAACGCCGGAGCGTCGACCGGTTCGGTCAGGATGAGGGTGAGGGAGGTCCGCGAGCCGATGGGCAGGTTCAGTTCGCCGTCCTTCCTCTCGTGGGTGAACAGCGACTCGCGCCGGACGGAGGCGATCCGGTCGAGCGGTACGCGGACGTCGACATGGGCTGCCTGCCGGACGCGCAGGACGCCGTCGGCGAGGAGGTGCGGCCGGGTGACGGAGGCCGCGTGCAGACCGAGGACGAACAGGACGGTGTAGACGTCCACGACCAGGAGGACGGCGTGGACCACGGGCCAGTCCGCGAGCAGATACGTCAGGGCGACGGTCTCGACGACGCACGCGAACGTCAAGCCGTACATCATGGCGGCCTGGTCGCGGCCGTGCGGGAAGACCGCGTCGGCGCCCTTGACGCCGTGCCGGCGGCGGGCCGCCCACCGGACCAGGCTCGCCATGATCCTCAGCTCGTGCGCGGCGACCCGCCGCACGGGCTCGGGCACGATCCGCGCGAGCGCCTCCCGCCCGGACAGCCCGTGCCGCCGCAGCCGCAGCCAGAAGCGGGCCTCCGCGCCGAGCAGCGCCGTCAGGAGCAGCGCGCCGCCGAGCCGGACGGGCCCGGGCGACGGAACTCCGGCGATCAGAGCGCCGGCCAGGACGAGCTGGGCGGGGAGCGCGATCACCCGCAGCCTCCGCCCCGCCGGCCCCCGGACGGGGGCGGGCGGCCCGAGCGGGATCGTCCGGATCTCCGGAGTCGTCATATCGGCCCTCTCTCGTCGCGGGGGAGCGGAGGCGGCCTCGCGGACGCCGCCGGGCCCCGGCCGATCGGCGCTGCCGCACGGCCCGCCGGGGCGGTCCGCGCGGGGCGGCGATCCCACCGCCGCGCGTGGGCCCAGTACAGACCATGACGTCGCGACAAGGTCAAGGCCGGCCCGAGCGGCGAGGGGCGCCCCGGGCGGCCCGGATCAGTCGAAGAGGGCGACGAGTCCGTTCACCCAGATCGCGAGGAACACCAGCGCCGCCGCCAGGCATCCGGCCCCTGCCAGGAAGCCGCCCACGGCGCTTCCCCCGCCGTCCTCCGTCTCCTTCTCGCCGGACGGCACGGAGTCCCAGTCGACGGGGTGTCCCACGGCCTCGGAGCAGGCCGTGCGCACCGCCGCCAACTGCTCCCCGGCGAAGGCGGTTCGGGCGAGCGACTCGCTGCCCCGCCACGCGAGGGCGCGCATACGGCCCTCGGCCGTGGGGTGTCTCGCCTCGAACGCGGAGGTCTCGGCCGCGTCCCTGTCCTCTTCGAGATACATCCAGCGGCCCGCTTCGGCCGGCTCCCCGTACAGCCGGTACGTCCCGGCCGGCCGCCGGCGCAGCGCCAGATCGTTCGGGAAGGACGACACCAGCCCGCGCAGACGCCGGCGTGCGACGGGAATCCGGCCGGCGGCCAGGTCGGCGTCGACTCGGGCGAGGGTGTCTGTCAGGGGCATGAACGCATGATCGGATACGGCGTCGTCCCGCGTCGACCCGGTTTCGCCGCCCGGCGCTCGCCGGCCCCGGGCCGCGCGGTCGCTCAGCGCTCGCCGTCCTCCGGCGGCGCGGCCGCCTCGCCGAGCGTCTCGCGCAGCAGGACCGCCTCCTGGTCGAGATGGTGGAGCAGCGCCCGCAGGGCGGGGGTGCGGGTGCGGTGGGCGGCCTCGGTGGTGCCCACGGTGCGGCCGACCGAGGGGAGTTCGACCGGCAGCGCGGCGAGGTGCTCGTCGTCCCGCAGGACCAGCTCGGGCAGGAGCGCCACCATGTCCGTCTGCAGCAGCAGCGCCCGCATGGTGAGGATGGACGTGCACTCGACGCGGTCCGCGGGGAGCGCGAGGCCCCGGTCCGCGAAGAGCGCGCCGAGTTCCTGGCGCAGGGCGGTCTGCTCGACCGGGAGGATCCAGGGGAATCCGAGGGTGCCCGGGAGCGTGAGTCCGGCGGCCCGAAGGAGCGGGTGGCCGGAGCGGACGGCGAGCCGGATGGGCTCCCGGTACAGCATCCGCTGGCGCAGCCCGTCCCCCTCCGCCGGGGCGGGCCCCACCCGGCCGACGATGACGTCCAGCTCGCCCGCCAGCAGCGCCGGGTGGAGGACGTCCGGGGTTCCCTCCCGTACGACCACGGTGAGCCGGGGGCGTTCGCGTTTGAGCCCGGCGACCGCCCGGGGCAGCAGCACGTTGGCGCCGGCCAGCAGGGTGCCCACGGTCACCGTGCCGTCCCGCCCCTGCCGCAGCCCGGTGAGGTGCTCCCCGGCCCGCCGCACCTCGGCGACCACCGCGCGGGCGTGTTCCGCCAGCGCCTCGCCGTAGACGGTGGGCCGCATGCCGCGCGGTACGCGGACGAAGAGCGGCAGATCGGCGATGGCCTCCAGCTCCTGGAGGGTCCGGGTCGCGGCGGGCTGGGTGAGGTGCAGGGATTCGGCCGCCCGGACGACGCTCCCGTGCTCGTACACCGCGATCAGCAGGGTCAGGTGCCGGAACTTCAGCCGGCCGTCCAGGAGGTCCATCGCGGCGGGCTCCTTCCGGTGGGGCGGGGCGGCCGGGGGCGGCCGGCACCGCGACATACCAGGATCGCTATATCTCTCACGCCGATCGGCATTGGATCGGCATAGCTGGGTGGGTGCACTATACCGGCACGCCTCGGGGGCGATTTTCAGACATCCCCCCATCCAGCAACGGAGGTCTGCAAGGTGTCTTCACCCGTGCGGCATTACGTAGGAGGCGGGTTCGACGCGTCCGGCGTGCCGTTCCCGCTCGTCGACCCGGTCACCGGGCGGGCCGTCGGCGAGGTGCCGCAAGCGTCCCGGGACGTGGTCGACCGGGCGGTCGCCGCGGCCCGGCGGGCGCTGCGCGGTCCATGGGCCGGGTGGAGCCCCGCCGAGCGGTCGCGGCTGCTGCACCGGATCGCCGACGGCATCGAGCGCCGCTTCGAGGAGTTCGTCGCCGCCGAGTGCGCCGACACCGGAAAGCCCCGCGAGCTGGCCGCCGCGGTCGACATCCCCCGGGCGGTCGCCAACTTCCGCTCGTACGCGGACCTGCTGGCCGGGCGGAGCGAACGCTCCTGGCACACCGCCACCCCCGACGGTCGCGGCGCGCTGAACTACACCGTCCACAAGCCGCTCGGCGTCGTCGCGGTGATCTCGCCGTGGAATCTGCCGCTGCTCCTCCTCACCTGGAAGGTCGCGCCCGCCCTCGCGACGGGCAACACGGTGGTGGCCAAACCGTCCGAGCTGACCCCCGGCACGGCCTGTCTGCTCGCCGAGGTGATGGCCGAGGCGGAGGTCCCGGCGGGCGTCTTCAATCTGGTGCACGGCACGGGCGCCGACGCGGCCGGGCAGTGGCTCACCGAGCATCCCGGGGTGGACGCCGTCGCCTTCACCGGCGAATCCCGCACCGGGACGACGATCATGCGGGCGGCGGCGGCCCGGCTGGCCCCGGTCTCCTTCGAACTGGGCGGCAAGAACGCCGGACTGGTCTTCGCCGACGCGGATCTGGAGCGGGCCGTCGAGGGCGCCCTCCGCTCGGCCTTCACCCACAGCGGACAGGTCTGCCTCTGCACCGAACGGCTGTATGTGCAGCGGCCGGTCTTCGACGCGTTCGCGGCGGCGCTGGCCGCCGGCGCGAAGGAACTGTCCGGCTACGGCCCGATGGTCTCCGCCGCCCACCGGGACAAGGTGCTGGGCCATCTGGAGCGGGCCGCCGCCGACGGCGACGTCCTGGCGGGCGGCGGGACGCCGGTCTTCGGGGACGAGCGGGACGGCGGGTTCTGGGTCGAGCCCACCGTGCTGACCGGACTGCCGGAGGACCATCCGGCGGTACGGGACGAGATCTTCGGCCCGGTCGTGCACCTGGCCCCGTTCGACACCGAGGAGGAGGCGCTGGCCCTCGCCAACGCCGGCCCCTACGGACTGGCCGCCACGGTCTGGACCGGCGACCTGAGCCGCGCCCACCGTGTCGCCCCCGCCCTCGAGGTGGGCACCGCCTGGGTCAACACCTGGAACCTGCGCGACCTCCGGGCCCCCTTCGGCGGGGTGAAGGCCTCCGGAATCGGCCGTGAGGGCGGCGACCACTCCCTCGACTTCTTCTCCGAACCGATGAATGTGTGCGTGAAGCTGTGAGCACGACGGACGAGACCGTGAATCCACCGGACCCGGCGGCGGGCGCGACGCGCGACCCGGTGACCAGGGCCGCCGAACGCCTGGAGAAGGCGCACCGCACCGGCGTCCCGTGCGCCCCGGTCCGCGACCTCCTCCCGCCCGGGGACCTGGACGCCGCCTACGCCGTCCAGTCCGTCCTCACCGACCGCCGGCTCGCCGAGGGCCGCCGCGTCACCGGCTGGAAGATCGGCCTGACCTCGGCCGCCGTGCGGGAACAGCTTGGCGTCGACACCCCGGACTTCGGCGTGCTCCTCGACGACACCGCCGTACCGGACGGCGCGGAGATCCCCTGGGGCACGGTGCTCCAGCCCAGGGCCGAGGCCGAGGTCGCCCTGGTCCTCGAACACGACCTCCTCCACGAGCGGCACACGGTCGCCGACGTGATCCGGGCGACCGCCTTCGCGCTGCCCGCCGTCGAGGTGGTCGGCAGCCGGATCCGCGACTGGGACATCGCGGCCGTCGACACCGTCGCCGACAACGCCTCCAGCGGCGCGTACGTCCTGGGCACCCGGCCCGTACAGCTGCGGGATCTCGATCTGCGGACCGCCGGCATGGTGCTGGAGCGCCGGGGCGAGCCCGTCTCCACCGGCGCGGGCGTCGCCTGTCTCGGGAACCCGCTGCACGCCGCCGTCTGGCTCGCCGACACCCTCGTACGGCTCGGCCGTCCGCTGCGGGCCGGGGACACCGTGCTCACCGGAGCGCTCGGCCCCATGGCGGCCGTCGAGCCCGGCGATGTGTTCGAGGCCCGGGTCGACGGACTCGGCTCGGTGCGCGCGGCCTTCGGCCGCGCCGGCGCGGAAGGAACGCTCCGATGAACATCACGACCCTGGCCGCCTCCCTCGACACCTCCGCGCTGGACGCGCGCCCGCTGCCCGGCGGCGGCAGCGGCCTGGAGGACACCGCCGAGGCGTACGCCGTCCAGGCCGCCCTGATCGCGCGGCGGCTCGCCCGCGGGGAACGCCTCACCGGCGTCAAGCTGGGCTTCACCAGCCTCGCCAAGATGCGGCAGATGGGCGTGGGCGACCTGATCCACGGGCGGCTGACGGACCGGATGGAGATCCCCGACGGAGGCCGGTACGACCTCTCCGGGCTGATCCACCCCCGGGTCGAGCCGGAGATCGCCTTCCTCCTGGGCGACACCCTGCGCCCCGGCGCCGACCCGTCCTCGGCGGTCGCGGCCGTCGCCCCCGCGCTGGAGATCATCGACTCCCGGTACGACGGCTTCCGGTTCTCCCTCCCCGAGGTGATCGCCGACAACACCTCCGCCGCGGCCTATGTCGTGGGGCCCTGGCGGGCCCTCGGCGATCTCGACAACCTCGGCGTCCTGCTGGAGCTGGACGGCCGCCCGGCCCAGACCGGCTCCACCGCGGCCATCCTCGGGCACCCGCTGCGCGCCCTCGCCGCCGCGGCCCGGCTCGCCGGCCCGCTGGAGGCCGGCACCGTGATCCTCGCCGGCGCGGCGACCGCCGCCGTACCCCTGCCGCCCGGTACGCATGTACGGGCCACGGTCGCGGGCCTCGGCGCCGTCCGGTTCACCACCGAGGCGGCGGAGGCGGCCGAGGCCGCCGGGACCGCCGCCGGGACCGCGAACACGAAGGCCCGGCCGGCGAACGCGACGGCCCGGGCCGCGAACACGACGGCCCGGCCCGCCCGGGCGACCGCCGGCACCGCCCCGACCGCGGCCCGGGAGGACGCGTGATCGTCCCCGGCGCCGCCCCGCCGCGCGGCCGCTTCCCGCACCTGAGGCGCGCGGGCGACCTCGTCTTCGTCTCCGGCACCAGCTCCCGCCGCCCCGACGGCACCTTCGCCGGCGCGAGCGCCGACCCGATGGGCGTGACGGACCTCGACGTCCGCGCCCAGACCCGGGCCGTGCTCGACAACATCGCGGGCCTGCTGGCCGCGGCCGGCGGCGGCCTCGGCGACCTGGTCTCGGTCACCGCGTACCTGGTCAGCATGAACGACTTCGGCGGCTACAACGAGGTCTACGCCGAGTACTTCGACCAGGACGGCCCCACCCGCACCACCGTCGCCGTCCACCAGCTCCCCCACCCCCACCTGCTGATCGAGATCAGCGCCGTGGCCCACCTCCCCCAGAACAAGGAACAGCGCCGATGACCATGAGACCGTTCAACCTCCAGGCCTGGATCGAGGAACACCGGCACCTGCTCAAGCCGCCGGTCGGCAACGTCCAGATCTGGCAGGACGCCGATCTGATGGTCACGGTCGTGGGCGGCCCCAACCGGCGCACCGACTTCCACGACGACCCGATCGAGGAGTTCTTCTACCAGCTCAAGGGCGACATGGTGCTCCGCGTCATGGAGGAGGAGGGCCGGCCGCCGCGCGACATCCACATCCGCGAGGGCGACGTCTTCCTCGCCCCGGCGCACCTGCGGCACTCCCCGCAGCGGCCCGAGGAGGACAGCATCGGCCTCGTCGTCGAATTCGCCCGGCCGCAGGGACACCGCGACGCCTTCGAGTGGTACTGCATGGAGTGCCACCGCCTGGTGCACCGCAGCGAGGTCCAGCTCACCTCGATCGTCGACGACCTCCCGCCGGTCTTCGGCGCGTTCTACGCCGACGAGGCCGCCCGCACCTGCCCGCACTGCGACGCCGTGCACCCCGGCCGGGACTGGCCCTCGGAACTGCGCCCGCGCACCCGCCGCGACGAGGAGGCCGGCGCGTGACCGTCGTCGACGTGCACGCCCACGTCTTCCCGGAGATCGGCCGCGCCGAGTCCCGGCTGCTCACCGGCTCCGACGACGCCCCCTGGCTGCGCACCACGGACGGCCCGGACGCCGGCATGATGATGGCCGGCTCCGCCGAGTACCGGCCCGTGCTCCGCACCCTGTGGGACCCGGCCGTACGCGTCGCCGACCTGGACCGGCTCGGCGTCGACGTCCAGGTGCTCTCCAGCACCCCGATGCTCTTCGGCTACGACCTCGAACCCGACCGCGCCGTCGACTGGTGCCGTACGGTCAACTCCCACCTCCTGCGGTACGCCGCGCACGCCCCGGACCGGCTGGCCCCGCTGTGCCAGGTGCCGCTCCAGAACACCGAGGCGGCCTGCGAGACGCTCAGCGAGGCGATGCGCCAGGGCTTCCACGGCGTCCACATCGGCAATCACCTCGGCGACCGCGACCTCGACCACGGCGCGCTCACCGAGTTCCTCACCCACTGCGCCGACCAGGACGCGGCCGTCCTGGTCCACCCCTGGGACCTGCCGTCCGGACCCCGGTTCTCCCGGTACATGCTGGCCTGGCTGGCGGGCATGGCCGGCGAGACCCATCTGACCATCCTCTCGCTGATCCTGTCCGGCGCCTTCGAACGCCTCCCCGCCTCGCTGCGGCTGATGTTCGCCCACGGCGGCGGCAGCTTCCCGTACCTCCTGGGCCGGGCCGACAACGCCTGGCGCCGCCGCGACCTCGTACGCGCCGACACCCCGCACCCGCCCTCGCACTACACCGACCGCTTCTCCGTCGACTCGGCCGTCTTCGACCCCGGCGCGCTGCGGCTCCTCGTGGACGTGATGGGCGCGGAACGCGTACTGCTCGGCTCCGACCACCCGTTCCCGCTCGGCGAGGAGGAGATCGGCCGGCTGGTCCGGGAGAGCGCGCTCTCCCCGGCCGAGCGCGCGGCCGTCCTCGGCGGCAACGCCGTCCGGTTCTTCGGCCTGACCCCGCTGTCGAAGGAGGCCGTCCGATGAAGGCAGCCGTGATCGGATCGGGCAATATCGGCACCGATCTCCTCATCAAGATCATCAGAGGCTCGGGGAACGTCACCGCCGCCGCGATGATCGGCGTCGACCCGGAGTCCGAAGGGCTCGCACGAGCCCGCCGGCTCTCCGTCCCGACCAGCTCCGACGGCGTGGCCGGACTGCTCGCGCTCGACGGCTTCGACGAGATCGACGTGGTCTTCGACGCCACCTCCGCCGCCGCGCACCGCCACAACGCGGCCGCGCTCGCGCCGTACGGCAAGACGATCGTCGACCTCACCCCGGCGGCCCTCGGCCCCTACGTCGTCCCCTCCGTCAACCTGGACGAACACCTCGGCGCCCGCAACGTCAACATGGTCACCTGCGGCGGCCAGGCCACCGTGCCGATCGTCGCCGCCGTCTCGGCGGTGGCCCCCGTCCACTACGCCGAGATCGTCGCCTCCATCGCCTCACGGTCCGCCGGCCCCGGCACCCGCGCCAACATCGACGAATTCACCGAGACCACCTCCCGCGCCCTCGAACAGGTCGGCGGCGCGACCCGCGGCAAGGCGATCATCGTGCTCAACCCGGCGGAGCCGCCGCTGCTGATGCGCGACACCGTGCACTGCGTCGTCGACGACTGCGACCCCGACCGCGTCGCCGCCTCCGTACACGCCATGGTCGCCTCCGTCGCCGCCTACGTGCCCGGCTACCGGCTCAAGCAGGAACCCCAGTTCCGCGCCCTGGCCGCCGGCGACCCGCTCATCGGACTCGCCGGCGGCGGACGGCTCCTCGTCTCCGTCTACCTGGAGGTCGAGGGCGCCGCCCACCACCTCCCGGCCTACGCCGGAAACCTCGACATCATGACCTCCGCCGCGCTGCGCACCGCCGAGCGCCTGGCCGAACGGAGCGGGCGCCGATGACCAAGGTCTACGTCCAGGACGTCACCCTGCGCGACGGCATGCACGCCGTCTCGCACCGCTACACCCTCGATCAGGTCAGGGCCGTCGCCGCCGCCCTGGAGGCCGCGGGCGTCGACGCCGTCGAAGTCGCCCACGGCGACGGCCTCTCCGGCTCCTCCGTCACCTACGGCCCCGGCGCGCACACCGACTGGGAGTGGCTGGAGGCGGCGGCCGAGGTGCTCGACCGGGCCCGGCTCACCACCCTCCTGCTGCCCGGCATCGGCACCGCCGACGACCTGCGCCGCGCCCACTCCCTCGGCGTCACCTCCGTCCGCGTCGCCACCCACTGCACCGAGGCCGACATCTCCGCCCAGCACATCGGACTCGCCCGCGACCTGGGCATGGACGTATCGGGCTTCCTGATGATGTCCCACCTGGCCCCGCCCGCCGAACTGGCCGCACAGGCCCGCCTCATGGAGTCCTACGGCGCGCACTGCGTCTACGTCACCGACTCCGGCGGCCGGCTGACCATGGACGGCGTACGGGACCGGGTCCGCGCCTACCGCGACGCCCTCGACCCGGCCACCGAGATCGGCATCCACGCCCACCACAACCTCGGCCTCGGCGTGGCCAACAGCATCGTGGCGGTGGAGGCCGGGGCGTACCGCGTCGACGCCTCCCTCGCCGGACAGGGCGCGGGCGCCGGGAACGCGCCCCTGGAGCCCGTGGTGGCCGTGTTCGACCTCATGGGCTGGGAGCACGGCTGCGCGCTCTTCCCGCTGACGGACGCCGCCGAGGAACTGGTGCGCCCGACCCAGGACCGGCCCGTACGGGTCGACCGGGAGACGCTGACGCTCGGCTACGCCGGGGTGTACTCCAGCTTCCTGCGGCACGCGGAGACCGCGGCCCTGCGCCACCGTCTCGACACCCGCGACCTGCTGGTCGAGGCGGGCCGGCGGCGGCTGGTCGGCGGTCAGGAGGACCAGCTCACGGACATCGCGCTGGACCTCGCCCGGGAACGCGACGCCCGGTCCGCGCCCGCCGCCGGCTCCCCGGCCGCCGCCGGACCGTCCGCCCCCGCCCTCTCACACCACGACGGAGACACCCCGTGCTGACCGAACGCGCCGCCGCGCTGGACGCCGCCGACGCCCTCGCCCACGTCCGCGACCGCTTCCTCCTCCCCGAGGGCGTCGTCTACCTCGACGGCAACTCCCTGGGCGCCCTCCCCGCCGCCGTCCCGGCGGCCGTCGAGGACGCCGTGCACCGCCAGTGGGGCGTCGACCTGATCCGCTCCTGGAACGGCAACGGCTGGTGGGAGGCGCCGATCAGGACCGGCGACGCCGTCGGCCGGCTGATCGGCGCGGCCCCCGGCCAGACCGTGGCCGGCGACTCCACCAGCGTCCAGCTCTTCAACACCCTCCTCGCCGCCGCCCGGATGCGCCCCGGCCGCCGGCTGCTCCTGACCGACCCCGACCACTTCCCCACCGACCAGTACATCGCCGACTCCGTGGGCCGCCTCCTCGGGCTCGACGTCCGCCGGGTCCCGGCCCGGGAGGCCCCCGCCGTGCTGGCCGCCGAGGCCGGGAACGTCGCCGTCGCCGCCTACGCCCCGGTGGACTACCGCACCGGGGAGCTGTACGACATGGCCGCGCTCACCGCCGCCGCGCACTCCGCCGGGGCCCTGACGCACTGGGACCTGTGCCACGCGGCGGGCTCCCTGCCCGTCGAACTCGACGCCGTCGAGGCCGACTTCGCCGTCGGCTGCGGCTACAAGTACCTCTCCGGCGGTCCGGGCGCACCGGCGTTCGCCTACATCGCCCGCCGGCACCAGGCGGACTTCGACCACCCCCTCACCGGCTGGCACGGACACGCGGAGCCGTTCGCCATGTCCGGCGAATACACCCCGGGGGAGGGCATCGGCAGGGCCCGGATCAGCACCCCGCCGCTGCTGTCGCTGCTCGCCCTGGAGGCCGCGCTCACGGCCTTCGACGGGGTGGAGATGACGGCCGTACGGGAGAAGAGCCTCTCCCTGACCGGATTCTTCCAGGAGTGCGCCGACGAGCTGCTCGACGGCCTCGGCTTCACCCCGGCCACCCCGCGCGACCCGGCGCGCCGCGGCAGCCAGGTCGCCCTGCGGCACGCGGAGGCGTACCCGCTGATCGCCGCGCTCACCGCCCGCGGCGTCATCGGCGACATGCGCGCCCCCGACCTGCTCCGCTTCGGTTTCAACGCCCTGTACGTCACCCACGCCGACGTCCTGCGCGCCGTACGGGAGCTGCACGCCGTCGTGACCGGCGGCGAGCACCTCGCCCCCGCGTTCCAGCAGCGCCCCACCGTGACCTGACCTGACCCGGCCGGATCCCCCCGCTTCCGTCCGGCCCGTTCCGACCGTCGCCCGCCCCAGGGGCGCACCGCGCGCACGTCCCGCTCCCTTCCTTCTCCGAAAGGACCGTCAGATGCGTTCCCTCCGCAGAAACGCCGCTCTGGCCGCCGTGGTCGCGGCCGCCTCCACGGCCACCCTCCTCGCCCCCGGGGTGTCCGGCGCGGACACCACCGCCGCCGCCGCGGCCACCGCCCCCGCCGACCCGAACATCCTCGACGTGTGCGCCGACCGCCGCCCCGGGCCGGCCGACCCCGGCTCGTACGGCATGCAGCTCGACGGCGGCTTCCGGCACCCCGCCCTCACCCCGGTCGACGAGGGCTCCGACCACCCCTTCCCGGGCCGCAACGCGGAGTACGACACCCGCTCGTACATCAAGAACATGAAGGTCGAAGCCGCCTACGAGGGAGCCGACTTCACCCCCGACTACTTCCACACCTGGCAGAACATCGTCGACTTCGACGGCCGCCGCTATCTCTTCCAGTACAGCCGCTCGGACGGCCGCGTCTACGACATCACCGACATCAAGAAGGTCAAGGTGGTCGAGAGGCTGAGCCGCAAGAGCGTCAACGGCGACGAGACCCGGGCGAACGGCGACTGGGCCGCGCACGACTACTGGGGCGCGTCCACCATCCAGTGGAACAAGAAGCTGAACGCGTATGTGATGGTCCAGAGCTTCGAGAGCAAGCGCCAGATCTCGGAACTCTCCGACCAGCCGTCCGGGGACAAGTACAACAACCCCGAGGGCGTGCGGAAGGTGCGCGCCAAGCCGGGGCTCAAGGGCTTCAAGGTCTACCGCCTGGACGGACCGCGCAAGAAGGACTGGAAGCTGCTGACGACGGTCTCCACCGACGCCTCCCAGGCCGATCCGCTGAAGAGCGACCCGGCCGCCGCGCAGCAGGGCTCCGGCTCGATCGACGTGCCGTACTGGACCGGCGAGAAGTACATGTTCATCGCCGCCGCGCCGGACGACACCTACTCCGGCACCGAGTACCCGACCAATCTGCACTCGGCCGGCTACCAGTCCTGGGACATGTCCGACCCGGCCCGCCCGAAGCTACTCGACACCTGGCACCTGCCGGGCCAGCGGACCGGCGAGGACGCCGCGTACCGGACCAATCCGCGCTGCGGGAACCGGACCAGCTGGATGGGCGCCCGGATGCCGCTCTTCCTTCCCAGGCCCGTCGAGAAGGGCGGGCGTTACGCCTTCGCCGCCATGGGCGGCTACGGACTCACGGTGCTGGACGTCTCCGACCCGTCGAACATGAGGACCGTGGGCCGTCTGGACCTGCCGGCCTCGGTCGCGGGCACCGAGGGCGACAACATCGACGTCTCCCAGTACGAGAAGACCGGAATGATCTACTACTCCGGCTATCCGCTCACCGAGGACTGCTACGAGCCCTACAAGGACGTCTACCAGATCGACGCCCGCGACCCGAAGCGCCCCCGCGTCGTCGGCGTCCTTCCCCGCCCCACCCCGCCGAAGGCCGCCGGCATCACCGACTACTGCCAGCGGCGCGGCAGCTTCGGCCCCAAGCGCACCGGCTACTACACCAACCCGGGCCGGCACACCCCCGGTGTGCTGAGCTACGGCTTCTACAACGCGGGCGTGCAGTTCTTCGACGTCTCCGACCCGGCCTCGCCGGAGGTCTCCGCCTACTTCGTCCCGAAGGCGTACGGCGCCGGGACCGCCGAGTACGCGTACGGCAACCAGACCCACGGGGTCTATGTGGAGTGGGACCGCAACATCGCCTGGGCGCTGACCAACCACGGCATCTACGCGCTGTCCTCGCCGAAGGTCCTGGGCAAACCGGACCGGGACGCGCCCGCGAAGCCGTTCCGCGCCAGCGAGTTCTGAGCCGCCTCCCCTCTCCCGCTCGCACCCCCGTCACCATCCAGAAGGGCACCACCGCCATGGCCGCACCCAGCGACTCCGCACCGCCCGCCCCGACCCCCTCCGGCGCCGCCGCCGACGACGGCACCAGACCGGAGCCCGCCGCCGGCGAAGGACTGGTCCGCTCCCTCACCCACCGGCAGACCACCATGATCGGGCTGGGCTCCGCGCTCGGCACCGGACTCTTCCTCGGCTCCGGCTCCGCGATATCGGTCGCCGGGCCCGCCGTGATCGTCTCGTACGCGATCGGCGCGGTGCTGGTCGCCATCATCGCCGTCCTCCTCGGCGAGATGTCCGCCGCCCACCCGGTCCAGGGCTCGTTCGGCACCATCGCGCACCGCTATCTCGGCGCGTGGGCCGGATTCCTCAGCCGGTATCTGTACTGGTTCAGCGCGGTCGTCGTCATCGGGACGGAGGTCGTCGCCTCCGCGCTCTACATCCGCTGGTGGTGGCCCGAGGTGCCGATGTCGCTGGCGATCCTGGCGATCGCCGCGGTGGTCCTCGCGGTCAACATCATCAGCGTGAAGTCCTTCGGCGCCACCGAGTTCTGGCTCTCCACCGTCAAGGTGGTGGCGCTGTGCGCGTTCATCCTGTGCGCCGCCCTCCTGGTCTTCTTCGGACTGCCCGACACCAAGGCCGCCGGCCTCGCCAACCTCGGCGACGACGGCGGATTCCTGCCGCACGGAGCCGGCTCGATCTGGCTCGCCATGGCCGTGGTGATGTTCGCGTACGCCGGCTTCGAGGTCGTCGCCATCGCCTCCGCCGAGGCCATCGACCCGCAGCGCACCATCCGCACCGCGATGCGCCAGCTGGCCTGGCGGCTGAGCTTCTTCTACCTCCTCTCCATCACCCTGGTCCTCGCCCTGATCCCCTGGCGCAAGATGGCGGACGGCGACGGGAGCGTCGAGACCAGCCCCTTCGTACGGGTCTTCTCGGAGATCGGCGTGCCCGCGGCGGCGACCATCACCAACATGGTCGTGCTCATCGCCGCCATGTCCGCCGCCAACGCCCATCTCTACGGAGCGTCCCGGCTGCTGCACTCGCTCGGCGGCGACGGGCTGGCCCCCGCGCCGATGGCCCGGCTCAGCCGGCGCGGCGTCCCGGCGGTCGCCCTGGCCGCGTCGACCCTGGGCATCGCGGTCGCCGCGCTGCTCGCCTTCTACGACGTCAGCGGCCTCTTCGGCATCCTGATGTCGATCGCCCTCTTCGCGGTCCTGCTGGTGTGGCTGCTCATCCTCGCCTCGTACATCGCCTTCCGGCGGCACCGGACCGCGCACCCCGAGGAGTTCACCGGATTCAGCGTCCCGGCGGGCGGGAAGCTGGCGATCGTCGCCGTGGTCGGGGTGCTCGCGGTCGCCGCGACCGCGGTGGAGGTGCCCGACATGCGGCAGGCGGCGGGCATCGGCATCGCCTTCACCGTCGTCCTTCTCGCCTGCTACGGGCTGACCGTGCTCCGCCGGGGCCGGGGGAAGGAGCAGCCCCTCCCCGAACGCTCCGACCACTGACGTCCAGCGGGTGGCACGTGTCATCGGTGTCCGCACCGGGGTACGCGCCATCTGACGCCGCCCGGCCTCCGGCACCCGTCGCGGGCCGCCGGCCGTCATCGGCCGTCCGCCGTCCGCCGTCCGCCGTCCGACGCCGCGGGGCGCCGCTGTCCCCGCAGCGGCGCCCCGCGGTGCGTCCCCGAGCTTCCCGGTGCATCCCGGTACGTCCCGGTACGCCGCGCGTCACCGCGCTCGACCGCGGGGCCGGGCCGACACGCGGCGGCCGGTCGCGGGCGGGGCGGTCAGCGCGGCGCGACGGACGCGAGTACGCCTCGCGCGGCCGTGCCGTCCGGCCAGTTCCACCCGGCGACGAGTTCCGCGGCCGACCCGGGCGCGGCCTCCCCGGCCGGCCGCAGGACCCGGTTGATCCGCACGTCGGTCCCGTCGCCGGGGCCGCCTCCGCGCACGGTGACCGTCGGGTCGGGGGTGTCGCTCAGGCTCTGGTGCTGCGGTACCGCCTCGCCGCGCAGCAGCGCGCGCAACTGCGCGATCGCCACCGGATCGTGGACGCCGTCGTAGACCCACCGGGCGCCGAGCACCCCGTGCTCGGTCGTGCCGATCAGCGCCTCGCCGGATACGCCCTCCAGCGCCGCGCCGCGGTAGGCCATCGGCACCAGATACGCCACCGGCTCCGGCCCGGCGGTGTCCGCCACGACCATGAACTCCAGGCCGACCGCGCCCGCCGGATCGTCCAGCCGGAACCCTCCGGCCGGCACCAGTTCCGGCGTCCTCGCGCCGCGCGCGTACCAGTCCTGCTTCGGCATCCAGTCGGCGAGCAGCTCCAGCTTGGTGGGCGTCACCGTCGTGTGATGAATCGTGGCCATCCGAGCTCCCTCAGGCGTAGGTGCGGGCCCGTTCTCCGACGGGATGTGATCGAACCTATCCGACCCGGCCCGGCCTTCCGATCGCCCGGCGTGGTGGGCGTGAGCATGACAGGTTTGGGGTCAGGTGCGGGCGCGGCGGATGTCGATGTTGCCGTAGCGGGTGCGGGCGTGGATTTTGAGGGTGTTGTGGGTGGTCGGGGGTGTGGTGGTG